>CAZVCT010000031.1:0-24648 GCA_964625655.1 uncultured bacterium
CGAGACCGAACTCGACGTCGTCGAAGGCATGCAGTTCGACAAGGGCTACCTCAGCGCCTACTTCATCACCGACTCCGACGCGATGGAAGCGGTCCTCGAGGACCCCTACATCCTCATCCACGAGAAGAAGATCAGCGCGCTGAAGGACCTCCTCCCGGTCCTCGAGCAGGTCATGCAGACCGGCAAGCCGCTCATGATCATCTCGGAAGACATCGAGGGCGAAGCGCTCGCCACCCTGATCGTCAACCGCATCCGCGGCACGATCAACGTGTCGGCCGTCAAGGCTCCCGGCTTCGGCGACCGCCGCAAGGAGATGCTCCGCGACATCGCCGCCGTCACCGGCGGTGAGGTCATCAGCGAAGAGCTCGGCCACAAGCTCGAGAACGTGCGCCTCAACCAGCTCGGCCGCGCCAAGCGCGTCCGCAGCAACAAGGACGAGACCACGATCATCGAGGGCGCCGGCTCCACCGAGACCATCCAGGAGCGCATCAAGGGCATCCGCGCCGAGCTCGAGCACACCGACTCCGACTACGCTCGCGAGAAGCTCCAGGAGCGTCTCGCCAAGCTGGCCGGCGGCGTGGCCGTCATCCGCGTCGGCGCTGCCACCGAGACCGAGCTCAAGGAGAAGAAGCACCGCTTCGAGGACGCCCTCTCGACCGCCCGCTCGGCCGTCGAGGAAGGCATCGTCGCCGGCGGTGGTGTCACGCTGATCCACGCGATCGACGCCGTCCGCACGCTGGCCGACGGCCTCGAAGGCGACGAGCGCACCGGCGCCCAGATCCTGATGCGCGCCCTCGAGGAGCCCGCCCGCCAGATCGCCGCCAACGCCGGCGCCGAAGGCAGCGTGGTAGTCAACACCATCCTCAAGAACGCCGACGGCAAGTACGGCTACGACGCCGCGACCGACCAGTACGTGGACGACATGTTCGCGGCCGGCATCGTCGACCCCGCCAAGGTGACGCGCACCGCGCTCCAGAACGCCGCCTCCATCGGCGCCCTCCTCCTCACCACGGAAGTCGTCATCCACGACCACCCGGAGAAGGAAGACAGGGCCCCGGCCATGCCCGGCGGCGACATGGGCGGGATGGACTTCTGAGCACCTAGCTCGGAGCAACTAGTTACAGAGCAACTGGCCCTCGTGCCAGGACGTACGACGACAGCGGGAGCGCCAACCGGGCGCTCCCGCTGTCCTTTGGGGTGGAGCTCCGTCGGACCCGTTCCAGGCCCCCTCGGCCCTTCGGCAACCGTGCCCGGCCGCCCTTTCGGGCCGGCGACGATCGTGCGAGAACGCAGCTCGCCGTAGTAGCGTGGGAGACAGGGCGGAGCACGCTACCAGGGCGATCAGCTGGCGATCAGCTGGCGATCGACTAGTCGATCACCTGGACGATCCCTTGGGCGGCTCCCCGGCGGCCCCGCGGCCGCGCGCCCTGTGGAGGAGGAGCGTGGTCAAGCTCACCGAGCCGTTGCCCCAGCGCTGGGTGCTGCCCGCCTACGGCGGAGCGGCGCTCACGAGCCTGCCTCCTACCGTCGGAGCGCTGCTGGGCGTCGAGGCCGAGTGGCGTGCCACCCCGCTGCGCCTGCCGGTGGCGACCGACGGGGTGCGGCAGGTGGTGCTGCTGCTGGTCGACGGGCTGGGGCACCTACGGCTAAGGCAGCAGCTGGAGCACGACGACGCGGGCCTGCTCGAGCTGCTCGGACGCTACGCGGGGCTGGAGGGCGGGGCGCTTCCGCCGCCCATCACCTCGGTCAGCCCCTCCACCACCACCGCCGCCACCAGCGTCATCCAAGCGAACGGAGCCGGGCCCGGCAACCTCGGCCTGCTCGGCTACAGCCAGAGGCTGCCCAGCCTTGGCGTGGTCGCGAACATGCTCTTCTTCAGCCCCGCCTGGAACCGCTCCGCGAGGATCGGCGACCTGGAGGAGTGGGGGGTCTCGCCCGAGAGCATGCTGGGCGCTCCCAGCATCTACCAGCTACTGGGAGCGGGCGGGGTGGCCGGCCACGCGTTCGTGCCGGGCGCCGTTTCGCGCAACCCGCTCTCGCGCATGCAGTTCCAGGGCGCCCAGGTGACGCCTTACGTCGACTGGGTCGACATGCTGACGCGGCTTGGCGCCCACCTGGAGGCGAGCGCCGGAGCTCCGGGGTTCAGCTACGTCTACATGCCCGACTTCGACTCGGTGATGCACCGCGACGGCACCGACAGCCCCACCGTCCCGCGCCTGTTCGCCGCGTTCGTGGCGCAGCTGCGGCGCACGCTGGACGCGCTGTCGCCCGCGGCGCGGCGCGGCACCCTCTTCCTGGTCACCGCCGACCACGGGCACATCACCACTCCCGTCGCCGAGCGCCGCTTCATCCAGCGCTACCCGAACCTGTACGACAAGCTGTCGCTACGAGAAGGGGGCGAGCCGCGCCACGTGTTCCTCTACGCCAAGGCGGGCGCCGAGGCCGAGCTGCTGGCGGCGGCGCGCGAGGAGCTGGCGGACTCGTTCGTGGCCCTGGCAGGCCCCGCGGCCCTCGCCGGCGGGCTCTACGGCGACCCCGCCCACCTTCACCCCGAGGCCGACCGGCGCGTGGGCGACGTGGTGCTGCTCGCCAAAGGCGGCGCCTCGATGTGGCCCGAAGACCAGGCGCACACCCTGCTGGGGATGCACGGCAGCCTCGAGCCCGAAGAGATGCTGGTGCCCCTGCTGGCGCTGCGGGCGGACGCCTGACCTAACGCTCGAGCAGCGTGCGCCCCGTCATGACCGCGGGCTGCGGCAGCCCCAGCAGGTCCAGCACGGTGGGCGCCACGTCCGCGAGCGCGCCGCCCGAGCGCAGCTTCACGCCCTCCAGCTCGGGCGCGTTGGAGACGAGCACGCACGGCACGGGGTTGATGGTGTGCGCCGTGTGCGGGCTGCCGTCGGGTTCCAGCATCAGCTCGGCGTTGCCGTGATCGGCGATCACCAGGACGGTGCCGCCCCTGGCCAGGCTCGCTTCGATGAGGCGCCCGAGGCCCCGGTCAACCGCTTCGCAGGCCGTGATGGCTGCTTCCAGCACGCCCGTGTGCCCCACCATGTCGGGGTTGGCGTAGTTGACCAGCACGAAGGCGTCGTCCGCTTCTGCGATGCGCAGGGCGGTGCGCTCGGTCAGCTCCTCGGCGCTCATCTCGGGCTGCAGGTCGTAGGTAGGCACCTTGGGCGACTGGACCAGCGCTCGCTCCTCGCCGGGATACGCGACCTCGCGCTGGGCGTTGAAGAAGTAGGTCACGTGCGCGTACTTCTCCGTTTCGGCCGTGTGGTACTGCCCCAGGCCCGCGGCCGCCAGCACCTCCGGCAGCGTCTCGCCGATCTCGGGCAGGGCGAAGGCGAAGGGGGCGGGCCACTCGCGGTCGTACTCCATCATCGTGGCGAACGCCACCCGCGGCGTGGCGCACCGCTCGAAGCCCGCCCACTCGGGGCCGCCCAGCAGCGCGTAGGTCAGCTGGCGCGCCCGGTCGGCCCGGAAGTTGAAGAAGAACAGCGCGTCGCCGTCGGCCACCGTGCCCACGGGGCCGCCCCCGTCCGGGTCGGTGACGACGGTGGGGAGGATGAACTCGTCGGTCTCGCCCCGCGAGTACGCGTCGGTGACCGCCTTCTCGGCGCTGGAGGCGAAGTGGGCCGCCTGGGCGCACACGACGGCGTCGTACGCCTGCTTCGTGCGCTCCCAGCGCTTGTCGCGGTCCATGGCGTAGTAGCGGCCGCTGACGCTGGCGAAGCGCGCGTCCATGCCGTGGCCACGTAGCTGCGTCAGGCGCGCCTCGACCCGCCGCACGAAGCCGGCGCCGCTGTCGGGCGGGGCGTCGCGCCCGTCGGTGAAGGCGTGCACCCGCAGACGCTTCGTTCCGCGCCGCTCCGCCAGGTCGAGCAGGGCCAGCAGGTGCCCGATGTCGGAGTGCACCCCACCGCCGCTCACCAGGCCCAGCAGGTGAAGCGTTCCGCCTTCGTGCACGGAGGCGTAGAGCTCGGTGAGGACCTCGTTCTCGAAGAACGAGCCGTCGTCGATCTGCGCCTGGATGTAGGTGAGGCTCTGGCGTACGACGCGCCCGGCGCCCAGGTTCATGTGCCCCACCTCGCTGTTGCCCATCTGGCCGGCCGGGAGCCCTACGGCCGTGCCCGACGCGGCCAGCTCGGTGCGGGGGCGCCCTTCCCAGATCGAGTCGAAGACAGGGGTGCGCGCCAGCGCCACGGCGTTGCCCGGCCCCTCCGGCGCCAGGCCGAAGCCGTCGAGGATGACGAGTACCACCGGTCGGGTCATGCTGGCTCCCTTCTCACGCGTATCCTCACGCCTCGTCCACGTGCCGCAGCAGCTGGGCCAGGCGACGGTCGAACTTCATCAGGTCGTTGTAACCCACGGCGCCTGTCGGCTTGCCGGTCTCCAGCGCCACGCGGCAGCGCGCCGCGCGCTCGAGCTGCGGCAGCATGGCGGGCCGCTCGAGCACCACGGGCATCAGCTCGCGCAGCGCCGCGTCCAGCTCCTTCTTGGCCAGGTGCGCCGCCACCGCGTGCTCGTCCTCGCTCAGGCCCTGCCCCGGCTCTTCGCCTGGCGCCATCTTCAGGCGCGCGGCCGCCGCCCGGACCCGTCCCTCGGCGGCGTAACGCCGGCAGGCGGAGCACAGCTCGCGGCCCAGCTCCACGTCGGGGTCGCGGCGGCCCGCCTCCTGCAGCGCCTCCTCGCGCGGCGTCAGTGGCCGCACGGGTCCGTCGTGCAGCGCGCCGCAGGTGGGGCACGGCTCCCAGCCGGCAGCGCGGCGCTGCGCCTGGAGCGCCAGCAGCCGCCGCCCGGCCTGGAGCGCGACCTGCGCGACGTCGGCCGGCAGCTCGAGCGCGCCGAGCTCGCGCGCGAGGTTCGCCAGGTCCTGCGGGTCGGCGCGGAACTCGACCTCCGGACTCGCGTCCGCTTCCGCCTGGGGCACGCGGCCCACCTGGAAGCGGATCTCGCGAACGCCGGCGCCGTACTTCCCCTGGTACTCGGCAAGGAAGCGGCTACGCTGCATGCTCAGGTGCATGGCGGTCTCCGAGTCGCTGACGTCGACGTACAGCACCCCGTCGCGCAGGGCGCGCGCCGTGCTGAAGCGCGCCACCTCGTGCCCCACCACGCGCGGCCACAGCAGCACCGCCTCGGCGCGCTTCAGGTTGCGCTTCATGCCGGCGCGGCGGAACACCTCCGCCAGCAGCTCCGAGACGTGGCGCTCAGTCATGCACCATCCTGCCTTCCGTGACCGCGCCGCCCGCCACCTGGAACAGCTTGTCGAAGCGCGGCGGCGGCTCGGTGCCGCTCACCAGCACCTGCGGCGTGGAAGCAGCCAACCGCAGCAGGTAGCCCCGGCGGCGCTCGTCGAGCTCTGCCGTGAAGTCGTCGATCAGGAGGATGGGCGGCTCGCGGTGCTTCTCGCTGAGCAGCCGGTACTCGGCCACGCGCAACGCCAGCGCGGCGGTGCGCGCCTCGCCGCGCGAGCCGTAGGCCTGGATGCTGTGCCCGGCCAGCGTCAGGTGCAGGTCGTCACGGTGCGGGCCGACGGGCGTCACGCCGCGGGCGCGCTCCTCGTGCGCTGCGTCCTCCAGGGCCTCGGCCAGGCTGTCTTTGTCGTGGCTGCGGTGCAGCGCCACTCCCAGCACCGGCGCACCCGGGCCGGCCACTTCGGCGTACACCTCGGCCGCCAGCGGCTCGAGGCGCGCGACGGCCCGCTCGCGCAACGCCTCGATCTCGGTTCCCAGCTTCAGGAAGCGGTCGGTCCAGACGTCCAGGCTGGGGTCGGACGGCGCCAGCCGCAGCAGGGCGTTCCGCTGCTCCACCACGCGGTGGTACTCGCGCAGGAGCGCGCCGTAGCGCGGCGACAGCCTCCCGAGCAGCCCGTCCAGGTACGCCCGCCTGCCGCTGGGGGAGCCGTGGATCAGGTCGGCGTCCTCGGGGGTAAGAAGCACCGCGGTCACGTGGCGCGCCACGTCGCCGGCCCGCGCGGCCTGACCGTCGATGCGGATCTGCTTCCGGCCCGGGGCCAGGCCCACCTCCACCTGGCTGACGCCCTCGTCGTGCTCGATCTCGGCGGCGACGTACGCCTCTTCTTCGCCCAGCCGCACCGTCTCGGTGGTCTTCCCGCCGGCCAGCTCGCCCGTGCACGCCAGGTAGACGGCCTCGAGCAGGTTGCTCTTGCCGGCCGCGTTCTGGCCCACCACCGCTACGATCCCGGCCGGGAAGCCGAGCCGAGCCGTGACGAGGTTGCGTACGTTCAGTTGCGAGAGGGTGAGCAGCCGCACCCACCGAGTCTACCGTTGCACGCTCCGTTCCCCCGCTCGGGGGCCGACCGGCAGCTGGTTCGTGCCACGCTCGGAGGCCGACCGGAACACCGGTCCCTGCCAGCCGGCTCCGTCAACGCGGCTCCCGGAGCGTGTGGGGGCCGGTGCTACACTCCACGCACATGATCCCCGTCCCCCAGAAGCCGCTCGACGTCGCCGCCATCCGCCGCGACTTCCCGGTGCTGCAGCGCCAGGTGAACGGCCACCCCCTGACGTTCCTCGACAGTGCGGCGTCGTCCCAGAAGCCGCGGCAGGTGGTCGAGGCGATGGTCGACTACTACTACTCGCACCACGCCAACGTGCACCGCGGCGCCCACACCCTGGCGGCCGAAGCCACCGAGGCGTACGAGCAGGCGCGCGGGAAGGTGGCCCGCTTCATCGGCGGCGACCCGTCGGAGGTCGTCTTCACCCGCAACACCACCGAGGCGCTGAACCTGGTGGCGGCCAGCTGGGGCCGCGCCAACCTGAAGGAGGGCGACGAGGTGGTGCTGAGCGTCGCCGAGCACCACGCCAACCTGCTGCCCTGGCAGCGGCTGCGCGACGAGCTGGGCGTGGTGCTGCGCGTCATCGGGCTCACCCCGGAGCAGCGCCTCGACCTTGAGGAACTCGAGGCCGCCCTCGGCCTACGCACGCGCCTGGTGACGACGTTCCACATGAGCAACGTGCTGGGGGCCGTCAACGACGTTCCCCGCATCGCGGAACTGGCGCACGCGGCTGGCGCGGTGCTGCTGGTGGACGGCGCCCAGGGGGCCGCGCACCTGCCGGTCGACGTGCGCGCCCTGGGGGCCGACTTCTACACCCTCTCGGGCCACAAGATGCTCGGCCCCACGGGCATCGGCGCCCTGTGGGGCCGCCGCGAGCTGCTGGAGGCCATGCCGCCGTTCCTCGTCGGCGGCGAGATGATCAGCCGCGTGACGCTGGAGAAGACCACCTGGGCCGATCCGCCCAAGCGCTTCGAGGCGGGCACGCCCAGCATCGCCGAGGCCGTGGGGCTCGGCGCGGCGGTCGACTACCTGACCGACATCGGGATGGAGAGGGTCCACGCGCACGACCGTGCGCTTACCGACCTGGCGCTGCGGCGCCTGTCGGAGCTCGACGGCGTGACGCTCTTCGGACCCCAGGGCCCCGACCGCAGCGGCGTAGTCACCTTCGCGGTGGACGGCGTGCACCCGCACGACCTGGCCACGGCGCTCGACTTCGAGGGGATCGCGGTGCGCGCCGGCAACCACTGCGCCCAGCCGCTGGCCGCCGAGCTGGGCGTCCGGGCCACCGCTCGCGCGAGCTTCTACCTGTACAACACGGAAGAAGAGGTCGAGCGCTTCGCCGTCGCGGTCGCGGGCGTACGCGACCGGTTCGGTTCCCTGCCGTGAGCCTGCTGGACGCGCTCTACCAGGAGACGATCCTCGAGCATCACCGGCGCCCGCGCAACCGCGGCGCCCTTCACCCGCATGACGTCGCCGAGGAGGGGGTCAACCCCAGCTGCGGCGACGAGGTGACGCTCTACCTGCGGCTCGAGGAGGGGCGGGTGGCGGGCATCGGCTTCGAGGGCGAAGGGTGCGCCATCTCGCAGGCGACCGCCAGCCTCATGACGCAGGCGGTGTCGGGGCGCACGGTGGACGAGGCGCTGGAACTGGCCCAGCGCTTCCGCGAGATGCTGCACGGCGCCGAGCCGCACCAGGAGCTGGGCGACCTAGGGCTGCTGAAGAGCGTCAGCCGCCTTCCGGCACGCGTGAAGTGCGCGGCCCTGCCGTTCACGACCCTGGAACGCGCGCTGCAGCGGGCGGGCACGACGAAGTAACGCTTGCGCAGAGCCGAAGTGACGACCGAAGTAACTAGGGCTTGACGGTGTCGTCGAGCAGCGCGTCGCTGGGCGCGCCACCTTCGCGCCGGGCTTGGCCCTGAGCCTCCGAAGGGCGCCTGCCATCGCTGGGCGCCTTCGTGGCGGCCGGTTCCGGGGCGTCGAGGCTGCGCAGGTAACCCTGGAGCATGCCGCGGAACTGCTCCCGGAAGAGCGAACGCTCGCGCTCCATCCGGCTCAGGTCGGCGCGCGCCTGGTGCATCCCTTCCTCGATGCCGAACAGGCGCTCGCGCCGCTGGCGGTCGGCCTCCTGCAGCATCAGCTGCGCCTCGCGCTTGGCGTTCTCCTTCAGTTCGGAGGCGATGCGTTCGGCGGCGATCACGGCGCGCTGGAGGTCGGCCTCGGCGTCGCGCAGCCGCGCTACCTCGTCGTCCATCTCGTCCAGCTCCTGGCGCAGCTGCTGCACCTCGCGCAGCGACTCCTCCACCTCGAGCGACAACCGCTCCAGGAACGCCCGCACCTCGCGCCGGTCGTAGCCCCCGAGGCGCCGCGAGAACTCGGCGTGCTGGATGTCGATGGGCGAGAGGCGTCGGCTCATGACGTCACAGCTCCGGCAGGACCGCGCGCACGAGGCGCCGGAACGTCTCGCCCACCTTGGCGGCCATCGCCAGCACCTCGTCGCCGGTGGCGTGGTGGCCCGCGTCGGGCACGGCCATGTCGGTGATGGTCGAGATGCCCAGCACCCGCATGCCCAGGTGGCGCGCCTTCAGCACCTCGAAGACGGTCGACATGCCCACCGCGTCCGCGCCCCACGAGCGGAACGCCCGCAGCTCGGCGCGCGTGGCGTACGAAGGCCCGCTGATCGCGAGGTAGACGCCCTCGCGCAGCAGGATCTTCTCGGCCATGGCGGCACGCCGGGCGGCCTCGATGTACTCGGGGTCGTAGGCGTCGTAGGTGACGACGAAGCGCTCGTAGCGCGAGTCGTCGTTCGGGCCGATCAGGGGGTTCTGGCCGGTGAAGTTGATGAAGTCCAGCTGCAGCATCAGCTCGCCGGCGCGGAAGTTCGGGTCGAGCCCCCCGCAGGCGTTCGTCACCAGCAGGCTGCCGGCGCCCAGGGCGTTCATCAGCTCGATGGGGAAGACCACGTCCTGCGCGGGGTAGCCCTCGTACGGGTGCAGGCGGCCCTGCATCGCCACCACCTGGCGGCCGGCCAGCTTGCCAAGCACGAGCCGTCCCGCATGGCCGGGCGCGCTGGAGGCAGGCATGCCGGGGATGTCCGAGTACGCGAGCGCGGCCTCCACCTCGATCTCGTCGGCCAGGGGGCCGAGACCCGACCCCAGCACCAGGGCGAGTTCCGGTTCCGTGCGTGCCGCGCGCCGTACGGTGTCGACCGCCGCTTCCAGCTTGGCTGCACGGTCAGCGTGCGCAGTGCGGTTCATGAACGAATCATACTCACACCGCGCGCGTTCCCGTCCGGAAGCTCTGAATCCTCTCACCAACCGTTCGGTAGACTGGCGCATGCCGCGAAACCGCGTTGTCGTCGTCCTGCTCCTTCTACTCACGATCTTCCCAGCGTTCGCACAGCAGGTGCAGGGGCGATTGGCGGAGGTGCGTGTCGAAGGCACCACCAACTACGCCGATATCGTCCGCACCCTGGTCACCTCGCGCCCCGGCACGCCGGTCGAGGGGATCGACCTCGAGGCCGAGCGCAACCGCGTTTACAGCCTGGGGACCTTCGAGAGCGTCACCGTGCAGCTCGAGCCGAGCAATGCCGGTCCCGTCCTGTTCATCCGCGTGCGCGAGAACCCGCGCATCGGCGAGATCGAGTTCGAGGGCGTGGAAGCGCTCGACCCGGCTGCCCTCGGCGAGGCGCTGCGGGCGACCAACCTGCTGGAGGCGGGGCGCGTCCTGAACACGGCGCGCGCCGAGGAGGCGATCGCCACCCTCAGGCAGCTGTACCGCCAGGCCGGCCTGCCCTACGACGTCGACGTGACGCTCGTTACCGAGCCCGCGCCCGACCTGGCCGAGAGCGCCGACGCCATCCCGGTGCGGCTCATCTACGAGGTCGACGAGTCGGCCACCATCGACGAGATCCGCTTCGAGGGGAACACCGTCCTGAGCGACGCCGACCTCGACCTGATGTTCACAGGCCTCGAGCGGGCCGGCGAGTTCGACCCGCAGCTCTACACCGAGACCGTGCGGGCCATCGGCACCCGCTACATGAACCTCGGCTACAGGGGCAGCGGCGTGAACGTCGGCGCCACCGAGCTGCAGAACGGCGTTTTGACGGTGGCGATCCAGGAGCTGGTGATCGACTCCATCGACACCACCGCGCTCGGCATCGACCCCAGCGCGCTCGAGCTGCAGCCCGGCGACCTCTTCAACTTCGACACCCTGCTTACCGAGGTGAAGCGCCTGGCGCAGGGCCGCTCCAGCGACGTGCAGTTGCAGGCGGGCGTCTCGCCCAGCGGCGGTGTGCGCGTCACCTTCCGGGTCGGCGCCCCCGAGACGGCGGGCCCGGTCGACGAGATCGTCTTCGAAGGGAACACCGTCCTGAACGACGAGACGCTGAAGAGCGTGCTTAACCTACAGGAGGGCGACACCTTCACGAGCGTGGTGGCGGAGGCCGACTTCGGCGCCATCGTGCGCGCCTACCAGGAGGCCGGCTACCGCGTCGTCACGCAACCCGACTTCAGCTACGACGACGGCACTTACGTGCAGCGCGTGACCGAGCTGCGGCTGGCCGGTTACGAGCTGCAGTACGAAGGCGAGCCCGGCAACACGCAGGAGAGCGTCGTCACGCGCTACCTGCCCGACGTCGGCAGCGTCGTCAACGACCAGCAGATCCTGAACGGCCTTCGGCAGGTGGCCGCGCTCGGCGTCGTGGACGTGGTCAACTACGGCCTGCAGCCGGCGGCCGAACCCGACGAGGCCACGGTTATCGTGCAGCTTCGCCGGCGCCAGACGGGCGAGCTGCGCCCCGCAGCTCAGTACGCCACCGACACCGGCTTCTCTGCCAGCCTCGCCTACGCCGAACGGAACTTCCTGGGACTCGCCCACACCGCGAGCGCCGAGGTCGATCTCAGCAGCACCGACGTGGGCTTGATGCTGGGCGGCAGCATCAGCTACGACATCCCCTGGCTCTACATCGACGCGTTCGACTTCCAGGAGGTGCCCACCTCCGTGAGCGCCTCCGTCTTCAGCGTGGTGGTCAACAACCAGCCGTTGAGCGCGAACGGCCAGACGACCATCCCCTACCCCGGCCTGGGGCCAGACGAACGCGTTCGCGTCGGCGAGTACACCGCGCGTTCGAGCGGCCTCGGCTTCACCGTCGGCAGGCCGATCGCGCCCAACACCTACCTCTCGCTGGCGGCGAACGGCAGCTACACCCAGTACATCCTCGAACCGCCGGGCGTCGACTGCGAGATCGATGCCGGCAGCGTCACCAACGGCAACGTCTGCTCGCTGCCGTACGACGATGCCCTACCGTACCTTCCCCTGTCCGGCCTGTCGGCCTTCACGAGCGCACGCGTCACCTACGACGACCGCGACGACTCCAACTTCCCGACCCGCGGCTACTCGGCGTACGGCGCCCTGGGCGTCGGCTTCGGCAACGACATGCTCCACCCGGTCACCCTGGACCGCACGGGCTACATCTACCAGCAGGTGACGGCCGGCGGCCGCACCTACGTGGCGCTCGCCGACGTGCTGCCCGACCAGATCACCGACCCCAACCACGTCTTCGCCGTGCGCCTCGACGTCGGGCACCAGTTCGGCGGGCTCTACCCGATCTCCAAACGCTTCGTCGTCGGACGCACCAACGACCTGGGCCCCCAGATCCGCGGCTACACCCGCGAGGACATCAACCTGTCGCGCAGCTACGTCACGAGCTCGTTCGAGTACCGTTACGACTTCAACCTCAGCACCGTCGCCACGGAGACGGTCATAGCGCTCGCGTTCGTCGACGTCGGCTGGGCCTCCAGCGTTCCCGGCTACGCCGAGTACTCCACCCCCGTCTTCGCGGGCGCCGGCGTGGGGGTGCAGCTGAACCTGGGCTTCGGCGGGGTGGTGTTGCCGGCCGTGCGGCTCGATTACGCGTTCAGTGAGAAGCATCCGGCGGGGGTGTTCAGCTTCCGCATCGGGCCAGTGTTCTAGCTATCCGCCGTGGCGGTGGGTGGGGCGTCGTGGATCGGGGCTCAAGCTGCTAGCTGCGCTAGCAGCACAGGCCCCAATCCACGACGCCCCACCCACCTTCGTGTTGCTCCGTTGTTCTGGGAGGACAGCGGACGTATCACCGGGGGGTTCCCTAGGCTCGTACATCGGGACAGGGGACGAGTGTCAGGGGACACAGGAACACGAGCGCCGCAGGGTGTCCTGCGGCGCTCGTTGCTGGGGTCGGCTCAGGGCCGGTGGTTGGTGGTCAGCGGAGCGTTACGTAGACGGGTTCCACCACCAGCGTGAGGTCGTCCACGTCGTGGCCGGGCGCTATGTCGATGGAGTCGACGAAGCCGACGCGGTCGACGTTGGAGATGCCGTTGGCCGGGTCGCGGAGCTCGAGGCCGACGATCAGGTAGCGACCGGGGTCCAAGCCCTCGAGGTCGAAGGCGTAGTCGCCGTTGTCGAGGCGGATGGCCTGCGTGCGGTAAGGCGCCATGTGCTCGAGGCTCGAGAGGTTGCCGATACCGAGGCGAGGGGGCGTGCCGCCTTCGTAGGGGATGGCGTACACGAACGCTTCGGGGTTGGTGACCGACTCACCGAGCACTGCCGCCGCCGCGTCGAGGAGGCCGGCGCCGCAGACGTTCTGCCCATCGAAGCCGTAGGCGGGGGTGTTGCACTCGCCGTAGCTGAGGGGGTACGAGGCCTCGTGGAGGCGCGCGCGGATCTCTTCCACACCGAGGTTCGGATCACGAGCCAGCATCAGCGACACGATGCCGGAGACGTGCGGGGCGGCCATGCTGGTGCCCTGCATCAGGCCGTAGCCACCTCCGGAGACCGTGCTCATTACACCCGCGGCGCCGGCCAGTACGGGGTGGGCGTAGTCCGTGTCGCCGCCGGGCGCCATGACGTCGACGAAGGCGCCGTAGTTGGAGTAGTACGAGCGGGCGCCGGTGGGGCCGGTGGCTCCGACCGTGATGACGCTCGGGCAGCTGGCGGGGAAGAAGATGTCGGAGGGCGAGCCGCTGTTGCCGGCGGATACGACCGTGATCGTCCCCAGCGACGCGCCGAGGGCGAAGTAGGCGTCGAGCTCGGGCGGGCACTCCTCGAACAGGGCGCCGCCGAGGCTCATGTTGATCACCTGCGCCGGCCGGTCGATGAGGTGGTCGTCGTAGTGCTCGCTGTAGTTGCCCAGCGCCCACAGGTAGCCTTCGAGGATTCCAGCGAAGCTGCCGGAACCGGTGGCGCCGTCCAGGACCTTCACGGGTACCAGGTCGACGTCCCAGTTGATCCCGGAGACGCCCAGGGCGTTGTCGGTGGTGGCGCCGATGGTGCCGGCGACATGCGTGCCGTGAGGCGAGCCGCCGGGTACGGTCCAGGGGTGGTCTACGGGCCCTTCCTCAGGAGCCTTTCCGTTCCAGTTGACGAAGTTGGCTCCCTTGCCCCAGGTGATGTCGGGGTGAGGGAAGGCGCCCGAGTCGAGCACCGCGACCGTTATGAGATTGCTCGAACCCGTCTCGACGTCCCATGCGTTGGGCAGGTTGAGCTGCTCGTAATGCCACGCCTGGTACTGGTAGTGGGGATCGAAGGGGATGGTGGCCTGCTGACTGAGGATCCAGTTGGGGAAGGCGTTGGCCACCACGCCCGTGGCGCGCAGCTCTTCGACGAGGTCGCGCGTCGCCTGCTCGTCGAGGCCCGGGGCGCGGTAGAGGCTCAGGCCGGTGGCGGGCGCCGGGTACTCACGGAGCTGCTCGAAGGCGACGCCCTGGAAGGCGAAGTCGCCGTCCGCGTCGAAGGTGAAGCCTTCGGCCGTCGAGGCGGTGCCGAAGATGGGCTGCGGGCGGCCGCGCTCGAAGACGACGAACAGCTCGCCGGGCACCACCGGGGCCGGCTCGAGGCCGACCGCCTGGGACGTCATGGTCACGGGTGCATCCGGGTCGGTGCGGGTGATGATGCCCGTGACGCTGCCGGCGGAGACGTGCACCTCGATGATCTCGCTGAGGCCCGTGTTGCCCGAGCGGTCGAGGGCGTGCGCGCGGATCCTGAACTTGCCGGTGGCCTCGGGCACCCAGTTGATGCTCCAGGCGCCGTCCACGGGCACGACCTTGGTGTAGTACTCGCCGTCGATGCGGATCTCGACGCGTTCCAGTTCGTCGTCGTCCTCGGCGGTGCCGACGATCAGGAGGGGTTCGCCCAGCATCACGCCTATGCCGTCACCTGGGGACGTGATGGCGACGGTCGGGGCGGTCTCGTCTTTCGGCTCGTCCGGATCTTTCGGGTCGCCCGGGTCCTTGGGGTCGCCCGGCTTGTCAGGATCTTCGGGATCCTTAGAATCTTCCTTCTTCTTCTCCTGGACCGTAATCGCGGTCGGTTCGGAGTCGGCGTGGTTGCCGGCGGCGTCGAAGGCGCGGGCGACGATTACGTACTCGCCGGGCGCGCTCGGCAGCCAGGCGTAGCTCCATGCCCCCTCCTCCGGCATTACCTCGGCCACCACTTCGCCGTTGACGATGATCTCGACGCGCGCGATCATCACGTTGTCGGTGGCGGTGCCCTCGAGCGTCGTCGCCTCTCCGACGATGACGCTGGCGCGCTCGATGCCCGTGGTCATGCTCACGGACGGCGCGGCCGTGTCGGGGGACGTACAGGCCGCAAGCAGTACGCCCAGTGCGAGGAGAAGCATCAAGTATCGAGCAAGACGCAGCATCTTCGAACCCCTTCCATCGCCGGGCGGACAGGTATACGGGGGCGCACTGCGCCTTCCCGCTGGGAACGCACCCGACAGCACTACCGAGTAGGGCTGAGCCGAAGATACGGTCAAGATGGCAATCTTGTGAGTGACGAGTGAGAAACTACATGGCGCGCCATAGGGTAACGCGCTATGTGCACGCGACCTACGGCCCCCCAAGACCGCCTTCCACGCCACCGACAACGCCGCCCAAGAAGTCGATGTGCCTGGCCAGGAAGCCGGCAGGCGCCAACCGCAAATCCGAATCCGCAAGCTGGGTGGGGTGAGCGCGGAGCGGGGCCTGTGCTGCTAGCGCAGCTAGCAGCTTGAGCCCCGTTCGCCGCTCACCCCACCCAGCGCCTAACTCCCGGCGATCTCGCTCAGCAGCTTCCTGTTCCGCACCACGATCTTCGCGTACCCGGCCCGCAACGCCCCCGTGCGCGCCAGCTCGCCAATCACCTTGGTGACGGTCTCACGCACCGAGCCGACCGCGGCTGCCAGGTCGTCGTGGGTGAGGTGGATGACGGGCTCGCCGTCGGTGGTGCGGCCGGCCAAGGCCGAGTCGGCTAGTTCTAGCAGCTCTGCGGCGACGCGCGCGCGTAGCGGCTTGCCGGCGAGCCGCAGCAGGGCTCGGTTCATCTGATCGAGGCTGCTCGCCATGAAGGTGGCGACCTCCATCAGGCCCTGGCGGTCGAGCTGGCCGACCTCCATGGGAACGGCGACGGAGTCGGTGATGGCTTCTGCGAAGTAACGACGGTTGCGGCCGGTGAGGGCTTCCTCACCGAAATAGCCGCCCGGCTTGACATAGCGCAACGTTACGCCGTAACCGTCCTGGTCGACGGTATGTAGGCGGATAAGCCCGGACTGCAGCCGGTAGAGGCTGGAGCTGGCTCCTGGAAAGAGGACGATCTCGCCGGCCGCGTACTCCTCAACGCCAGCACCGCCCCTGGGTAGGGTGACGGTTTCTTTCTGCGTTGCTAGTTTCACGCTGGCCTCCTGCGCGGCCTGCTGGCCGCACTGAGGGCGTTCCTGGTGAAGCGCCCTCACTATTCGGAGGATACTCCCCGCCGTCTCGGGCTCCCGGAGCCCACGTTACGTCGGGGGTCCGCAGCGCTCAGACGTTGAAGAGGAAGTTCATGACGTCGCCGTCCTGCACGACGTACTCCTTGCCTTCGACCCGCAGCTTGCCCTTGGCGCGGGCGTTGGGGATGCTGCCCGCCTCGACGAGGTCTTCGTAGCTGACGACCTCGGCGCGGATGAAGCCCCGTTCGAAGTCGGAGTGGATCTCGCCGGCGGCCTGGGGAGCCTTGCTGCCGCGCGTCACCGTCCAGGCGCGCACTTCCTTCTCGCCTGCCGTCAGGAACGTGATGAGGCCAAGCGTGTGGTAGCCGGTGCGGATGAGGCGTTCGAGGCCCGGCCGTTCCAGGCCCATGTCCGCGAGGAACGCCTGCGCCTCCTCGGGCTCGAGCTGCGCCAGCTCCTCTTCGATGCGCGCCGAGATGACGATGACGTCGGCGTTCTCGCCCGCCGCCACGGCGCGGACGCGCTCGACGTACTCGTTGCCGCTGACGACGTCGTCCTCGGCGACGTTGCAGACGTAGATGACGGGCTTGGACGTCAGCAGCGCGACGTCGCGGGGCAGCTCGGCGTCGACGCGCCTGGCCGGCACGCCTTCGCTCAGCTTGCGGGCGACCTCCTCGAGGGGCGCGATCCACTGCGCCTCGTCGGGGTTGCCCTTGGCGCTGCGGCGCAGGCGCTCGAGGCGGCGTTCGATGGTGGCGATGTCGGCCAGCATCAGTTCGGTGTCGATCGTCTCGATGTCGGATTCGGGGTCGACGCGCCCGGCCACGTGCACCACGTTGTCGTCGTCGAAGCAGCGCACGACATGGGCGATGGCCGCCACCTCGCGGATGTGCGCGAGGAACTGGTTGCCTAAGCCCTCACCCTTGTGGGCGCCTTCCACGAGGCCCGCGATGTCGACGAACTCGACGTGGGTAGGCACCTCGACGGGCGACCGTTCGCCCTTCGTGTTCAGGCGCTTCAGCACGGCCAGGCGTTCGTCCGGCACGCTGACGACGCCGACGTTCTTGTCGATGGTGGCGAAGGGGTAGTTGGCGGCTTCGACGCCCGCCCTGGTGATGGCGTTGAACAGGGTGCTCTTCCCGACGTTGGGGAGGCCCACGATCCCGATACCTAACATGTCACTCCTAGAGTCGCCCGCGGAGGCGCCCTAAGGCGCGGATCCAACCGATCGTCCGCGGGTGCGGCGCACCGCCTGCGGCCGCCACAAGGCTCGAGGATAGCACTTCGGCGCAGGTCCCTTGTTTCCCGGCTTTGTGGCCTAGCGCCGGATGGCGTACGGTCCCGCCTCGTCGCTCCCCAGGTGCACCACGCGCAGTTCGTTCATCAGCTTCAGCAGGTGCGCCAGAACGCTCTGCTGCGCCAGCTGCAGCACGTCCTGCGGCACGCCCTCGTAGACGGCTGCGGTGATCTCTTCCGTCGTCTGCGCCCCGCCTTCGAGCGCGGCCATGACCTGGGCCTCGCGGTCCAGGCGGTGCTGAGCGAGTTCGGTCAGGCGCTTCTGCACGGCCACGATGGCGGGCCCGTGGCCCGGCGCCAGAACGCGCGGGGCCAGCGCCTTGAGGCGCTCGAGGCTGGCCAGGTAGCGGGTCATGTCGCCCTCGGGGTGCCCCACCCAGACGGAGCCCGAGGCCACCGCCAGGTCGCCGACGAGGGCGGCCTCCGGCCGATCTTCGCCGTCGTTCTCGAGCAGCAGCGACAGGTGGCCCGGGCTGTGGCCGGGCGTCTCCAGGCAGCGGACGGCGACGTCGCCGACCATCAGGGTGCGCTCGCCCTGCAGGCGGATGCTGGGCCAGTGCTCGGGGAGGCGGTCCGCCTCGGCGGTGTGGACGTAGAGCGCCGGTGCATCTTCACCCAGCTCGGCGCGCCACGCCGCCATGCCCTCGACGCCGCCGACATGGTCGGGGTGGGTGTGGGTGAGGACGATCGCTTTAAGCAGGCCGACGCCCGCGGCGCGCAGGCCCTCCTCGACGATGGCGAGCGAGAACGAATCGGAGGCGCCGGGGTCGACGAGCAGGCCCACGCCGGCGTCGGCGATCACGTAGGCGTTCGTGTGGTCGTAGGGCGGCAGCGTGTCGACCGGCAGCTCGAGGCGCCACAGGTGGGCGCTCAGCTTCTCGACGCGCTCGCGCACCTGCGTGGCGGTGAAGTTCGCTTCCTCGGTCATCGCGTGCTCAGGGCTGCTCCTGCAGCCACTCGATGGCGCGTGCCGGGGCGTCTTCGGAACTGGTGGGCAGGTCGGGGATCACGCCTTGCCCTTCCCAGGTGCGGCCGAAGATGGGCGCCAGCACGCCGGTGGCGATCCAGGCCTGGGAGCCGTCGCGCAGGCAGAAGGGGAGGAGCGCCTCGACGTTGCCGGCGCTCGTCTCGCCGACCACGACCGCGCGTCCGTTCGCCTGCAGCGCGCCAGCCAGCCCCTCGGCGGCGCTGTGGACGTTCCCGTCGACGAGGACCGCCAGGGGCAGCTCGGTTGCCGTGAAGCCGATCGCAGGGTAGGGGAGCGGGATCGACCAGCCGGTGATGGCGCGCCACAGGAAGCCGGACGTGAACACGCCTGCCACCTCCATCATGGTCACCAGCCGGCCGCCCGGGTTGCCCCGCAGGTCTAGGACGAGGCCGCCGACCCCTTCGGCTTCCAGCTCCAGCACGGCGCTGCGCACGGCACCAGCCACCCCGTCGCTGGCCAGGTCGGGCAAGCGCACGTAGCCCATGCCCTCGGCGGTCAGCCCGTACGTGACGTTGGAGAGCCGCCCGCCGCCCGACAGGTCCGGGAGGCGCTGAGCGAAGAGGGCCACGCACGGCAGGGTGCCGTAGAGCTCCCGGATCTCGTCGACCTGGGCCGGCGGGACGAAGACCGAGTGGTCGTCGCCGAGCTCCTCGTACATCCTCACCAGCACGTCGTAGAAGGCGTCCTCGTCTTCCGCTTCCAAAGCCTGCGGGCGGTACTCGGCGCCCACGGCCTCCCAGTCGATGTCCGTGCGTTCCAGGCCCCAGTAGCGCTCGTCGACGAGGCGCCAGGCACGGTCGAAGCGCTCGGCGAGGTCGGAGGCGCTGCGTTCGCCGTTGCCGTTCTCGGAGTTCGGCGAGTCGGCACCCTCGTCGGTGCCCTGGCTGAACGCCAGCCCCGCCAACAGGAAGACGACCAGAAGCAGTGAAGCGGCCAGGCGCCGCGCGGCGTCAGGCCGGCGCACTTGAGAGGACCGCGGCGTGGCGTTGGAGCGTCTCGTCGTCCAGCAGCATGTTCTGGGCGCCGACGCGCGTGGTGTTCAGGGCGCCCGCGACGTTGGCGAGGCGCGCGGCCTCGAGCGGGTCGTAGTCGGCCATGATCGCGTGGGCGAAGGCGGCCGTGTAGTAGTCGCCCGCGCCCGTCGAGTCGACCACGCCGTCCACGTCGTGCGCTTCCACCAGTTCGTTCAGTTCGGGGGTGATCACGATGGAGCCCATCTCGCCCACCTTCACGATCAGCTGCTCCACACCCATGTCGCGCAGGTCCTGGACGGCTTCCGAGATCGACGCTCGCCCCGTCACGAGATAGAGCTCGTGCTCGTTCATCAGCAGGTAGTCGACGCCCCGGACGATCGGGATGAGCCGGTCTTCCATCGCGTTGACGGCGCCCGTTCCCAGGTCGACGAAGGTGGTCAGCCGGTGCTTGCGCGCGTAGGCCAGGGCCTGCAGCGCGTACTCCTTCTGCCGGCCGCCGACGAGCGCGTAGGCGCTCATCACGAGGGCGTCGCACGCCGCGACGTCGGCCTCGTCGAGCTCGGCGGCGTCCAGCTCGCGGCTGGCGCCGGCGGCGCTGATCATGGTGCGCTGCGCGTCGGGGGTGATCAGCAGCGTGACGCTGCTCGTCTGCATGCGCTCGTCGTGCTGGACGAGGCTGGTGTCGACACCCGCCGCGATCAGGTTACGAAGCGCCAGCTGCGAGAACGGGCCGGTGCCGACGCGAGTGGCGATGCGCGTGTGGTTACCAAGGCGAGCGAGAACCGCGGCTACGGTGCCGCCGGAACCGCCGGGCTCCATCAGGGCGCGCAGTGCCGGGACCTCTCCGCCCGGTTCCGGGAACTCGCTGACGAAATACATCTGATCGACGGCAGCGTCGCCGACGACGAGGAAATGGGCCATTCGCTCTCGACTCCTACCGGCTTCAAGGCCGGGGCAATGTGTGCTTAGGGCAGTATACTCGCCCGTTCATGAGGACGCGGTGGCGACGCTTGCGCCCGTGCGGCGCGTATCCGGGCGTACCGCTCGTCAGGCGAGCAGTTCGCGCAGCCGCACGAACGTCTGCAGGTCGAGCGCTTCGGCGCGTACCCGCGGGTCGAGCTCCAGCGCCGCAAGGGCGGCGTCGACGCGCTCCTTCGGGTAGCCCGCGTAACCCAGGTTCTTCTTCAGGGTCTTGCGACGGTGGGCGAAGCCCTGGTGGATCAGTTCGAAGAGGCCCGGGTCCGGCGCCACGCCCGGCTTGACGTCGATACGCACGACGGCGGAGGTCACCTTGGGTGGGGGGAAGAACGCGCCCGGCGGCACGAGGCGCACGGTGCGGGCGCGCCCGAAGTGCGCGACCAGCAGCGAGAGCGCGCCGTAGGCGGAGTCGGCCGGACCCGCCGCGAGACGCTCGCCCACCTCGCGCTGCACGAGGAAGACCAGGCGCGAGAAACGACCCGATTCGAGCGCCCGGACGATCACGACTGTGGCTACGTTGTAGGGGAGGTTGGCGACCAGCTTGGAGCCCTCCGGCATCTCGGAGAGGTCGAAGCGCGTCGCGTCGCCTTCCACTATCCGCACGGTGCCCGCGCCCTCCAGTTTCTCGACGTCCGCGAGCGTCTCCTCGAGCACCGGCAACAGCCTGCGGTCGAGCTCCACGCTCGTCACGTTGGCGCCGGCGGTGGCGAGCGCCCGGGTCAGGACGCCGAGGCCGGGGCCGACCTCCAGCACGGTGTCGCCGGGCTCGATCTCGGCCGCCGCCACGATCGCCCGCAATGCAGCTTCGTCGACGAGGAAGTTCTGCCCGAACCCCTTGTCGGCGCGCAGGCCGTGGCGCTCGAGCAGGTCGGCGACGCGCGAGCGCGCCGTCAGGGGCTTGCCTTGCAGGCCGTCCGCTTCGGTCATGGTGTGGTCGTACGGCGCGTCGACCCGCCGACGTTGCGCTTAAGAGGCGTGGACGCGCACGGCCTCTTCGAGTTGCTCTTCGGCCTCGGCGAGGTCGACCTCCTGCACCACGGCCAGCTCGCTCGCGAGCATGGTGCGGGCGGTATCGAGCACCTCGCGCTCGGTGGCGGCAAGGCCCTTCTCGACGTCGCGTTTGGCCAGGACGCCGATCAGGCGGGCCAGGTCGTAGGCGCTGCCGCCGGCCAGGATCTCCTGCTCGGCACGGAAACGCGGCGGCCACTGGGCCGGCAGCGTCAGATCGGCTTCCTGCACGGCGTCGAAGAGGCGAGGGATCTCGTCCTTGCCGACCGTGTGCCGCAGGCCGACCTCCTCGCCCTTCTTCAGAGGAACCAGCACCTCCATGTCGCCCCTGATGAAGACGACCTTGAGGTACTCGTGCTTCTCGCCCAGGACCACTCGCGTGGTCCGTTCGGCTACGACCCCTGCCCCTTGGGAGGGGTAAACCACGTGGTCACCCACTTCGAACGTCACAATGTGGCCAGAGTACCATAGCGCCCGTGCACCACGTTGTGAGCGTGCCGGAGCAGCGGGCGCCGCGCTCGTGTCAGCTCAGGCCTATGACCGGCGCCCACTGCTTGTAGGTCAGGAACGACCACACCGTGATGCCCGCGAACGCGGTGAGGGCGCCCGCCAGCGTGAGGGTGCCCTGCGCCTCGCGGTCGCCTCGGCGGCTGAACAGCCAGCCGACCAGGGCCCCGATGAGCGCTGCTACCAGTACGGTGCCGAGCCCGGGCGTGCCGGCTGCGGCCTGGCCCGACACGCGAGCGTAGAGGTAGCCGCCCGCCAGTACGGGCAGGGCGCCGAGGATGACGCCGGTCACCAGCGCCCCGCTCGGGCCCGACAGGAAGCGGGTGAAGAGCGGAGCCAGCAGCATCAGCAGCGGCACGAGGAGCATGCCGAAGGTGACCCCCACGACCAGCGCTGTCAGCGCCTGCCCGATGAGCTCGTCCCACATGTGCCAGGGGTTCCAGCCCATTGCGGCTGCCAGCCGGTCGGCCCAGCCGAGGTCCATGGGCGTGCGGTCGTCGGTGACGTAGATCTCGATGGCGCCGCCCTGGGCGCGTCCGAACCAGGCGAGCGCCTCGAGGCCCGCCGCCGCGTCGAAGACGGCGCTCTCGATCGTGACCGGAGACCAGACGACGTTCAAGACCTCATCGTCGCCGCCGACCTCGTGCCTCACGATGCTCGAGCCGTCCACCCAGTACAGGTTCGGCCACGCCGCCCCGACGGGTCGGCCGCTGCCCAGCGGCGCCCCGGTCGACCCGACCACCGGCTCTCCGCCTTCCAGGTCGGCCTGCGAGACGCGCAGGTCGCCCTCCGCATCGGGCCACAGGACCCACACGCCGGATGGCGCCGCGCCCGCGCCGGCCAAAACCACGTTCTGCCGTTCGTCCTCTACGTTCGCTTCGCCCAGGGTCACGACGCCTGGCAGGCTCTGCGCACCGCCCCCCAGGTAGCCGACGTAGGCGTCCCACTCGGAGATGAGGCCGAACTCGCCGCGCTCGTTCTTGCCTTCCAGCCAGCCCAACCACAGGCCGTCGCCCTGCTGCAGCAGCCCCAGGCCGCGCTGACTGAGGTCGGTCCGGTAGATGACCAGGTCGTCACCGCCGGCCAGAGGCACGAGGCGGATCTGCCCCTGGCCCTCGCGCCTGAAGAGGCCGGCGGCCCACGCTTCGCCATCGCGCTCGAACAGCTGGAGAGGCACGATCAACGAGTCCTGGAACAGCTCGCGGGTCTCGTCGCCCCACCGGACCATGTAGTGGTAGGTGCCCGTACGCCGGTCGCGGCTCACCCAGGTGACGGCGAGGGCGTCGCCGACGTACGCGGCGCTGACCGTGCGGACATCGTTCGACTCGGTCACCAGGACGGGCTCGTGTGTGCCGGAGGCCGTGTGGTCGAGGCGCCAGACGCCGTTGCCACCCGCCCAGACGGTGGTGGTCACGGCGCCGCCTTCGCTGACGGCGAGCGCGACGCTGGCCGCGGTGGCGGTGGCCTCCTGCAGGACGGGCCTGGCGAAGCCGCCAGCGGCGGCGTACGGTTGCGCCGCTGCCAGGGTGGGAAGGGCGAGGAGGGCAGATAGCAGGACGAAGACGCACCTGAGCGCGCTCGTCCGCAGGCTAGGGGACCGCCGGGGCGTGCCCTGCCATGGCTGTGTCATCTCATGCATCATCTCAGTGAACCATTATCGGCCGTCAGGCGTCCGCTTTGGCGGCGGCGGGCGCGCGGCGGCGTCCCTTCCCGAAGCTCTTCTCGGGCGGCGCCTGGCCCGGGATCTGCGTCATGTTCACCTGGCGGCCCTGGAGGCGCGCCTCCACCTCGCGGATGCGGTCGCGCACGGCGGCCGCGCGCTCGAAGTCGAGGCTCTCGGAGGCGGCCCACATCTCGTTCTCGAGCGTGGCCAGCTCCTGGCGGAGGTCGTCGAAGACGAGCTCGCGCTCCCACGGGTCGAGCGCCGGCGCGGCCTCCTCGGCCCCTTCGTCGTCGCCCCGGATGACGTCGTGCACGCGCTTGCGGATGGTCTCGGGGGTGATGCCGTGGAGCTCGTTGTACGCCAGCTGCTTCTCGCGGCGGCGGTTCGTCTCGTCGATGGCGGCCTGCATGGCGTCCGAGGTCTCGTCGGCGTACAGGAACACCTCGCCGTTCACGTTGCGCGCCGCGCGGCCGATCGTCTGGATCAGCGAGCGCTCGCTGCGGAGGAAGCCCGACTTGTCGGCGTCGAGGATCGCCACGAGGCTCACCTCGGGCAGGTCGAGGCCCTCGCGCAGGAGGTTGATGCCGACCAGCACGTCGAAGTGCCCGAGGCGCAGGTCGCGGATGATCACCTGGCGCTCGACGGCGTCGATGTCGGAGTGCATGTAGCGCACCCGCGTGCCCTGGCTGGCCAGGTACTCCGTCAGGTCTTCCGCCATCTTCTTCGTCAACGTCGTCACCAGCACCCGCTCGCCCTTCTCGGCGCGCTCGCGGGCGGCGAACAGCAGGTCGTCGATCTGGCCGCGGCTCGGCTTGATGGTCACGTTCGGGTCGATGAGCCCCGTCGGGCGGATGACCTGCTCGGCCACCTGGTCGGACATCCCCAGTTCGCGCTCGGTGGGCGTGGCCGACACGAACACGACCTGGCCGACCTTCCCCAGGAACTCCTCCTCCGTGAGGGGCCGGTTGTCGATGGCCGCGGGCAGGCGGAAGCCGTAGTCCACGAGCGTCTGCTTGCGCGCCCGGTCGCCGTTGAACATGCCGCGCACCTGCGGCAGCATCACGTGCGACTCGTCGAGGAAGGTGATGAAGTCGTCGGGGAAATAGTCGATCAGCGTGTTGGGCGGGCTGCCGGGCGGCCGCCCTTCCAGGTAGCGGGAGTAGTTCTCGATGCCGTTGCAGTAGCCCAGCGTGCGCAGCATCTCGAGGTCGTAGTTGGTGCGCTC
>CAZVCT010000032.1:0-24444 GCA_964625655.1 uncultured bacterium
CCGCCGAGCTCGTGTGCATCGACGAGTTCGAGCTCGACGACCCCGGCAACACCCTCATCGTCAAGTCGTTCCTCTCGGCGCTGCTGGGCAACGGCGGCGCGGTGGTGACGACCTCGAACACGCCGCCCGAAGCGCAGGGGCAGGGGCGCTTCAACGCGGACGACTTCCGCCGCGAGATCCAGTCCGTGGCGGCCAACTTCGAGGTCGTGCGCGTCGACGGCCCCGACTACCGCCACCGCACCACGCTGGGCGCGTGGCTGACGCCCGAGCACCTGAGCGACCTGACCGCGAACGAAGCCGCGCCCGGCCCGCGGCTGGCGCTGACGTGGGACGAGCTGTTCGAGCTGCTGCGCGGCCTGCACCCGACGCGCGTCGGCGGGCTGCTGAAGCAGGTGGGCACCGTCTACCTGTCGGGCGCCCGGCCCATCGCCTCGCAGAACGACGCCCTGCGCTTCGTGCACTTCGTCGACAAGCTCTACGACCTCGAGGTGGGCCTGCGCGCCTCCGGAACGGGCGAGCTGCTCGACCTGTTCGACCCCTCGTACCGCGAGGGCGCGTACGCCAAGAAGCACCACCGCTGCCTGTCGCGCCTCTCGGAACTGCTGGCCGAGGCGCCGGCCGAGGCGGAGCCGACGGGTATGGCTGACGAGACCGTGCCGGCGGCTACCCGCTAGCTCCTGGCCGCAGGGCCTCGAGCCACAGGACGAGGTCGTCGGCCAACGCCGCGCTGGCGCCGGCCGATCCCATCCGCTCGGCGCCCGCCGCGCGCGCTCGCCGGCGCACCTCCTCGTCGTGAAGCGCCTCCTGAAGGCGCCGCGCCACCGCCTCGGGGCGTGGCTGCGCCACCAGCAGGCCGTCGCCCAGCAGCCGCGCCTGGTTGCGCAGGTAGTCGTGGCCGAAGAGGGGCGGCACCGGGAACGCCACCACGGGCAACCCCAGCCCCACGGCCTGTTCGTTGGCCGTCCCCGCCGTGCCGAGAACGGCGTCGGAGGCAGCCAGCACGGCCGGGAACCTGCCCCTGACCCACCACAGGCGCCGCTCACCGTTGCGCCACGCCGCTACCACGCCTGCCGCCTCGTGCGAGGGCTCCAACCGCTCCTCTTCCCACCCGGCCGGCGCCTCGGGCAGCCAGGCGTGAATCCAGGCCACCAGTCCGTGCACGCGATCTAGTTGCGCGAGGGCGCCGATCATGATGCGCACGCTCTCGCCCGCCTGCTCGCGCGAGCCCGGAAGCAGCGCCACCACGGGCGATACCATGGGCGACACCACGGTCGACACCTGCACCCCCGGCAACGGCTCGGCCTCCAGCCCGTCCATCATCGGGTTGCCCAGGAACGCGGCGCCTGCCAGGCCGCGGCGCCGCAGGTAGTCGGCCGTGGCGGCGTCTCGCGTGTAGACCTTGTCGGCGCGGCGCAGGAGGAACAGCTCGGGGCGTCTGTAGCGCTCCATGAAGAAGCGCAGCGGCGAGCTGGGCTCGCCCGCGCCGCTCAGGTGGTGGACCGACACCAGCGGCTGCAGCACCCGGCGCGGGGCCGGCACCAGCGAGGCGTGAAGCTGCGCGTAGACGTCGCCCACCACCAGCACCGCGTCGGGCCGCGCGCGGCGCAGGTAGGCGGCCTGCAACAGCGTCAGGCGCACCAGTCCGGCGCGCAGGTCGCGCCACAGCAGCCGTGGGTCGTGCATGGTGAAGCCGTCGGCAGGCAGCCGGCGGCGCGGGCCGGCTACCCGCAGCCCGGCGCGCTCCAGCTGCGCGCCCAGCCCGACGAGCGGGAACGCTTCTATCTCCAGCCCCGGCATGCGCGCCAGGAGCGCCTCGCCGAGGCGCGCCGCGATGAAGTCCTCACCGTGGCCGTTGGATACGACGAGCAGCCTGGTCACGATCTCCTACCGGAAGACGGCCTTGTCACGTGGTGGGAAGCGGCCGCACGGCCCCGTCACTCCTCGTCCACGGGGATGGGCGGCAGCGGTCCTTCGCCCCAGCCGAGCTTGTGGCGCAGCACGTCGAAGGCGCTGCGGCTGCCGGTGGAGAGCAGGCACATGCCGCGCTTGGCGGCCGTGAGCACGATGCGGTCACCCACCTTCAGGTCGACGCGCTCCTGGCCGTCGATGACCATGGCGATCTCGTCGGAGCGCGTCAGGATCTCGAGGCCTACCGCGACGTTCCCCGGCAGCACGATCGGGCGGTTCGTCAGCGAGTGCGGCGCCACGGGCGTCACGACCAGCGCCTTCAGGCGGTGGTCCAGGATGGGGCCACCCAGCGACAGCGAGTAGGCGGTGGAGCCGACGGGGGTGGAGACCACGATGCCGTCGGCGCGGTACTCGGTGGCGTAGCCGCCGTCGACGCGCATCCGCACGCGCACCAGGCGCGTCATGACCCCCTGCGACAGCATCACGTCGTTGACGGCGTAGTAGCGGGTGGGGCTGGGCGGCAGCCGCACCGAGATCATCATCTTCTCGTGCACGGGCCACGCCGGCGCCTCGTCGCCCTGGGCGTACGCCAGCGCCTCGTCGGCGCCGAACTCGGCCAGGAAGCCGAGCTTGCCCAGGTTCACGCCCATCACCGGCGTGGGGGTGCCGGCCAGGCGCCGCCCGACCGACAGGAGCGTGCCGTCGCCCCCGACCGATACCACCAGGTCGGCGCCGTCCGCCAGGCGCGCCAGCTGGGCGGTGCCGTCCAGGTCGTACTCCACGTTCGCGCCGCGGCGCGCCAGCAGGTCGCCCAGCTCGCGGCCCAGCGGGTGCGCTTCCGGTTTGTGGCTGGTGCTGGTGACGACCACGCGCCGTAGGCGTCCGGCTGGCAGCCTGAAGGTGTGCCCGGCCGGGCTCAAAGCTCGACCGCTCCGAGTGGCAGCGCCTCCCGCACGCGCTCCAGCACGCTCTCGACCACCTGGTCGAGCGAGAGCGCGCCGGTGTCGATGAAGATGGCGTCGCCCGCCGGCGCCGACTGGCGGGCGTCCAGCTCGTCGCGGCGGCGCAGGCGCTCGGCGATCTGCCGCAGTTCGCCGCTGCGCTCGCCCGCGCGGCGCGCAGCGCGCACCTCGGGGTCTGCCGTGAGGAAGAACTTGACCCGCGCCTGCGGGAAGACGGCGGTGCCCATGTCGCGGCCGTCGATGACGAACGAGCCCTGCACCTCGCGCAGCCGTTCCGTTACCCACGCCCGGACGCGCGGGTGGCGCGCCACGGTCGAGACGGCGACGTCGATCTTGTCGGTATGCAGCTCTTCGGTGACGTCGGCGCCGTCCAGCAGGACGCGGTTGCCGTGCGGGTCGGGGACGAGCACGACGTCGTGATGGCGCAGCGCGTCGACCACCGCTGCCTCGTCGTGCAGCTCCACGTCGGAACCGATCGAAGAGTGGGTGGCGGCACGGTACAGGAGGCCGCTGGAGACGTAAGCGATGCCGAGGCGGCGAGCCAGGAGCCGCGCGACGCTCGATTTGCCCGAGGCCGCGGGCCCGTCGATGGTTATGACGGTGCGCGTCGCCGAGGCCATGACGCTCATGATAGCCTCCCGCCCAGCAGCCCGAGGAAGTCGGTGAAGAAGCCCGGGTACGTCTTGGCGACGCAGGCGGGGTCCTGGATGACGACGTTCGGGAGCCGCGCTCCCGCCACGGCCAGCGCCATCGCCATGCGGTGGTCGCCGTACGTCTCCAGCACGACGGGGCGCTCGGGGGTGCCACTCAGCGGGTGAACCAGCAGCTCGTCGTCGCCCTCCTCCACCACCGCCCCCAGCTTGGCAAGCTCGGTGGCCATGGCCGTCAGGCGGTCGGTCTCCTTGATGCGCAGGTTGCCCACGTTGTGGATCCTGACGGGCGCGTCGGCGAACAGCGCCGCCACGGCCAGCGTCTGCGCCTGGTCGGGCATGTCGTTCAGGTCGAACTCCTGACCCCCGCGCAGCCGGCCCGCGGTCGGACCCGTGACGCGCACCTCTTCCGCGCTCCACTCGACGCGCGCGCCCATCTCTTCCAGCACCGCGGCCAGGCGCGCGTCGCCCTGCCGCGTGCGGCTTCCAACGTTGGTGACGGTGACGCTGCCTCCGCTGACGGCGGCGGCGGCCCAGTAGTAGCCGGCGGCCATCGCGTCGCCTTCGATGCGGTAGTCGCGCCCCTCGTAGCGGCCGGGCGTCACCTCGAAGCGGCGGTAGCCGTCGCGCGTGACGCGCACCCCGAAGTCGGCCATGACGTCCAAGGTCATGTCGACGAACGGCTTGGAGAGCAGCTCGCCCTGAACCTCTAGCGTCACGGGGCTGCGCGCGTACGGCGCGGCCAGCAGCAGCGCCGACAGGAACTGCGAGCTGCGGTCGCCCGGCAGCCGCGCCAGGCCGCCTTCGAGGCCGCGCGCTTCGACGATCACGGGCGGGCAGCCGGTGCCCTGCTCGGCGCGCGCGTCGGCGCCCAGCTGCCCGAGCGCGTCCAGCAGCTCCTGGATCGGCCGCTGCCGCATGCGCGCGTTGCCGTCGAGGCGGAAGCGCCCTTCGCCCAGGGCGGCGACGGCGGTGAGGAAGCGGATGCTGGTGCCGGAGAGGCGCAGGTCGAGCTCGGCCTCGGTGGCGGGAAGCGGCCCGCCGGCGCCCGAGACCATCACGGCTTGCCCCCGCGCCGCGACGCGCGCGCCCAGGCGCGCGAGGGCGCTCACCATCACCTCCGAGTCCTCGGCGACCAGCGCTCCGTGCAGCGTGCTGTCGCCTTCGGCCAGTGCGGCGGTGACGAGCGCTCGGTTTGTCAGGCTCTTGCTGCCCGGCACCGCGATGTGGCCGCGCGCTGCGACCTGGGGTCCGACGTTGACGGTGGAGGGCAGGCGCGACATCGTCCCAAAGATACAACGGCCCTTCGGCGCGGCCGGCACGGGCGAGGCTCGGCCCGTTCCCGGAACCCGTGCCCTACCTGTCCGGCATACGCTGCGCGCCGCCCCGCTCTGTTACCCTGCCCGCGTGAGCAACCCGGCCCCGCTACAGAAGATCGTCGACGAGTTCCGCGGCGCGCCAGCGCCGCTGCGCCTCCCGCTGCTGCTGGAGTACGCCAACAAGCTGCCGCCGCTGCCGGAAGGCGTGGCCAGCACCCTCGAGCGGGTGCACGAGTGCCAGACGCCCCTGTTCCTGCGGGCCGAGGTGGACGACGGCCGGGTGCGACTCCTGTTCGACGCGCCGGCGGAGGCGCCCACCACGCGCGGCTTCGCGTCCGTGATCTCGCTGGGCCTGAACGGCGCTACCGTCGACGAGGTGTTGGCCGTGCCCGACGACTTCTACCAGGAGATGGGGCTGGCCGAGCTGATCTCGCCCCTCAGGCTGCGCGGCATGGGCGCCATCGTGGGGCGCGTCAAGCGGCAGTTGCGCACGGCCTCCTGACGCCCGGGCCGAAGGGGCTGGTGCCCTGACCCGTAGCGGGAAAGCCACGTCAGGTGCTACAATCTTCAGGCTATGAGATCGGCCGGGCTGCACCTCGGCCCGTGGAGGAAGACGATGAAGAAGGATATCCACCCCAAGATGGTGCCCTGCAAGGTCATCTGCGACGGCGAAGTCGTCATGGAGACCTACAGCACCAAGCCGGAGTTGCACGTCGACGTCTGGTCCGGCAACCACCCGTTCTTCACTGGCGAACAGCGCTTCATCGACACCGAAGGGCGCGTCGAGAAGTTCCAGAAGCGCTTCGGCGACAGCTACCGCAAGACCGTCAAGAAGTAAGCCCGACGCCCCTCGAGGGGCGGAAACGAACGGCCCGCTCCGATCATGGAGCGGGCCGTTCGCGTTGTGCCTGGTTCCGTGCGGTATGTAGCGCGTGCGCTCAGTTGGGTACCGCAGCCCGCACCCTGGTGCCGCGCCCCACGGCCGAGTCGATCTCCAGCCAGCCGCCGCGCGCCTCGACACGTTCGCGCATCTGCTTCAGCCCCAGGCCGCCGGCGCTCGTCACCCGGTCGCCGACGGCGGCCAGGTCGAAGCCGGCCCCGTCGTCCCGCACTTCCACGAAGACCAGGCCAGCGTCGTCCGTGCCCAGGCTCACCTGCACCTGGCCCGCGCGGGCGTGCTTGGCCACGTTGTGCATGGCTTCCTGGAAGATGCGGAAGAGGACGCCCTCCGACTTCACCGACAGCTCGTCCGTCTCGCCCGCCTCGAAGGTCACCCGCACCTCGTTCTGCTGACCGAAGTCGGCGACGTAGCGCCTGACGGTCTCTACGAAGCCGTAGCGCTCGAGGTCCACCGGGCGCAGCGCGAAGATCGAGCGGCGGATCTCCTTGATCGTCTCGCGCACCGTGCCCTTCGCCTGCTCGAGTTCGGAGCGGGCCTTGTCCAGGTCCTTCTCCAGGAAGCGCTCCACGAGGTCGAGCTTCAGCGCGCTGAACGCCAGCATCTGCGCCACGCCGTCGTGGATCTCGCGGGCGATGCGCGAGCGCTCCTCCGTGATGGCCAGCTCCTCCGACTGCAGGTAGGCCGTGGCGTTGCGCAGCGCCAGGCTCACCTGGCTGGCCAGCAGCCCGAGGTACGGGATCGACGCGCGGTCGAAGTGGCCCACCTCCGGGTGGACGAGCACGGTGACGCCCAGCAGGCGCTCGTCGACCTGCAACGGCAGGGCCAGCACGCTGCCCGCCTCGGCCAGCAGCGGCCCGGCTCCGGCGCGGTCTTCGGGCGGCACCTCGCCCAGGACGGTCGGCTCGCGGCGCGCCGCCACCTTGCCGACGATCCCCTCCCCCACCCTGTACGAGGACGGCGCCACGCCGCGCGGCAGGCCGACGCTGGCGCTCATGCGCAGGGTCTGCTCGTCGTCGGCCAGGAACACGCCGCCGGCCTGCGCCGCCACCCGCTGCATCATCTCGTCGAGGATGGTCACCAGCATGCGCTCGAGGTTCCCCTCTGCCCGAACGGTGCGGTCGACCTCCATCAGCGTCAGCAGGTCGCGCATGCGCGAGCGTGTCGACTCGGCCGCGGCCGAGAACTGGGTGGCCAGGATGCCGAACGCCTCGCGGTGGCGGCGGTCGGGCGTGGCGTCGTAGTAGGCGTGCAGCGACCCCTCCGAGCGCCCGCCCCACGCTAGGGCGTGGCTGAGCACCACCAGTCGCTCGCCCTCCGCCGTCGTCAGCTGCGCCTCGGCGGTCACGCCGTCCTCGTCGATGCCCGCCAGCATGTCGCGGTCACGCGTCAGCGCGTCGGCCTCGAGCTCGGCGGTCAGCCCCACTCCCTGGCTTGCGCCCACCTCGGTGGGGCCGACCACCACGCCCACTGCCCGCGCGCCCGTCACGTCGGCCACGCCGCGCGCGGCCACGCGCAGGGTGGCCTCGAGGTCGGGCGCGGCGGCGTAGCGCGCCGTGACGTCGTGGATGGCGCCCAGCAGCTCGTGGCTCTCCTGCAGCTCTTCGTAGAGGCTGGCCAGCTCGGCCTGCGCGCGCTCGCGCAGCCGCACCTCTCCGGCGATCCAGTCGAGGATGACGTAGGTGGCCAGCGGCCCCAGCACGCTGTAGAAGACGACGGGCAGCCACACCCTGGCGCCAGGGCCGGTCATAGGCAGCAGCAGGAGCTGGAACGCGAGCACCACGCCCACGATCGACAGCGGCAGCCAGAGCCGCGCCAGGCGGATCTGGTCGTACAGGCTGCTCTGCGGCGACATCCCACCGATCATAGATCAGTGCGGCAGGGACGAGAGCTCCAGCAGCGTTCCCGGCAGGTCGTGGTCGACGGCGCCGAGGCACGCCTCGGGGCTCCCTAGGCGCTCCAGCCAGCCTGCCCCGGTCCGGTAGTGCGCGAAGGTGGCGCCTACTAGGCGGCGCTGCTTCTCCGACCAGTCCGGCAGCCCGGTGACGGTGCCGGCGGCCCCGGCAGCCTGCGCCGCCGCGACCTGGTCGCGGAGCCGGAACTCGCCGTCCGGGCTCGTCAGACCGTGGCCGGAGAGGGCGGCCTCGTCCAGCTCTTCCCTTAGCTCCCGCAGCAGCTGCTCCTGCGGCAGCTCGGGCAGCCAGGCGCTGGCCTCGAGCAGCCAGCGGAGGGTGTGCAGCTTCGCGGCGCGGCTCGGGGGGCTTAACGGAGCGGGCGGGCGGCGCTGCTGCCGCACGCCGAGCAGCCTCTCGCGCCCGCGCTGCAGCGCGCGGAGCGCCGCCGCCGGCTCCTGGCCCGTGGCCGCTGCGGCCACCTCCGAGGCGGGCACGACGGGGTGCAGGACGTAGCGCGTCTTGGCAGGCGCGATGCGGTAGTGCATGCCCACCACCTGCAGCTCGTCTGGCGGCAGGGCGCCCAGCACCTCGCTGGCCAGCCAGGTGTAGTAGCCGGTGTCGGAGCCCAGGCCGGCGCTGTCCGCCTCCAGGCAGCGCAGCGCGAAGCGCGCGCACGCCTCGGCTGCGTCCTGCAGCTCGCCCCGCGTGCCGGCGGCACAGGCAGCCAGCACGGCAGCCATGGCGGCGTTGAGCAGCGCCGGCTTCTCGAAGTGCGGCACCCCCCCGGCCTCGTCTCGGAAGGCGCGGTGGAAACCGCCGCCCAGCTGGTCGTAGACGCCCGAGCGCACCAGCGCCGCAGCGCGGTCGGCCACCGCCTCTTCGGGTACGCCTGCCTGCAGGGCCCGCCACAGCTCGAACGCTGGCAGGTGACGTCCCGGACCCTCGTCCCCGCCGCGCTCCGCCTGCGCCCCGCTGGCCGGCATGGCCAGGCGCCTGGCCTCGGCGCGGCACGCCTCCGGCTGCTCCTCGTGATACCTGCTCGCCGCCAGCAGGGTTCCGAGCAGGGTGGGGTGCTCTGCCGAGCCTTCGAAGCGCAGGTCGCAGTAGGTCAGGAACGGCAGCCCCTCTGCCGTGCAGACGGCCAGGTGCGGTGGGCCGGGGTGCCGGACGTGCGCGTGCGCCACGTTGAGGATGCGGTCGACGACGTCGGGCCGTTCGTGGGGGTTCGCTAGGACGGGCACGAAGGCGCTCTCCGCCAGCTCCCTCAGGGCGGTGTCCTTCACCAGGAACAGGGCGAGGCGCTGCGCGCCGTTGCTCCACGGCTCTTCCGCGAGGCAGAGGATGGGAACGCCCCTGCGGCGGGCTTCGGCGACCCCCTCCGTGTAGCCGCGCCACGCCAACGTTCCGCGAACGTCGTGCTCGGGCGCCGCCGGGGCGGCGGCGGTGATGGTAGGCAGGACGGCCCCGGTCGTGGGCAGCTCCATCAGGCGTAGGCCTCGGCGTCCTCCAGGTCGACCCGGCCTCGGGCGATGGCGTCGGCCGTCCAGTAGGAGAGCATCCAGATCGTCTGCGTGGGGTTCTTGCCCGCCATGGACGGGAAGAGCGCGCCGCCGCCTATGAACAGGTTCGGCACGTCCCACATCTGGCCGTAGCGGTTGGTGACCGACTGCGTGGGGTCGCTGCCCATGCGGCAGCCGCCCGTGTCGTGGGTGGAGCTCGCCTGCGCCGAGACCTCCGGGTCGCCGAACACCCTGGAGGCGCCGGCGGCACGCATGATCTCGCTTCCCTTGCGGTACAGGAAGCGCCCCATGCGCCGCTCGTTCTCCTTCACCTGCCTGGTAACGCGCACGCCTGGCATGCCGTACTCGTCGGTGAAGTTCGGATCGAGGTCCAGGTAGCTGTCCTCGTACGGCATGGGCTCGGCCACGAACTGCAGGCTGATGAGGCGGTTCAGGTTCTCCTTGATGTACGCCTTGTAGGCCGGTCCCCAGGTCGGGGTGTCGTCGGGCACCATGTCGTAGCTTTCCAGGGGGTTGCGCTGGCTGGGCGAGCCGATGAACGAGCCGCGGATGAAGAACTCGTCGTCGGGCAGCTGCATCTTCTCCTCGAAGAACACCTCGCCGTTGTAGTCGTCGATGCCCTGGCGCTGCACGGCCGGGCCGTTGTAGCCGTTGATCATGCGGTCGCTGAAGATGGCCGTGACGGTGGGCCCCGAGCGGTTCATGAAGTAGCGGCCCACGAGCCCGCCGCCGTCCAGGCCCGAGTGGAGCAGCAGCCGTACGTTCTGGTACGAGTAGGCGGCCAGGTAGAAGATGTCGCCGGGCTGCTCGTGCTCTTCGCCCGTGAGCGAGTCGACGTACGTGACGCTCGTGATGCGGCCGCCCTCCTGGTTGAGGCGGATGACGGTCGAGTGGGGCCTAAGCTCGAAGTTGCCGGTCGCCTGCGCCACCGGCAGCAGCGACACGAGCGAGCTCGACTTGGAGGCGTTCCAGCAGCCGTGGCCGGTGCAGAACGTGCAGTAGGTGCAGGGCGGCCGCGATACGCCGTACGGCGAGAGGTAGGGCACCGTCGTGATGGCGGTGGGCACGTGGAACGGGTGGAGGCCCAGCTCGAGCGCGCCGTGGCGGAAGGTGAGGTCGGTGGCGTTGTCGCGCAGGGGCCGGAAGGGGTAGTCCGCCTGGCGCGGCGCCTCGAACGGGTTGCCTTCGAGCGGGTCGACCGGGCGCAGCTGCCCCCGGATGTTGCCGGGCCAGCCGCCGATGCCCACGTGGGTCTCGACCTTGGCGTAGTACGGCTCCACCTCGTCGTAGGTGATGGGCCAGTCGGCCAGCGCCGCCCCGTCCTCCGCGAGGTGGGCCAGGCGCTCCTCGCCGTACAGCTCGAGGACGGTAGAGCGCACCCTGAAGTCGTCCTCGAAGAAGCGCCACGACTGCCCCGACCAGTGCACCGAGGCGCCCCCGACCATGGTCGACATGATGTAGCGGGCGGGGCGGGCGACGTCGTCCTCGCTCGTGCGGAAGGTGAAGGGCAGGTCGGCGAAGCGCGGCAGGAGGCCGCCGCGGTTCACCCAGCGCAGCGTGTCCAGCTGGGTGGGCGCGAAGTCGCGCTCGGTCGTCAGGTGTGGGCCCTTCTCGAGCGCCACGACGGAGTAGCCAGCCAGTGCGAGTTCGGTGGCTAAGGGCCCTCCTGCGGCACCGTAACCGATGATGACGACGTCTTTCCTTGGCTGTATGGCCACTTCTCACTCCCTGCTGGTCTGGTCTCGAAGGCGCGTCATACGCCGGCGGCCTACAGGTCCGCGACGCTGAACATCGGCTTGTCGAGCGGCTCGAAGCTCTGCTGCTCCTCGGCGGTATAGATGTACTGGGCTCCTGGATAGTTGACGGCGCGCCACCCTCCGAACTCGCGGTTGCCGCCGTAGATGGGGTCGCAGAAGACCCCCTCCATGACGTGCGTGCGTAGCAGCTCGAACGTGGTGCGCGGTCCCATCTCGTAATCGGGGCCCTCGAGCTGCGCGACGAGGTCCTGCTCATCGCTCAGCCCCTCGAGCTGGCCCAGCACGACGCTCTGCTGCCGGCTTCCCAGCTCGTGGAAGGCGGCCCCGTAGCGGGTGTGGGCCATCTCGTCCACCTGCGCCAGCACCTGGCGATACACGTCGCGGTAGGCGCTGTACGGCCCCGTCAGCGCGCGGTCGACGTAGTAGGCGGCGCCCAGCTCGGCCGCGCCGGGGTGCTCGTCGTCGGCGGGCCAGATGCACTCTGCGATGGCGTCGAGGGTCTCGATCTGTGGCTCGTTGAGGGTCTGCAGGGCCTGGTTCATGGCGCCCTGCTCAGCCTGGGCGTCCGCGCGCCAGGCGCTCGCCAGGATGGTCGTGGCCACCGCTCCGGCGCCGATCTTCAGGAAGTCCCGGCGGTTCACCCGCCAGCCGCTTCCGGCGGCGGCACGCCTGAACTCGTCGAGTTCGCTCATTCCGCGTCCTCCCCTTCCGTTTCGCCAGATGCCTCGCCGTCCTCGGGCTCGGGGGCGTCGGCGGAGTCGTCGTCGGCGCCGTCGTCTCCGGCGTCGTCACCTTCCCCGCCGCCGTTCTCCTCGCCCTCGCCGTCCTGGCCGTCGGCGTTCTCGCCCTCGCCATCCTGACCGTCGGCGTTGTCGCCTTCGCCGTCCTGGCCATCGGCGTTCTCGCCCTCGCCGTTCTCGCCGTCGCCTTCGGCCTCCCCGTCCTCGGTGCCTTCTTCCTCACCCTGGTCTTGGGCGGCCGGAACCCCGGTCTCCTCGGTGCCTGCTTCGGGGTCGGTCACCTGGTCGAACGGTCGGTGCAAGGTCTGGCGCAGCTCGTCTATCCGGCGCTGCAGGGTCAGGTCCTGGTCGGCGGCCGTTCCGATGATCATCGCCTCGAGGCGCGCGTCGCCCGGCTCGAACTCCTCGTCGCCTTCCAGCAGGCCGTTCTCGGTGAGCACGTAGACGATCAGGTCGACGTACGCCTCGTCGGCGAGCGACCTGGGGGCCTCGGGCGGCATCGACATGCGCGCCTGGAAGTAGAGCCAGTGCACCGGGTGGCCGCCCCACCGCTCCATGAACACCGGCCCGGCCAGCGGAGGCGCGGTGACGCCCGCGAGGTTGGCGCCATGGCACCTGGCGCAGTTGGACTGGTAGAGCGCGCTGCCGCGCCCGGCGGCCGTGTCCTCCTGTGCTTCCTGCTGGCCGCCATCCCCCTCGGCTTCGGCCGAGTCGCCGGTCTCGGCGCCCTCGCCGTTACCGCTCGCCTCGTCGCCCGACCCGTTCGCGTTTTCTTCGCTGCCGCCGGCGTCCTCGCCGTTACCGTTCTGCCCGCCCTCGCTCAGCTGCATGTCGCTCATCGCGTCCTCGTCGGCTTCGAGCTCGTCGTCGCCGGCGGGGAAGTCGTTCAGCTGCAGCATGTGGGCGGTCACGTCGACGTACTCGTCCTCGGAGAGGGAGCCGGGGGAATCCTGGGGCATCTCGCTGCTCGTGTAGTCGAAGAGGTCCCACACTGTCTCGAAGCTCTGCGCTATCGCGCCGTCGGCCAGCGGCGGGTCGCCCATGCCGTCGGAGCCGTGGCAGCTGGAGCAGCTGGCAGAGAAGACGTCGGCGCCGCGCTCGGCCTGCTCCTCGCTGTACCAGGCCTCGCCGTCCTCACCGTTCTGTTCGTCGTTGCCGTTCTGGTCGCCTTCGCCGTTCTGTTCGCCGTTACCGTTCTGGTCGCCGTCGCCGTTCCCACCCTGGTCGCCGTTGCCGTTCTGGTCATCGTCGCCGTTCTGGCCGCCGTTGCCGTTCTGAGCACCGTTACCGTTCTGGCCGCCGTCGCCGTTCTGCTCGGCGCCGCCGGCCTCTCCGCCCTGCTGACCGCCTTCGCCGCCCTGTCCCCCGCCGGCCTGGTCGTCGCCCCCGCCTTGCTGGCCGCCTCCATCGGTGTCCTCCGAACCCGCCAGCTCCTCCATCACCAGGTTCACGCGCGACACCTCGCGCAGGCGCACCTCGGCCTCGAAGCGATCGCTGAAGTTGCCCTGCGAGGCAGCGACCAGATAGATGCCGGGCTCGAGGCCGGTGAGCGTTCCGCCGCCCGTGAAGCGGCCCATGTAGCCCTGGGGCCCAAGCACCGAGACCGTGGCGCCCGGGGGCCTTACGTCGATCACCAGCCAGCCCTCGTCCGTCTCGGGCTGGGCATCGGGCCCCGGCTCCTCGGCTAGTTCCAGCTGCTCGCCGGAGCCACCTGCGCCCTCGTCCTGGCCGTCCTGCGCCCCATCGGCCCCTTCGCCCTCCGCGTCGCCTCCCTGCTGGCCACCGTCGGCCTGCTCGGCGCCGCCTTCCTGATCGGCTCCATCCCCTTGCTCGCCGCCCTCTGCCTGCTCGGAGGCGTCTTCCTCGGAGCCGCCCCCATCGTCGGCGCCCGCCTGCTCGCCGCCCTCTCCATCCCCACCATCCTCGGCCTGCTCAGCGCCCTCCAGGCGGAGGGCGACCTGCATCGTCTCGTCGTTCGCCCCAAGCTCGGCGTCACCCGCCTCCATGCCGTTGAAGGCGAGCACGTGGGCCGTGACGTCCTCGTACTCCTCGCGCTCCAGCGAGCCCGGGGCGTCCTGCGGCATGGTCTGGCTGATCACCTCGAACAGGGCCCGCACCTGCTGCCCGTCCCAGGTCGCGGCGAACGTCGGCCCGCTCAGCGGCGGGTTGCCGTCCAGCTGCCCGCCGTGGCATTGGGCGCAGTTCTGCGAGAAGACGGCCTGGCCCCTCTCGGACTGCTCCTGGGTGAAGGCGGCCTCGCCGTTCGCCCCGGCACCGTCTCCACCGTCTTCTTCCGTGTCGGCTTCGCTGTCGCCGTTGCCGTTCGCACCGTTCCCGTTACCGTCGCCGTTCGCCTCGTCGTCGCCCCCGCCGTTCGCGCCCCCCTGCCCGTTCCCGTTGCCGTTCGCAGCGCCCCCGTTCCCGTTGCCGTTCGCGGTCTCCCCGTTGCCGTTGCCGTTCGCCTCGGCCACGGCGCCCTCGCCGCCGTTGGCTGCGCCGTCGTTGCCGTTGGCGCCGCCCAGCACGCCGGTGGCGAAGAGCACGAAGACCACAAGGCCGGCGGCGAAGAGCATCCAGAGCGCACCGAGCGCTCCCATCCAACGGCTGGACTTCCGGTCTCTCGTTGCCATCGCTCTCCTCGTTCGCTCGCGAGAGGCTTCAGGCGAACCAGGGAGCTGGTCCGCTACGTCGGAGGATGGGGAAGCGGTCTGCGGCTCGGCCCGGCGTTTCTACCGGCGTGGGGAACGTGAACAGCTGCGCCCCGAAGCGTGAGAGCGGTTCGTTGGAAACGTTAGAGGAGCGTGGGAACCGTTCCGCTTTCCTATCGCACTTTCCTCCCGCTACCGTACTGCGCGCGAGAACGCACCGAAGGAACTCCATCACATCTGCTCATGTTCGGCGCCCGACCACGCAACTGCACACGGTTTCGCGTGGGGCACTCGCTAAAGTCGGCCTCAGGTTCCAGTTCGGCCGAGCGCCGCGATCCGCGGCCAGCGGCCAATCGAGGTAGAGGGCAGGTTGGATCCATTGGGATGCGGCGCGCGACAGGAGACCGAGGTTCCACCGGGCGAACGGGGCGGTACCGGCAGCCCGGCACCATCACGGCGTCGGCAGCTCGGCAGCCGCGCGGGTGCCGCCCTCGCCGGGGCGCCGGTGGCGCTCTTACTGGCGGGGTGCGCGGAGCTGGCCACGCTCGACCCGATGGGGCCGGCCGCGGCTCGCATCGCGCAGGAGTTCTGGTGGCTGTACTGGTCCGCCTTCGTCGTCGTGGTGGTGGTCTTCGCGATCCTGTCGGTCGCGCTCTTCAGGCGCCGGCGCGGCGCCGCAGACGACCCAGCTGCGGAGCGCAAGGGGTACGCCTTCGTCCTCTACGGCGGCGGCCTGGTCCCTCTGATCCTCATAGGCGCGATCACGTTCTTCCTCGTGGCCGACCTGTCGGCCTTCGACGGGCACCCGCCCGATGACGCTGTGAACGTGCGCATAACAGGCCACATGTTCTGGTGGGAGATCGAGTACATGGACGACGGCTTCAGTACCGCCAACGAACTGCACGTGCCCGTGGGCCAGCCGGTGAACATCGAGCTGGAGTCCGCCGACGTGATCCACTCGTTCTGGGTGCCCCAGCTGCACGGGAAGCTCGAGCTGGTGCCGGGCCGCACCAACCACCTGACGATCCAGGCCGACGCGCCCGGCAGCTACGACGGCTACTGCGCCGAGTTCTGCGGCGTGCAACACACCAACATGCGGCTGATCGTGACGGCCCAGATGCCGGACGACTACCAGGAGTGGGTGGGAGGGCAGCAGCGCGAGGCCGCCCTCCCGGACGCGGAAGACGACGAAGCCGACCTGATCGCCGAGGGCGCGGCAGTCTTCGGCGAGCTCGCCTGCAGCAACTGCCATAGCGTGCGCGGGGTGTCCGAAGCGGCCGTCGACGCCGGACCCGACCTGACGCACGTGGCCAGCCGCAGCACCCTGGCCGCCCGCACCATCCCCAACACCGACCACCAGATGCGGCTCTGGGTCGTCAACCCGCAGGCGATAAAGCCTGGCACCAGGATGCCGCCCACCGCCATGGAGCCGGGCCAGCTGGACGCCCTGCTCGCCTTCCTGAGGTCGCTGCGGTGAACCCGGCGGAGCCACCGGGCCGGATCCACAGCGATTACGTGCCGAACGAGGCCGTGCTGCGCGAGACGTGGAGCACCCCCCCGGGCATCCTCGGCTGGCTGACCGCGGTCAACCACCGCGCGGTCGGCGTTCGCTTCCTCGTCACCGGCTTCGTCTTCATGATCCTCGGGGGCATCCAGGCGCTGATCATGCGAACCCAGCTGGCGCAGCCCGAGCTGGACCTGGTGAGCATGGAGTTCTACTCGCAGCTGTTCAGCATGCACGGCACCACCATGATGTTCCTGTTCGCCGTGCCGATCTTCGAAGGCCTGGGGATGTACCTGCTGCCCCTCATGATCGGGGCCCGCGACATGAGCATGCCGCGGCTCTCGGCCTTCGGCTACTGGCTCTACCTCTTCTCGGGCGTAACGCTGTTCGTGTCGTTCTTCGCCGGGGTGGCGCCCAACGCGGGCTGGTTCGCCCACGCACCGCTGTCGTCGGACACCAGCTTCACGCCCAGCCTCGGGATGGACGTCTGGGCCACCGCCATCAGCCTGCTCGAGATTTCGGCGCTGGCGGCCGCCGTCGAGATCGTCGTGAGCGTCTTCAAGACGCGCGCGCCCGGCATGACCCTGAGCCGCATGCCCGTGCTCGTGTGGGCCATGCTCGTCATGGCCTTCATGATCATCGTGGCGATGCCGGCGGTGCTCCTGGCGTCGGTTACGGTCGCGATGGACCGCATAGCCGGCACCCACTTCTTCAACGCCGCCATGGGCGGCGACCCCGTGCTCTACAAGCACCTCTTCTGGTTCTTCGGGCACCCCGAGGTGTACATCATCTTCATCCCCGCCCTCGGGGTGGTGGCCATGGTGCTCATGGCGTTCGTTAGGCGCCCCATCATGGGCTACAGCCTCGTGACGATGTCGCTGGTCGCCATCGGCGTCCTCTCGTTCGGGCTCTGGGTGCACCACTTCTTCGCCGTGGGGATGCCGCCCATCGGCATGTCGTTCTTCGCCATCGCCAGCAGCCTGGTGGCGATCCCGAGCGGCATCCAGATCTTCAGCTTCATAGCCACGTCCTGGTACGGCACGCCCATCTTCAGGGCCCCCTACCTGTTCCTCGTCGGCTTCGTGCTCGTGTTCATGATCGGCGGCGTCACGGGCGTGATGATCGCGGCCATCCCCTTCAACTGGCAGGCGCACGACTCGTACTTCATCGTCGCCCACCTGCACTACGTGCTCATCGGCGGTGCGGTGTTCCCGCTGCTCGCCGGCATGTACTACTGGTACCCGAAGTGGACGGGTCGCCTCATGGACGAGCGGCTGGCCAGGTGGCAGTTCGGCCTGCTGTTCGTCGGCATGAACCTGACCTTCTTCGTCCAGCACCACCTGGGACTGACGGGCATGGTGCGGCGCGTGCACAGCTACACGGTCGAGTCGGGCTGGGGCACCGCGAACCTCATCTCGACCATCGGCGCCTTCATCATGGCCGCCAGCTTCCTCGTCTTCATCTGGAACTTCTTCCGCAGCCGCAGCCACGGCGCCGAGGCGGGCGCCGACCCGTGGGGCGGGCCGACCCTGGAGTGGGCGGCGGCTTCGCCCCCCGATCCCTACAACTTCCTCCGGATGCCCGTGGTGCGCAGCCGCTACCCCATGTGGCAGCCGCCCGACGCGCCGGAGGGCCGCGACACCGCCGCCGACCGCGGGGCCCGCGCCGCGTTCCAGTTCAGGGACGACAGGCGCGAGACCTGGGGCACCTCGATCATCACGGCCGAGCCCGAGAGCCGGGTCGACCTGCCCTTCCCCAGCATCTGGCCGCTGCTGGCCGCGCTGTCGGTGGCCGTGGCGTTCGTCGGCATGATCTGGTCGCTCTGGTCGGTGCCCATCGGGGCGCTGCTGTTCTACTTCTCGATGATCGGCTGGCACTGGCCGTTCGACAAGGAGCTGGCGACATGACCTCCCCTGCCGACGCCCAGCCCCTGCCCACGCCGACCCTCCCCAGCCACACGCTCGGCCGGAAGAACGTCATCTGGTGGGGGATGCTGGGGCTGATAACGATCGAGACGGTCGTGGTAGGCGGCCTGATCGCCGTCTACTTCTTCCTCAAGCTCCACAACCCCGCCTGGCCCCCGGAAGGGATCGACAAGCCCGCTCTCTGGATGCCCCTGATCGGGACGACCATCCTCATCGGCAGCGGCCTCGCCATGCGGATCGGCGACGGAGGCGCCAAAGAGAACGACACCCGCCGGATCGTGCTGGGGCAGTCCACCGCCCTGCTGCTGGCCACGCTGTTCCTGGCGCTCAAGGTGGTGGAGTACTCGGGTTACGACTACGACTGGAGCACCCACGCCTACGGCTCGTCGGTCTACGCGCTGGTCGTGTTCCACAGCGGCCACGTGCTCTCGGTCGTCCTGAAGGGCCTAGTCGTGCTGGCGATGGCGATGCGCGGCATGTTCACGAAGGACCGCCGCCTGGCGCTGCAGGTGAACGGCCTCTACTGGCAGTTCGTCGTCATCATCTGGCTGCCGATCTTCTTCACCCTCTACGTGTCGCCCTACCTCTAGAAGGCGGAAGGAGGCCGCATGCGCCATCACCTCGACGGCCAGACGCCCACCCACAGCGGGGGGCGTCTCGGAAGCCCCGCGCGCCAAGCCTTCGCGCTGTGGGGCGGGCTGCTCGCGTGGCTCTTCAGCTTCGTGGCGGTCTGGGGCATCTCCGAGATCGACTGCAACTCCGAGTCCTTCTCGCTGAGCATCCTGGGCGTGCCCTCGGCGACGTTCATCTCGCTCGTCATCGTCGCCCTGTCGGCCTTCACGGCCCTGGGCGCCGCCCACGTGGCCGCCAGCCACGTGCCCGACCCCGACGACCCCGAGGACGAACGCCCGTTCGTGGCGCGCTTCGGCGTGGTGCTCAATGGCTTCTTCATGATCGCGACGCTGGCAGGCGGCCTGCCCTTCTTCCTGCTGCGCACCTGCTCTTGAGGCAGGCGTGAGCGGGTACGAGGTGGCTGCCCCGGGCGCAAGGAAGGCGCGGGTGGCATGACGCCGGGCCTCCCAGCCTGGACCTGGGCCACCTGGAGCCCGGAGCCTTGGGCGGTGATCGGGATCGCCTACCTCGTGGCGGTGTACGCCACCGGGCTCGCGCGCCTCTGGCGCGGCGCTGGCGTGGGCAGGGGGATCGGCGCCTGGCAGGCCGCCGCTTTCGGTGTCGGCGCGCTCGCCCTCGTGGCGGCGCTGCTCTCGCCCCTCGAGACGGCCTCCGGCATGCTGCTCTCGGCGCACATGACCCAGCACATGCTGCTGGCTTTCGTCTGCGCCCCGCTATTGGCCTACGGCGCGCCGGGAATGGCGGCGTTCTGGGCGCTGCCGCCCGGCGGCCGCAGGGCGCTCGGAGCCTGGTGGCTGCGCTCGGCAAGGCTGCGCGCGGCCGTGGACGCGCTGATGCACCCGCTGACGGTCTGGACGCTCTTCGCCATGAGCTTCGCCGTCTGGCACCTGCCGGGCCTCTACCAGGCCGCCCTGCGCTGGCCGGCGCTGCACGCGCTGCAGCACCTGACGATGCTCGGCTCCGCCTACCTCTTCTGGTGGCTCGTGCTGCAGCCCCTGGGGCGTCGGCGCCTGGGGCTGGGCGCCGCGGTGCTGTTCGTGCTCGCGGCCTCGGTGCAGGGCTCGGTCGTGGCCAGCCTGATCGCCTTCGCACCCGAGCCGCTCTACGGCGTGTACGAGGCCAGCGCCGCCGCCCTGGGCGTCTCGGCCCTGCAAGACCAGCAGCTGGCCGGGATGATCATGCGCACGCCCGGCGCGATCGTCTACGCGTTCACCGCCGTGGCGCTCTTCGTGCGCTGGATGGGTCAGCTGGAGCGGCGCGACCTCGAGTTCGGCTGAGAAGGCGGGCGGCCGGGCCAACACCCCTGGTCGGGCCGCCTGAAGTTAGACTCTCCCAATGACCGATGCCAACGATACGGCGCAACAGCCGGGGCTGAGCGCCGACGAGCCCACCGCCGCTCACGGATCCGACCCTGGGCTCGTTCCCAGGCCGACCCACGAAGAGCTGGCGGCCCTGGCCGACGGCCAGCCGGTAGCGGTAGTGGAGCAGGGCGGGGTGCGCTTCACGCTGCTCGGCACCGCCCACGTGTCGCGCGCGAGCGCCGAGCTCGTCGAGCGCATGGTGAACTCGGGCGCCTTCGACGCGGTCGCCATCGAGCTCGACCCGGGGCGCTTCGCCTCCCTCACCGACAGCCAGTCGTGGCAGAAGATGGACCTCTTCAAGGTGATCCGGGAGGGGAAGGCGGCGATGCTGGCCGTCAGCCTCGCGCTGTCGGCGTACCAGCAGCGCCTCGCCGACCAGTTCGGGATCGAGCCGGGCGCCGAGATGCGCGCCGCCATCTCGGCCGCGAAAGAAGCGGGCCTGCCGCTGCTGCTCGTCGACCGCGACCTGGGCGTCACGCTGCGGCGCGTCTACGGCAACCTCGGCTTCTGGCGGCGCCTGACGCTCATGTCGGGGCTGCTCGCCGGCGTCTTCAGCAACGAGAAGATCGAGGAGGAGGAGATCGAGCGCCTCAAGGAGGGCGACATCCTCGAGTCGACGTTCACCGAGTTCGCCGAGCGCTCCGAAGCGATGTACCTCCCGCTGATCACGGAGCGCGACCAGTACATGGTCTCGAAGCTGTTGCAGCAATCCGGAGCCGGCCAGCGGACGCCGCGCCACCGCGAGGTGCTGGTCGTCATCGGTGCCGGCCACCTCAAAGGCATCCGGGCCGGACTCGAGAACGGCGGCCAGGTGCCGGGCATGCCCGAGCCGGCCGGCGCGAACACAGCAGCCGGCGCGAGCGCGCCGAACGGCCACCGCGCCACCATCGCGCGCCTCGAGATCCTGCCGCCCCCCAGCCCCTGGGTGAAGGCGATCCCCTGGATCATCGTCGCCGTGCTGGTGGCGGGCTTCGTGATCGGCTTCGCCCGCAGCCCCGGCCTGGGGCTCGACCTCGTGCTCGACTGGCTGCTGATCAACGGCACCATGGCCGCCCTCGGCGCGATCGTGGCGCTGGCGCACCCGGTCACGATCCTGGCGAGCGCGCTGGCCTCGCCGTTCACCTCCCTGAACCCTCTGGTGGGCGTGGGCATGGTGGCCGCGGGCACCGAGCTGTGGTTCAGGAAGCCGACCGTCGGCGACTTCGAGTCTCTGAAAAAGGACGTCACCACCTGGAACGGCTGGTGGCGCAACCGCGTCGCGCGTGCGCTGCTCGTGTTCATCACCACGACGCTGTTCGGCGCCACCGCCACCTGGGTCGCGGGCGCACGCCTCTTCGGGCGCCTGCTGGGCTGAAGGAAGCGCGCGCCCACCAGGAGCGCGCGCCTCTTCACCATCCATCTGGCCTGTCGAACCGGCACCGAGGTGTCGGGTGCCGGCGGCGTCTGCCTTAGGGTGCCGTCGGCGCTCCGTCGATCGCCCACTGGGCGAAGCCGTCCACGAAGGTGAAGCGCGTGTTCTGCGCGCCCGTGGAGGCGACGTAGGCCAGGAACTCGCGCACGTCCTCGGCGGTGCTGACGGTGAACAGCTCCTCGCCGTCCATGCCCGCGAAGCGCCCTTCCTCGACCGTCGGCAGCGCCTGCTGCGCGACCGGCGCGGCCGTGCGCAGCTCCCCGAGCATGCGGTCGATCACGGCGTCCGTGTTGCCGATGTCCGCGCGGCCGTACAGGGGCGACTCGACCTCCAGGCCCGTCATGATCACGTTGCGGCCGAACAGCTGGCGCACGGGGTCGGCGTTGCCGGCGACGGTCAGCGTCGTCTCGCCACTGGCGCTCAGCTCGTCGCCTGCGCGCGCCTCGACCAGCACGCGGTAGTCGCCTTCCGCCAGGTCCGCGGGCAGCGGCAGGTTCAGGTGGTCGACCACGAAGCCGACGGCGCCGGCCGGCGGCTCGATGGCCTCGCTCGTGGCCGCGACGGGTTCGGCCTCGCCCTCGCCGTTGGCAGGCAGCAACGACACCTCGACGTCGACGAGGGTGGGCAGCTGCTCGCCCGGGGTGCTCAGCTCGAAGGTGACGAACAGGGGGTCGCCCGGCCTGTAGGGCGTGGCGTCGGGGCCGCGTTGGCCGAGGCCGAGGCCGACGTCGCCGAGGATCTCGAGCGGCGGCGGGGGCGCGCTCAGGACCACGAGGCGCTCCTGCGCGTCCTCGGCGTAGCCGGCGGCGTCGCCCTCGGCGCCCTCGACCATGCGCAGGAAGCGCTGGAAGGCGTCGCGCGCCAAGGCGCGCTGGCCCTTCGCCTCGTAGAGCCGGCCTAGGGCGTACTCGACGGCGGGCTCGTTCGGGTAGAGCGCGCGGGCGTTGACCAGGTCGACGATCACCTCGTCGTGGACGGCAGGGTCGAGCGCCACGGCGTACTCGTAGGCGTCGAGCGCCTCGGTCAGGCGCCCCGTGACGGCGCGCGCCAGGCCGAGGTTGTAGGCGGCGATGTGCTGGTTGGCGTCCAGGTCGAGCGCGCGCTGCGACGCCTCCTCGCTCTCTTCCAGGAAGCCCAGCAGGTAGTTCGCCCAACCTAGGTTCGTCCAGAAGAGCGACGACTCGGGATCGAGCTCGACGGCGACGGCCAGCGCTTCCGCAGCTGCGAGCGCGTCATCGACGTCGAACGCCAGGAACGAGAGCTCCTGGAACGGGTACGAGAGGAACGGCGCAGCCCGGCTCAGGGCCGTGAGCGTGGCCACCTGCCTGTCGTGATCGTCGCCGAGGTAGGCGACGAGCGAGGCGCCGAGCAGCGCGGCCGCACCGGCGTCGGTCCCGTCGGCTGCGATCTGGTCCACGATCTCGTACGCCTCGTCCTGCTCGCCGCCCGCCTGGAGCAGCGAGGCCAGGAGCGCGTCGGCGTACCGGTAGCCGCCGTCCAGTGCGCTTGCCGCCTCGAACGCGGCCGCGGCAGCTTCGCGGTCGCCGACGTCGGCGGCCAGCACGCCGTGCCAGGCTTCGGCCAGCGCCACGCCCTGCTGGGCCAGCTGCTGGAAGGCAGCGTCGGCGTTCGACTCGTGAAGCGCGGGCAGCGAGAGGGCCAGCAGGCCACGACGCGCCAGGCGCCGCGCGCCGGCCTCGTCGTCGCCGGCGTCGGCCGTCAGGTCGGCGCCGTCCACGACGCTCGCCAGGTCGTTCAACAGCTCGGCGGCGCGCTCGGGCAGCTGCGCAGGGTCGGCTTCGCTCTCGCGGAGCGACGCCAGCGCGTCGGGCGCCAGGCCCGAGGCCGCCAGGGCGACGGCGCGGACGTAGTCGGCGTATGCACCCTCGAGTTCAGGGCTGGGCGCCAGTTCGGGCGTAGCTTCCAGCCCGAGCAGCGGCGTGACGATGCGGACGGCCTGGCTGACCAGGCGTTCGCGCTCGCCGTGCGGCGCGCTCAGTTCGGCGCGGCGGGTGCCGCCGGGATGGGCGACCTCGAGCCTGAGGACGGTGCGGTCGTCGTACTGCTCGACGACGCCGCTTATCGCGACGTCCACGCCCGTGCCGGACCTGAGCAGGGCCGGGCCGGAGGGGCCCGTCCACTCGTTCGCAGCCAGCACGACGCCAAGGTTGATGAAGCCGTCGGACACCACCAGTGGCGGCACCGAGCCGGCTGCGACCTCGGGGCCGAGCACGAAGGCGTCGTCGTGGAACGAAGCGGCGATCTCGTCGGCGATGGCGACGCCCAGCAGCGGATCTTCGCTACTGAACGGGTGGACCGCCAGGCTGGCGGCCAGGGCGCTCGACAGCAGCGTGAAGGCAAGCAGGACCAGCGTGGAGCGGCGAAGCGTTGCAGCTGACCATAGGGGCATCAGGGCTCCTCCTAGACAGGGGTCAGGCTAGCACGCACTAGCACGCACCCAGCCGCGCTTCGCGCGCCGGAGACAGCCGTCAACTCTAGTCGAGCAGGCCCTCGAACTCGTCCAGCACCTCTTGCGCCGCCGCCACCGAGCGGCACACGACCATGATGGCGTTCTGGCCCGCCAGGGTGCCTACGATCTCCTCGCGGTCGAGCTTGTCGATCACGAAGGCGACGCCCGAGGCGTGCCCCTCGTCGGTGGCAATGACGATGATGTTCTCGCCCCGGTCGAGGTCGCGGACGAACAACTTGAAGCGCTGCTTGAGTTCGTGCGCGACGTCGTCCTGCTGCACGAGCGGCGTGGCGCGGTAGCGGTGCTGGCCCGGCGCGGCCGGGACGCGCACGAGGCGCAGCTCGGTTACGTCGCGGCTGATGGTGGCCTGCGTGACGTTGATGCCGCGCTCGGCGAGCCGCTCGGCGATCTCTGCCTGGGTAGAGATGAACTCGTTCTCGACCAGCTCGGTGATCAAGCGCTGCCGGTAGTCCTTGCTGGGCATATTTATGCAGTATACCAGCCCGTAATACAGCCGGCAACGAGCGGCCCCGCCCAGGGAGCCCGGGCGGGGCCGCTAACGCGTATACGCAGTGCTTATGTTCAGTCGTCGTCGTCGAAGGAGACGGGCGCGCCGGCCACGGGCTCGGGCCTGGGCGGCTGCGCGACGCGGCGGAGCTCTTCCATGCTGGGAAGCTCGTCGCCCCACACGACCTTGTCGGTGGTCTCGAGTTCCTTCATGGCGATGGTGACGCTGTTCTCGGTGCGCGGCAGCTGGTCGCGGTCCAGGATGCTGGGGATGCCGGTCTTGAGCTGCGCAGCCCTGCGGGCCACGATCATCGAGAGCCGGTAGCGCGAATCCGT
>CAZVCT010000033.1:0-2360 GCA_964625655.1 uncultured bacterium
GCCATCGGGCCGGGGCTGTTCCTGGCGGCCGCGTCGCTGTCGTTCCAGTTCCTGTCGGACGGCCTGCGCGACGTCCTCGATAGGCGCGACTGAGAGCGGTATCATCCGGGCCGGAGGCCGCCATGTGGATCTGGACGCTGGACGACCGGCTCATCAACGCCGGGCTGGTGGAGAGCATCGAACTGCTGCCGGTCTACCCCGACGACGCCGACCCCGTGCTGCTCGAGAGCGGCGAGCTGGAGGCCGACTACTTCGAGCTGATCGCCGTCATGGCCTCGGGCGACGAAGCGCCGCTGTACGAAGCCGAAGATCCGGAGCAGGCCGAGCTGGCGCTACAGTTGCTGGCCGGGGCCCTGGCGCTGGCGTCGGGCGGCGAGACCCAGCTCGACGAGCCGTTCTCCGTCTACGAACTGCTCGACGAGCACCGGAAGCTCTCGAACTAGTTGAGGGGGCGCGCGCCGTCCAGGCTGCGTGCCAGCTCCGTCACCTCGTAGCGGCCGTCGTCGGCGACCGCGATGAAGCCCGCCGCCTCGAGGGTGCGCAGCGAGCGGTAGAGCTGGTTCTTCTCGAACGTCGTGACCTGTTGCAGGTCGGCGAGGCCGAAGCGGTGGGGAGCTCGCGTGAAGGCGAGCAACACCTCGAGCGTGCGCCGCGCCGACTTGATAACGTACTGGTTGGCCATGCTGCCCTCCTAAGGCGGTTCTCGGAGTCCTTGACCTGAACTGCGGCGGCCGCCCGAGGCGACCTGCGGGCGCCTTCATAGGTAAATGGCAATATATCACCAAGTCATACGGCGCAGCGCCGGATGCGCGCCAGGGACGGAACACCACGGAACAACAAGGAGAACCGATGCGAAACGACGCCGAAGGCCAGACCCGCAACACCACGCCGCTCACTGGGCTTCCCCGCCTGGTTGCCAGCCGAGCCGTCAAGGGCGACATCGTGCAAGCCGAGGCCGACACGCTGGTGGTGAACCTCTTCCAGGGCGTCACCAACCCGGGCGGCGCCACCGGCGCGGTCGACGCGGCGCTGGACGGCGCGGTCAGCGCGCTGATCGAGGGGGGCGACCTCAGCGGCAAGCAGGGCGAGGTGGCGGTGCTCTACCCCGCCGGCAGGATCCGTGCCCGGCGCGTGCTGGTGGTGGGGTTGGGGCCGCAGGAGGGCTTCGGCCTCGAGGCGGCGCGCCGCGCGTCGGCCACCGCCGCGCTGCGCGCCCGCGAACTGGGCGCCAGGAACGTGGCCACCATCGTCCACGGCGCCGGCATCGGCGGCCTCCCGGCCGGCGAGGCCGCGCAGGCCACCCTCGAGGGCGCGCTGCTGGCCACCTACCGCTTCGGCGGCTGGCGCAAGGGAGCGCAGGACGCGCCGCAGCTCGAGTCGGTCACGCTCGTGGAACACGACGACGAGCGCCTGCCCCAGATCGAGGAGGGCACACGCGCGGCCAAGGCCGTGGCGCGCGGCGTGGCGCTGGCGCGCGACCTCGTGAACCTGCCCGGCAACGTCGTGAACCCCGACTACCTGGTGGAGACGGCCCGCCAGCTGGCGGCCGACACGGGCCTGCGCTTCGAGAGCCACGGCCGCGAGTGGGCCGAGGGCGAAGGCATGGGCGCCTTCCTGGCCGTGGCCCAGGGCTCGCGCACCGAGCCCGCGATCATCGAGCTGGAGCACAACGCCGGCCGCGACGACCTGCCGCTGGTAGCGCTCGTGGGCAAGGGCGTCACGTTCGACACGGGCGGCCTGTCGCTCAAGACGCGCGACGGCATGATCCCCATGAAGGCCGACATGGCCGGCGCGGCCGCTGTGCTGGGCGCCATGCAGGCGGTGGCCGAGCTCGACCTGCCCGTGCGGGTGCTGGCCGTGTGCGCCTGCGTCGAGAACATGCCCGACGGCAACGCCTTCCGCCCCTCCGACGTGCTGGTGGCGGGCAACGGGCTCTCGATCGAGGTGCTCAGCACCGACGCAGAGGGGCGCCTGGCGCTGGCCGACGCCCTCTGGTACGTGCAGCGCTTCCAGCCGAAGGCCGTGGTCGACATCGCCACCCTCACGGGCGCCAGCATGGCGGCCATGGGCCGGGGCGTCTCGGCCTCGCTGTTCGCCAACGACCCCGCGCTCCGCGCGCGCCTCGAGACGGCGGCCGACGCGGCCGGCGAGCGCGTATGGGCCATGCCGCTCTTCGACGAGTACCGCAAGACCATCGAGTCGAAGGTCGCCGACCTCAAGAACAGCGGCGGCGCCGGCAACGGCGTGGGCACCGCGTCCGTCTTCCTCGAGGCCTTCACCGACTACCCGTGGGCGCACATCGACATGGCCGGCATGGAGCTGATCGAGAGCAACAAGGGGCGCACCTACCTGACGCACGG
>CAZVCT010000033.1:2460-4469 GCA_964625655.1 uncultured bacterium
GCCCCGCTGCGGGAGGAGCACGATGAGCGACAACCCCAATACACGGACGGCCACCCTCGCGGGCGGCTGCTTCTGGTGCCTGGAAGCCGTCTACGATCAACTCGAGGGCGTCAGCAAGGTGAAGTCGGGCTACGCCGGCGGCCACGTTGCCAACCCCACCTACCAGCAGGTCTGCACCGGCTCCACGGGACACGCTGAGGTGGTGCGGCTGACCTTCGACCCGGACGTCGTCAGCTACCGCGACCTGGTCCGCATCTTCTTCACGGTCCACGACCCCACCACCAAGGACCGCCAGGGCAACGACATCGGCACGCAGTACCGCTCGGCCATCTTCTTCGAGGACGACGAGCAGCGGCGCGTGGCCGAGGAGGTGATGGACGAGGTGCGGCAGGAGGAGCTCTACCCCGCCCCGCTCGTCACGGAACTGGCGCCCCTGACGGAGTTCTACCCGGCCGAGGCGTACCACGACGACTACTACGCCCGGAACCCGAACCAGGGCTACTGCGCCGCCGTCATCGCCCCGAAGGTCTCGAAGTTCCGTAAGCAGCACTTCGAGCGGCTGAAGCAGAAGGCGCCCGGCGCCGAAGCTAGCGCCTGAGCAGCTCCAGCAGCCGCTTCGTGGCCACGACGCTGGCCTCGAAGTCGGCCACGCGCACGTTCTCGTTGGGGCTGTGGTCGCGCGAGCCGGGATGGCTGCAGCCCAGCCCCACCACCGGCATGCCCAGGCCTTCCACGAACGGGTACATCGGCCCCGAGCCTGCCACGTTCGGGTAGGCCACCGGCTCCTTGCCGAACCCCTCGCGCAGCGCCTGGATGGTGGCGCGCACGAACGGGTGGTCGGCGCTGGAGCGGGCGGCGCGCTGGCTCGTCTCCAGCTCCACCATCTCCACGTCGGTGAAGCCGTGCCGGTCGAGGTGGGCCCTCAGGGCTCGCAGGACGCGCTCGGGGTCCTGGTCGGGCACGAGGCGGATGTCGAGCTTGGCGCTGGCCTCGGCCGGCAGCACCGTCTTGGAGCCGGGCCCGCCGTAGCCGGCGTGGAAGCCGTTGTAGTTGATATTCGGCTCGGTGAGTAGCCTGCGCTGGAACTCGGCGCCGCTGGCGCCGCCCAGGTAGCCGTCCACCCCGTACTCCGCCATCAGGTCCGCCCCCTCGTCCGGCAGAGCGGCCAACAGCGCCTCCTCGGCGGGGCCGAGCGGCTGCACGTCGTCGTAGAACCCCTCGATGCTCACGCGCCCCTGACCGTCGCGCAGCGACGCGAGCGCGGCCGCCAGGCGGTAGATGGGGTTCTCGACCACGGCGCCCAGCGAAGAGTGCAGGTCGCGCGACGCCGTCCTGACGCGCAGCTCGACGCAGGCGATCCCCTTCAGGCCGAAGAAGGTGGTGGGCCGGCCTTCGGCCGTGACGCCGCCGAACTCCCACACGCAGCCGTCCGCCGCAAGGCGCCGGGCGTTCGCAGCCACGTACTCGACGAGGTGCGGACTGCCGATCTCCTCCTCGCCCTCGACCAGGAACTTGAAGCCGATCGGCAGCTCGCCGTGCTCGGCCGCGTACCAGCGCAGCGCCGCGAGGCGCGATACCAGGTGGCCCTTGTCGTCCGACACGCCCCGGCCGTACCAGACCCCGTCATCCTCCGTGAGCGCGAACGGCTCGTACTCCCACAGCTCGAGCGGGTCGGCGGGCTGCACGTCGTAATGGTTGTAGAAGAGGACGGTCGGCTGGCCCTCGGCAGCGGGCCGCTCGGCGAACACGACGGGCGCACCGTCCGTCGCGTGCAGCTCGGTGGTGGCGCCCAGTTCGTCCAGCAGCTCGCGCACGGCCTCGGCTGCCGGCGTCAGGGCGCGGTTCTCGGCCGAGACCGAGGGGATGGCCACGAGGCGGGCCAGCGCCGCCTGGGCGTAGGTGCGGATCTCGTCGGGGAGTCTCATGGCCACATGAGAGCACGTCGGCCGCGCCCCCACCAGAGGGCGCGGCCGACGCTCGTTTCTAGCCGTACTGGTCCCAGACGTACT
>CAZVCT010000033.1:4569-12116 GCA_964625655.1 uncultured bacterium
CCACCAGAGGGCGCGGCCGACGCTCGTTTCTAGCCGTACTGGTCCCAGACGTACTGGTCCCAGACGTACTAGTCCCAGACGTACTAGTCCCAGGTGTAGCGCTTGGCTCAGGCGGCCCGGTCGGTGCGGGTGAAGTGGATCAGCTCGTTGTCGAGGTCGACGCCGTCGACCTTCCAGCCGGCCGAGATCCAGGCCAGAGCCTGCGAGTGCGATTCGGTGTTGGCCCACCAGGCGCGGTGGTCGCGCGCGGACTTCGGTAGGTCGGCACCCATCACGGTGCTGATCTCCTCGAAGCTCATCTCGTACTCGTTCAGATCGGCCTTCAGGTCGGCCAGGTGCTTGTGCAGGGGGGCGTAACGGCTGTTGGAGGAAAGCGTGGGGGTTCCGCCGCCGGAGGCGCGGCGCCTGCTGCGAGGGGTGGAGGCCTCATCCGCCAACGAACCACCGGTCATCCATGCGCCTACCAGGCGGTAGAAGTCGCCGACACGCTCTTCGGGGATCAAGACGATTACTTCGGTGAGGGCCATGGTGTCTCCTGTCCAACTCGGGGGATAGCCGAAACCATCGGGTCTGGGCACCGCAGTTTACCTCCTGGAAGCGGAGTTGTGAACTGCCGTAGGCCTAGTATCGACAATGTTGGAAACCGTATCGCTATGCAAAGCGTCAAGTACCACCGAAAGGTTCCCTGAACCAGGCGGCAACCACGCACCAGGACACGACGCACGCGCGACGCGTTACCTTATGACGGACGACGCCCGCACCCTGGGCGCCTGGGCGCCGCCGCACCCCCGGCGCGCTGGGCGACCGGTACCCGCGCTGGGCGCGCCGATCGGAGAGACGCATGGACCTAGGACTCGAAGGAAAACGCGCGCTGGTCATGGCCGGCACGAGCGGTCTGGGCCGCGCCACCGCCCAGGCGTTGGCGTCGGATGGCGCGAGGGTCGTGCTGTGCGGCCGCGAGGAGGAGCGGGCGCAACGCGTGGCGGAGGAGGTGGCTGCGCAGGCTGGGGGCGGCGAGGCGCACGGCGTCGGCGCCGACGTTACGGTGCCAGCCGAACTCGAGCGCCTCGTGGCCAGGACCGCCGAGCTGCTGGGCGGCATCGACCTCGTGGTCCTCAACGCGGGCGGCCCGAAGGCGGGCGGCTTCGAGGAACTGACCGACGACGATTGGTCGGCCGCCTTCGAGTTGACGCTGATGAGCGTGGTGCGCTCGGTGCGCCTCGTGCTGCCGCACCTGCGGGAGGCCGGCGGTGGCGCCATGGTGGCGATCGGCTCGTCCAGCATCCGCCAGGCGGTGCCTAACCTGACGCTGTCGAACAGCGTGCGGCCGGCCGTCAACGCGCTCTGCCGCGAGCTCGCCACCACGCTGGCGCCCGACGGCGTCCGCGTGAACATGCTGTCGCCCGGCCGCATCGTGACGCCGCGCCTGGACGCGCTGGACGAGAAACGCGCCGGGCTCGAGGGCACCACCGTCGAGGCGGTGCGCGAGCGCACGGCGCGTTCCATCCCGCTGGGGCGTCTGGGACGCAGCGAGGAGTTCGGCAAGGTGGCCGCGTTCCTGCTGAGCGACGCGGCCTCGTACCTAACGGGTCAGAGCTTGCTGGTGGACGGCGGGATGATCACGGCGCTCTGAGGCTGGGCTGGCCGCCTTGGTGGATGTCGATCTTGCGGGCCTTGGCCTCGGCCGCCTTCGGCATGGTCAGCGACAGGAGCCCCTGGTCGACGGTGGCGTGGATCTGGTCGGCGTCTACGCCGGCCGGGATCGTCACCGTGCGCTGGAACTCGCCGCGCGGGATGCCACGTATCCAGTAGCTGCGCTGGGCTTCGCCCTGCTCCTCTTCGCCATCGGGCAGCACACCGTGGATGGTCAGCTGGCGCCCTTCGAGGCTGATGTCCAGCTGGTCGGGCCGCAGGCCCGGGACGGCCATCTCGAGGACTACGGCGTCGCTCGTCTCGTAGAGGTCGATGGGGTACGGGCCGCTTCCGGTGGGAGCGCGGGTCGTGCCGAACGGCTGGAGCATCATGCGCTCCATCCGGTCGAACAGGTCGCCCATCTCGTCGCCGGCGTCGAGCGCCCAGCGGCGGGTCGGTCTGGTACGGGTGTTCAAGTGTCTCATCAGGGTCATGGTGGCTCCTTCCTGACACGGCTACGCCGCGTCAACGTGACTCCATTATCAAACTTGAGTCCGTTGATGTCAAGTTACCTTAGCCACGATCCGGGTCAGGGCAGCAGCGGCGTGAGGCTCCCTATCAGCACGAGCGCCACTCCGACGCTGGCGAGCAGACCCAGCGAGCGGGACACGAGCCCGATGCGCCGGCGGCCGAGCAGCCACTCGAACAGGTAGTCGTGGCCGCCTTCGTCGCCGTACCAACGCGCCAGCATCGTCAGGGGGCACTTCACCCCGAAGCTCAGGTAGACGACCGTCTCGATGGCCACCGCGACGAGCGCCGCGACCGTCCAGACGTCACGGTGCCCCGTGAGGCCGCAGTACATGAGGTAGAAGGCGGCGATGCCGAAGACGACCACCGCCAGGCTGTGGAAGGCTTTGACGAACACGCGCATGAACTCGGTGAACGTGCTCTTGCGTGGCTGCGGCAGGTGCCACGCCGGGGAAGGGCTCTGCATGCCCAATCCCCCGACCCTCACGCTCGTGCGCGGGCCTGCTCCGGTGCCGGGGACGTCGTTTCTTCGTTCTTCCTTGTTGGTGTCGATGGCGCACGGCTCCTTCGCTAGACGCAGGCCATGAAAGGCCCATGGGTGGCAGGAACGAGGCGATGATAGCAGCGACCGGACCGCTCCCGTGCGGGGTTCCGTCATAGTCGCTGCCCCGCCGGACGGTATGCGAGAGTGGGCCCGTGCCGCGCAGAAGCCCCCGTCGAACATCACGCCGCCCCGCAGAGGCGCCCCGCACCGAGGTCGTGGCCGGCATCGAGCTCGAGCTGGTGGTGAAGCCCATCAAGCGCATCAACCTCCGCGTCTCGCCGCCCGACGGGCGCGTGCGCGTCAGCGTGCCCCGTGGCACGCCGCGCGCCGCGATCGACGCCGCCGTGCGGGAACGCAGCGCCTGGATCGCACGCCACCAGCAGCGCTTCCGCGCCCTGCCGCAGCCGGCGCCGGCGCTCTGCGTGACGGGCGAGGTGCACTACTTCCGGGGCGAGCCCTACCGCCTGGAGCTGCGACCCGGCGCGCCGCGGCGCGTGACCCTCGAGGAGGGTCGCCTCGTGATGGGGATCGGACCTGATTGCGACAGGCCGGCCCGCGAGAAGCGGCTGGAGAACTGGTACCGCCGCCAGCTGTCGGAAGCGCTTCCCGATCTGCTGGCCACCTGGGCGCCACGCTTCGGCGTTCCGGCGCCCGACACGGGCATCAAGCGCATGCGCACCCGCTGGGGCAGCTGTAACCCCAGGGCGCGGCGCATCTGGCTCAACGTCGCCCTCGTCCGCCGCCGCCCCGAGCTGCTGGAGTACGTCGTGGTGCACGAGCTGGCGCACCTGCTGGTGGCCGACCATGGCCCCCGCTTCCGCGCGCTCATGACGCGCCACATGCCGCACTGGCGCCGGCTGGATGCGGAACTGGACGCCTGGCCGCTCTGGGCGCGCCTTCCGGCCGACGCTCCGCAGCCCGGCGCCGCTCCTGGCCTGCCCGACACGCTCCCGGCACTTCGTTGAACGCCCTCAGTCGCTCCCGCCGAACAGCTCCCACGTCTCGCTGGCGCGCCCCATGGCGACCTCGGCAGCGGCCCGTCCCAGCACCGCGCCCACCAGGTTGCCCGTGCCGTTGTAGCCGCCGATCGCCCACACGCGCTCGCGCACCAGGCGCGCCAGCGGCAGAACGCCCGCGCGGAAGCCCACCGACGCCGCCCAGCGGTGGGTGATGGGCGCCTGCACGCCCAGACCGCCTCGCAGGAAGCTCTCGAGGCGCTCCTGGACCTCGGGCGCGGGCGCCGACTCGCGCGTCCACTCACCCTCTCCCGCCTGGTCGCGGAAGCCGCCGAGGGCGATGCGACCCGCCGGGGTGCGCTGGTAGTACTCGAAGCCGTAGCGGCGGTAGACGGGCTTCGGCACCGCCAGCTCGTCTGTCGGCGCGGTCGCCAGCATCTGCAGCCGCGCCGTGCGCACCTCTTCCGCCAGTTCGGGCAGCAGCTCGCTCAGGCGCCCGTCGACCGCCACGATCACCGCGCCGCACTCGACGACGCCCGCTTCGGTCGTCACGCGGCCGGGCTCGATGGCCTCCACCCTCGTCCCCTCGAAGAGGCGCGCGCCCTCGCGCAAGGCGCGGCGCGCCATGTCGCGGCAGCGCGCCAGCGGGTTCACCACCGCGTCGCCCGGGAAATGCAGCCCCTGACCCTCGGGGCCGGAGTACGCCTCGACCGCCAGGTCGTCCTCGCGCATGGCCGCCAGCTGGGCGGCGCAGTCCTCGAGCTCGTCGTCGCTCGCGGCGATGCGCAGCGAGCCCACGCGCCGCACGCCGCCCGTGGCAGAGCCCAGCTCGTGCTCGCGCGCCTCCTCCGTCAGCCGGTACATGCGCGTCGCGCGCTCCCTGCCCAGTTCCTGAATGGCGTCGTGATGGAAGGCCGCCAGCCCGGCCAGCAGCAGGCCGCCGTTGCGCCCCGCGGCCGCGCCGGCCACCTGCCCGGCGTCCACCCCCACCACGGAACGGCCCGCTTCCAGCAGCTGCAGCACGGCGCTCAGGCCCGAACCGCCGAGGCCCACCACGCAGACGTCGGCCTCCACCGCGCCTTCCAGCCGCGGCAGGGGGTCCCAGCCGCCCTCCTCCCACACGGGCACGTTCGGCTGGGACCCGCTCACGTCAGGCGCCGCCCCCGCGGCAGCAGCAGGCTGAGCACGAACACGAGCAGCCCCACCAGGAACACGCCCACGTACACGGTGTGAAGGCCGGAGGCGAGCACCGCCCGCAGCCCCTCGTCCGCGGCGCCGGCGGCGCCGGGCGTCAGCAGCTCCTCGATGCGCGCCATCGTGTCGGGCCCGCCGCCGGGCAGGCTCCGCACCGTGCGGCTCAGCGAGACGTTCAGAACACCACCCAGCAGCGCGGCCCCAAGCGAGTTGCCCAGGATGCGCATCAGCATGTTGGTGGCCGTGGCCGTGCCACGCCGCTGCCACGAGACCGACGACTGGATGGTGACGATCATGGTGGTCATGATGAAGCCCATGGCAAGGCCCACGAGCGCCGAGCCGCCCGCCACCCACCAGGGCCCGCGCTCGGGGGTCAGCAGCAGGTACATGAGCCCGCCCAGCAGCGCGAAGATGCCCCCGAACTGCCCGGTGCGCGCCGGCCCCAGCGGCACCACCAGGCGGCCCGCCACCACCGACGCGAGCGTCCAGCCGAGCGACATGGCGGTCAGGGTGAGGCCAGCGATGGTGGGCGAGTAGCCCATCACGCCCTGGACGTAGGTCGGCGAGTACGTGATCAGCCCGATCATCAGCCCGCCGGCGGCCAGGGTGACGACGTTGGCCAGCAGCAGCAGCCGGTCGTTCCAGGTCTCCGAGCTGATCAGGGGCTCGTCAAGGCGCGCCTGGCGCCGGAAGAAGAGCCAGCCGCTGCCGAACGAGAGGGCCAGCAGGGCCGCGCTGGCGGCCCAGCCCCAGCTGGGGCCCTGGGTGAACACGAGCATGACGCTGCCGATGGCCAGGAACAGGAGGCCCGCGCTGGTGACGTCCAGGTGGGCGTCGCGCCGTTCGACCTCCTCGTGCAGGAAGGCGCGCAGCCCCAGGATGGCGATGATGCCGATGGGAACGTTGAACCAGAAGATCCACGACCAGTGCGCGTTCTCGATGAGCGCCCCGCCCAGCAGCGGCCCCAGCACGGCCGAGACGCCCCAGACGCTCGACAGGTACGCCTGCACCCGCCCCCGTTCGCGTACCTCGTAGAGGTCGCCCGCCAGGGTCGAGACGATGGTCATGGTACTGCCCGCCCCGAACCCCTGCAGCAGCCGGAAGAAGACGAGCATCGGCATGCTGGTGGCGAAGCCGCACGCCACGGAGGCCGCCAGGAAGAGCGAGATGCCCACGAGCAGCACCGGCTTGCGGCCGTGCAGGTCGGCGAGGCGCCCGAAGATCGGCGTCGAGATCGCCTGGCTGAGGAGGTAGGCGGCGAACACCCAGGAGTAGTACTCGAACCCGCCTAGGCTGGCGACGATGCTCGGCATGGCCGTGGCGACGATCGTCCCCTCGACCGCGGCGAGCGCCGCCGTGATCATGAGGAACGCCAGCACCAGGCCGCGCCGCATCGCTGGCCGGCCGGCCCCGGAAGGAGCGCTCAGGGCGACGCGCACCTCGGGTTGCCTCGCGCGGGTTCCCATCCGGCAGATGATACCTGCTGCTACCTGCGCCGCCGGATGCTCATGGATTTCATCCCCTGCTAAGCCGGCGGGCATGGGTGGTCGGCTACCCTGATGCAGGCGTAGGGAGAGACCCGCCAACCGGCCAGCTGCACGCGGCTGCCAGCTCGGGTTCGAGAACGCTCCCACTTCAAACGCCATCCCGGGCATTCGGGCGGCCCCGGCCGTCCGTGCTCCTCAGCGGCGAAGATGTCTACCCCGTAATTTGGGCGCTTAAGGTAGACGGAGCCAGTAGCGCAACCGGCCGAGGCTCGTCGTATCCCCCATCCTCCCCTCTCAGGCTTGCAACACGAGGGGCCCGATGGGCGCCGCAGCACAGCTGCGACGCAGGAAGGGAACGACGTGCGAAGCGACTTACACACACGCCGGCGCTTCGGCGCCCGGTGGTGGGCAGCCCTCACGGCGGTTCTCGCCCTGGCCATCTCGGCCTGCAGCGAACCGCAGACGGCCATGCCCGACCCAGCCATCACAGCCAACGACTTCGTCATGGCCGCCCTCGGCAGCAGCGCTGCCGGCGCCGAGGCGGTGCAGAGCCTGCGCGAGAGCACCGTCTCGGGCATCGTCGAAGTGGAGCTTTCCGAACGCGACTACGTCGCGAAGGTCGACTACTACCTGGGCGGTAAGGGCAACCTCGTGGAGAACGCCACCGAGGCGCCCTTCTCCGTGAAGATCGACACCAAGAAGCTGCCAAACGGCACGCACCTCCTGATCGCCCGCACCTGGGTGCGCACGGGCGACTCGCTGGTGCCCTTCGAGTTCGACGTCGAGTTCAAGGTCAGGAACGGCGCGGCCGCCACCGAAGACGATGCCGCGGATAGCGGCGCAGCGGCTGCGTCCACGACCAGCGCCGGCAGCGAAGGCGCGGGCGCGAAGGCCGAAGGCGCCGACTCGGGCTCGGCGGCAGCCGCCGACACCTCGGCGCCAGCCGACGGCAGCGCGGCGGAAGCCGGGAACGGCGCGGCCGGGAAGGCTGCCGGCGCCGCGTCAGGCGCCACGCAGAGCGACTCGGCAGACAAGGGCGCCGACGACACGAGCACCGCGACCAACGCTGCGGGCGGCACGAGCGGCGCCAGCCAGCCGCGGAACGCGCGAACCGCCGCCGGCGCCGTGCGCGGCGACCCCGGCTTCGACGTGACGGCCCTGGGCGACGACGCCGCAGCCGCCCACGAGCAGCTGCTGAAGGACGCC
>CAZVCT010000033.1:12216-21155 GCA_964625655.1 uncultured bacterium
GACGGCCCTGGGCGACGACGCCGCAGCCGCCCACGAGCAGCTGCTGAAGGACGCCCGCGAGGCTCGCCGTGCCATCACGGACGGCGCCGCCCGCGGCGACCTCCACTTCCTGGCGCGCGACGCCAACGAGCACGTCACCGAGCTCCTGGCCGCCTTCCGCGCCAGCGGCGACCTGCGCCTGCTGGACGCCATCGACCCCATCCTGCAGGCGGCCCGCGGAGCCCTGGCCGACACGAACGGCGACGGCTTCCGCAACTGGCGCTGGCTGGAGAACTCCCTCGACGCCAAGTACCTCGACGACGCTGACCCTGTCGAGGAAGCGTTGGCGCACGGGATGGTGGCGGCCGTCGCGTGGGCCTACCAGAGCAACCGCGACCTGCCCAGCCCGAGCAGCGTCAACTACGGCGAACGCGCCGACTTCTGGCGCTCGTACCTGAAGCACGACTTCGAAGCGAAGTGGCGCCTGCGCAGCCGCGAAACGGCGGACGGAACGGCGTTCCTCGACCCTCAGCCGCTGCACGCCTTCGTGCAGCAGACGCGCTACCTGTGGCACATGGGCGGCCTGACGGCGGACGCGGCGTACCTCGCAGCGGCGGACGAGCGCGGGCAGCGCATCGCCGAGGCGATGACCACCTCGGGCGGCCTCCCGTGGACCTTGGCCAAGGGCGAAGCCGACCCCATGCCGGAGATCTACGCCGGGCTGACCGTGCTCACCTTGGACGAACTGGCGCACGGCGGCATGGAAGCCGTCTGGGACGTGGCGGCGCCGGCCCGCGCGGGGGCCGCCGACTGACCTCGCCCCGCCCCGCCCTGTGATTTTGAACCTGTGATCTAAGACCTGTGACCTAGAACCTGTGATCTAGGACCTGTGACCTAGAACCTGTGATTCAGGACCTGTGATGCCGAAGTGACGGCCCGGGCGGACCGCCCATATCATCGACGCGGGTTCGCGGTTCGCAGCTCTGTCGACTGTGGACGCCTCCCGTAGCGAGCCCGCGACGGAGGGGCATGGTCCAACGCCACACCCGCACGCAGCCACGCCGCGCCCCGCGCGCGGTGGCGCCGCTGTGCCATGCGCTTCCCTCCTGCCGCAGCTTCCTTCTCGCGTTCACCCTGCTTCTGTCGCTCTCCCATGCGCAGGCGCCAGCCGCGGCGCAGGCCCCGGTGCAACCCACGACTCCCGCGGCGCCCGCCGGGGCCGACCTGACGGCGCCCGCCCTCCCAGACGGACGAGCGCTGCAGTTCGCCCAGGCGGGCGGGCGCTTCGGGGCGGCCGTGGCGCTGCACGGCGACCTGGCTGTCGTAGGCGCGCCCGAGGAGGGCAGCGGGAACGAAGGGGCGGCGTACGTGTACCGCCTGACGGAAGACGGCTGGCAGCTCGAGCAGAAGCTGTCGGCACCCGAACCGAGCAGCGGTGCGTTCTTCGGTGGCGCGGTGGCCACGGACGCGGGCCGCGTCGTGGTGGGCGCCTGGGGTCAGGAGCGCGTCTACCTGTTCCGGCACGTCGAAGGTGGTTGGGAACCCGAAGCGCAACTGAGCAGCTCGGCGGCCGGCACCGGAACGCGCTTCGGCGCGGCGGTGCTCCTCGAAGCCGGAGTGCTGGTGGTCGCCGCCCCGGCCCACGGACGGCATCCGGAGCGCGGGGGCGCCGTGCACCTGTACCGGCTCGAGGACGACGGCTGGCGCCCATGGAGCCTGCTGGCACCGGACGACCTGCCAAGCGGCGCCCGCTTCGGCGCGAGCCTCGCGCTTGGCGACGGGCTGCTGGCCGTCGGCGCGGACGGGCAGGTCGGCGCCGTCTACCTGTTCCGGCTGGACGCGGGCACCCAGCAGGTGGCGCGCCTGACCCCGCCGGAGGCCGACGACGTGGCGGCGTTCGGCAGCAGCCTGGCCCTCGGACAAGACCTGTTGGCCGTCGGCACGCCGGGCGGCGACTACGGCGGCGCTCGCTCGGGGCCCGTGTACGTGTACGGTCGCACCGGCTCCGAGTGGAAGCTGACGGCCCGCCTGAGCGCCCGTCAGGCGCCCTCCGAACGGTTCGGAACGGCGCTGGCGCTGGCGGGCTCGACGCTCGTCGCTGCGCTGCAGACCGACAACGACCTGCCGTCCGGTCGGGTGCGCGTGGTGACGTTCGCAGTCGATGGAGATGGTTGGTCGACGGTGCCGGCCGCCCTGCTCGACCTGGAGAGCGAGGGCGTGCGGTACGCGGCGCTGGCGGCGGACGGCGCCCGCCTGCTGGTGGGCGCCCCGAGCGAGCGGCCGGCACCGGGCGCCGAAGGCGACGGCGGCGCCGTCTGGCTGTTCCAGGTCGCCGCCAACGCCCCGCCCTGACGTCCGGATGGGGCCGGGCGCCGCAGCGCACCACGACAGGGACGGCCGCGACCCGCTACGGTAGGGTGCCTTTAGCTTCTGATCGATTGGGTAGTAGATGTCGTTGACTTCAGCCTCCAAGCCGAACCTTCCGCTGCTCCGTCAGCACCCGTTGGGGCCCGCGTGAGCGGGATCTGCGGCGTGGTGGTCAGCGCGGCCCACCTGCACGAGGGCCGCGGCCAGGCGCGACCTTCCGAACGGGCCGATGCGAGCGTCATCGGAAGCCAGTTGCGGGCCGGGGCCGAGGCGCAGGCGCACCGCGGACCGGACGGCGGCGACACGGCCGTACTCCGGGTAGGCGAATGGGGCGTCGGGCTGGCCCACCAGCGGCTGGAGGTCATGGACCGCACGGCGCCCGCGCGGCAGCCGCTCGCCGGTCCCGGCGGCGAGGACGTCTGCGTCTTCGCCGGAGAGCTGTACAACTACCGCGAGCTGCGCCGCCGGCTCGGCGCGCGGGGCGTAGTGTTCTCCGGCTCCGGCGACGCCGAGGTGGCCGCCGCCGCGCTGCGCGAGTGGGGCGTGGAACGTGCGCTGGAGGCGTTCAACGGCAGCTGGGCCTTCGCCTGGCTCGATGGGCCCGGTCGGCGCCTGGTGCTGGCGCGCGACCGCCTCGGCCTCAAGCCGCTCTACCTCGACGCACGCGGCGCGCGCGTGGCGTTCGCTTCCGAGATCAAGGCGCTGCTGGCCATGAGCGGCGACCGGTACTCGCTGCACGCCCCGTCGGTGCGACGCTTCCTCACCGGATCGCTGCTCGACGTGGGCCCCGCCACGCTGTTCGCCGGCATCCGGAGCGTCGAGCCCGGCACGTACGTCGAGCTGGACCTGGGGACGGAGAGCCTGGAGCCGCGCCCCGTCCTCTACTGGACGCCACCCGTCACGGGCAGCGCGCCGCCCACCTCGGAGGAGCAGCTGCGCGACGACGTGCGGGCCCTCTTCCACGACGCCGTACGCCTGCGGCTGCGCACCGACGCGCCGGTGGGCGTGCTGCTGTCGGGCAGCGTCGACTCGAGCGCCGTAGCCGCCGCCGTGGCCGCCAACGCGGGCGGGCGCGAGGTGACCTTGCTTCACGCCGACCACGGCTCGAACGGCAGCGCCCCGCCGTTCGACGCCTCCGGCCGCCCCCTGCCAGCCGGCACGAACGGGCGCCGAAGCGGCCACGACGCCGCCGTGCGCGAGCACGCCCGAGCCGTAGCGCGGCACCTGAAGCTGGACCTATGGGCCGTGCCGCTCGACCTGACGGCGGGCAGCGTCTTCGACCTGCTCGAGCGCGCCACCTGGCACCATGACGAGCCGCTCCCGGGTCTGGGCTCGGTAGCGCAGTTCCGGTTCATGCAAGCCGCCAGGGAGATGGGCATGGCGGTCGTGTTGAGCAGCCGGGGCGCCGACCAGCTGCTCGGCATCGGCGATGCCCACGTGATGCACCAGGCGTTGAGGCTGGCGCGGGCGGGGCGCGTGCACGAGGCCGCCGCCGGACTGGCCACCGCGCTGAGGAGTGGAGCCCTGCTGCCGCAGGTGCCGCCACCCCTGCCGCTCCTGGTCCGCGGTGGCGACGGCCGCGCTTACGGGTTGGGACCAGCTCTGCTGGATCCGCTGGACGACGAGCCCGCCGCGCGGCCGGGGATGACCCTGCAGGAGCGCCGCGCCCTGGACCTGCGCTCGCTCGTGCTGCCCCGTGAGGCGCACCAGGACGACCGCATGTCGATGGCTCACGGCCGCTCGCTGCGCTTCCCGTTCCTCGACTACCGGCTGGTCGAGCGGATCCTGCCGCTGACGCCGGCCTCCCGGCTGCGCCACGGCTGGACGAAGTTCCTCTTCCGCCAGGCGCTAGAGCAGGACCTGCCGGCGGAGCTCGCCTCGCACACGCCGCCCAGACGCCTCGACGTGCCGAGGCAGGACCAGCTGATCCGCGAGCTGGAGCCGAGGCTGCTGGCGCACATGTCGGAGGGCGCCCTCGTGTTCCGTCACGGCCTGCTGGAGCACGACGCCTTCCACGCCGCCTTCCGCCGCTTCGCCACCCTGGGAAGCCGCCGCGGCGGCGTGCCGTTCAGGCGGGTCTTCAACCCCCTGGCGCTGGAGCTGTGGCTGAGGCGCTTCCATCCACACCTGCAGCTCTGAGACCGACTGCGTAGGTTCTGGGAATGAGTGGCGCCGGGCCCGGACGGCGCTTCAGGCGGGCAGCAGCTCGAGCAGCACGAGCTCGGGCGGGCAGAAGAGGCGGAACGGCAGCAGCGTGACGCCCAGCCCGCGCGACACGAAGGCCGGCATGGGCGCCTCCACCCACCCCTCGACGAAGCGCGTGCCGAACTCCGACGACGTCACCAGCGGCCCGATCAACGGCAGCCGCACCTGGCCGCCATGGGTGTGGCCGCTCAGGACCAGGTCGATGCCCTCCGGCAGGTGCGGGATGGCGTCGGGGTTGTGGCTCACCAGCACCCGCGCTCCCTGGCCGGAGCCCACGAAGGCGCGCTCCACGCTCGGGTGGCCCGTGCGCCAGTCGTCGATACCGGCCAGGAAGAGGTCGTCGCGCACCTGCACGCCCTCGTTGACCAGCAAGGTGACGCCGGCGGCCTGCAGCGCCTCGCGGAACGGCGTCAGGTCGCGGAAGCGGGTGCGGTCGTGGTTGCCGAGGACGGCGTAGACGCCGAGCCCGCGCGGCAGCCGCGTCAGCACTTCCCTGACCTCCGAGAGGTCGCCCCGGTACATCTGGTCCACCATGTCGCCGCCGAAGACGACGACGTCCGGCGCCAGCTCGATCGTGGCGTCGACCCACTCCTCGAGCTGAATCCGGCCCATGTACGGCCCCAGGTGAAGGTCGGTAAGGAACGCGAGGCGCAGCGGCTTCCTGATGCCGCGCACCACCCGCCGTTCGTGCGGCAGCTCGAACGAGTACGCCTCGCGCGCGGCCGTCAGGCCGAGCAGCACGGGCGCAGCGCCTATCGCCACCTTCAGGAACGTGCGCCGGTCCATGGGCCTCCCAGGCCGCTTCAGTACTCGACTCGCTGCTCGGAGCGCGCCCACACCTCGAACGGCTTCTCGGCCTCGGGGATCGCGACCCGCTCCACGGGCATGAGCTCGGGTCCGGACCTGCCCTCGAGGTAGTCGTAGAACTCGGCGTCGCTGAAGCCCGCGCGGTCCGCAGCGAAGCGGTCGGCAGCGAAGAACACGCGCCCGACCCGCGCCCACAGGGAGGCGGCGAGGCACATGGGGCACGGTTCGCAGCTCGCGTAGAGGGTGGCGCCACCGAGGTCGAACACGCCCAGCTCCCGGCACGCGCGGCGGATGGCCACCACCTCGGCGTGTGCGGTGGGGTCGTTGTCGAGCGTGACGCGGTTGGCGGCCTCGAAGGTGCGGCCGTCGGGCAGAACCAGCACGGCGCCGAAGGGCCCGCCCCCGTTCGCCACGCTCTCCTCGGCCAGTTCCACGGCGCGCCGCAGGTGCGCGGTCGTTGTCTCCTCCATGTCGGCGAGCATAGCGCGTTGACACTACCGACCCGCGGGCGGTAGCTTGCCACTTACCCGAGCCGTCTGCTCCGGATTCGCGTGCGCGGCCCTTGGTCCGCGCCGCGCCAGGAGCCGTGCTCCCGAATCTTCCGCGGCCGTCGCCTGCGGCGTCCGCTTCTGGAGTCCCCCGAATGACCGATAGCGCCCCCACCGCGCCCCGCCCACGCCCCGTCCCCAAGACGCTCGAGGTCGTGGGTGTCCGCGACGTGTCCCCCAACTACCGCCGCGTGCGCTTCGTATGCGCCGAGCTGCTGAACGCGCAGGACCTGGAAGCCATGACCATCAAGCTGCTCTTCCCGGCCGCCGAGCAGGGCGCGCGCCCCTTCGGCCGCCCCTTCACCCTCTGCAACTTCGACCCCCTGACGGGCGAGTTCGACGTCGACTTCGTGCTGCACGACCACGCTGGCGTGGCGGTCGCGTGGGCCAGGCAGGCGCAGCCCGGCGCCACGCTGGGGATGTTCGGCCCGCGCGGCACGGGCGAGGTCGTCCCTGACGAAGCGCGCCGGGTCGTGCTGGCAGGCGACGCCACCGCGCTCCCGGCCATCGCCATGATCGCGTCGCGCCTGGCGCCGTACGTGCGGGCGGACGTCATCGTCGAGGTGCCCAGCCTCGCCGACGTCCGGCAGATCTCGAGCGCCGCGGCGCTCGACGTCGAGTGGTTGGTGGCCGACGGCGCCGACCCCAGGCCGCTGGCGCGCTCCATCCGCAAGCTGCCGGTAGAGAACATCGACCTGTGGTGGGTGGCGGCCGAGCTGGGCGTCGCGCGCGAGGTGCGCGCGCACCTGACCGAAGAGCGCGGCGTTGCGGCCGACCGGATGCGCGTGTCGCCCTACTGGAAGTCGGGCATGGACGAGGACCAGTTCCACGACGAGCGCCACGCCGAGATGGACCGGGTGCGCTGAGGCACCAACCGGCGGCGGGCCGAGCGAGGGCTCTGCGCCTTCCGTCCCGCCGCCGCAGCACAGGACCGCGCCGCGAGGCCCCGCAAGGGGTACCGTTGTGCCGATGCAAGGTTCAGCTCCCAACGACACATCGCCCACCAGATCAGCTACGAACATCCTCGAAGCGAAGGACGTCGTCAAGAGCTACGGCACCGGCGAAGCCCGCTTCGACGCCCTGCGCGGCGTCTCCCTCGAGATCCGCGAAGGCGAGTCCGTGGCCATCGTCGGCAAGAGCGGCTCGGGCAAGTCGACCCTGATGCACCTGCTGGCGCTCCTCGACTCCCCATCCCAGGGCGCCATCCACGTCGGGGGCGAGGACGCGCGTGGCTTCTCCACCGCCCGCACGAACGAGCTGCGCAACCGGACGTTCGGCTTCGTCTTCCAGCAGTTCTTCATGATCCCGAACGCCACCGTCCTCGATAACGTGATGCTGCCCCTGAAGATCAGGGGCGTGCCGCCCCGCGAGCGGCGCGAACGCGCCATGGAGATGCTGCGGCTGGTGGAACTCGACGACAAGGCCGGCAACCGCGGCACGAACCTCTCGGGGGGCCAGAAGCAGCGCATGGTGATCGCGCGTGCGCTCGCCAACCGGCCGCAGGTGATCTTCGCGGACGAGCCTACGGGCAACCTCGACACCGTCACGGGCGAGGTGATCGAGGACCTGCTCTTCGACCTGAACCGCGAGCACGGCATCACGCTCGTGGTGGTCACGCACGACGAAGAGCTGGCCGCGCGCTGCGACCGCCGCATCTACCTGAAGGACGGCCTGGTGGTCGACGACCTCGACGGGCGCCCGGAGGTGGAGGCGTGAGGCCGCAGGAGATAGTCGCCACCGCCATCGGCAACACCTTCCGCAGCCGGCTGCGCACCCTGCTGACGGTGCTGGCCATCTTCGTCGGCGCCTTCACCCTCACGCTCACCAACGGCCTGGGTGTGGGCATCACCGGCTACATCGACTCGCAGGTCGCCAGCCTCGGCGGCGAGAGCCTGATGTCTGTGGCCAAGGCGGCGACGGTGGAGGGGACCGGCCTCGGGGGCGACGAGGGCCCGCGCGAGTACGACCCCGACAAGGCGTTCTTCACGGCGGGCGCCGGGCTGCAGTTCGAAGCGCTGTCGGCTGCCGACGTCGCGACGGTCGAGGGGCTGGACGGCGTCGAGAGCGTCGAGCCGGTGCGCGTGGTGGCGCCCGACTACATCGGCTACGGAGACGGCACGAAGTACGAGCTGCTGGTGTCGCCGGCACCCAGCGGCCTGGACGTCGAGCTGGCGGCGGGCCAGAACTTCAGCGAAGCGGGGCTGGCCGAGGTCGAGGGCTTCGAAGAGCCTCTGGGCGAGCTGCTCCTGCCCGTCTCGTACGTCGAGCCGCTGGGCTTCGACACCCCTCAGGCCGCTGTCGGCGAAGTGGTGACGATCGGTCTCTCCGACCCGTTCGGCAACCAGCACGAGGTGAACGCCGTCGTGCGAGGCGTGCTGCGTTCGAGCCTGTTCGGCGAGGGTGCCAACGTCTCGCCGGCGCTGCGCGACGAGATGTTCGCCGCCCACACGCGCGGCCTGCCGCCTGCCGTCACCGACGTCTACCAGGGCGCCACCGTCCACCTGCGCCCGGGCAGCACGCCCGAGGACGTCTCGCGCATCAAGCGCGAGCTGCGGACCCACGACATGGTGGGCATCACGCTCGAGGACCAGCTGGGCGCCATCAACTCGGTCATCAACGGCCTGGTTTGGGTGCTCAACGGCTTCGCCATCATCGCGCTCATCGCCGCCGGCTTCGGCATCATCAACACGCTGCTGATGTCGGTGCAGGAGCGCACCCGCGAGATCGGCCTGATGAAGGCGATGGGGATGGGCGCCGGGAAGATCTTCGCGCTGTTCTCGGCCGAAGCGGCGTTCATCGGCTTCCTGGGCAGCGCCATCGGCGCCCTGCTGGCCATCGTGACGGGCACCATCATCTCGAACGTGCTGGCCGAAGGCGCGCTGGCGGACCTCGAGGGCCTGCGCGTCATGGCCTTCGACCCCGTCCAGGTGCTGCTGGTGGTGCTGCTCGTGATGGTGCTGGCGTTCGTGGCGGGCACCCTGCCGGCGGCGAAGGCGGCGCGGCAGGACCCGATCGAGGCGCTGCGTTACGAGT
>CAZVCT010000033.1:21255-24284 GCA_964625655.1 uncultured bacterium
CGCTTTACCGACCCGAAGCCTCCGCCGGAGTACCGTCGAGGGGCAGGAAGGAGTTGACGCTCATGAGCGAAGACACCCGAACCGAACCCAAGGCTTTCGACCCCGCGAGCCTAAAGCAGCGCCTGACGCCGCTGGCCTGGCAGGTCACGCAGGAGGCCGGCACCGAGCGTCCCTTCACCGGCGAGTTCTGGGACCACTTCAGCCCCGGCAGCTACGCCTGCGTGGTGTGCGGCACCGAGCTCTTCGAGTCCGACGACAAGTTCCACTCGGACTGCGGCTGGCCGAGCTTCTCGGAAGTGGCCGATCAGGGACGCATCACGACGCACGAGGACCGCAGCTTCGGCATGCGCCGCATCGAGGTCCGCTGCGGCACGTGCGACGCGCACCTGGGCCACGTCTTCCCCGACGGCCCGGGGCCTAAGGGCCTGCGCTACTGCATCAACTCGGTCGCGCTGACCTTCAAGGAAGAGTGAAGGCGTAACTTCCCGCCGGTCACCGTAATCGCGGGCCGGCGGCCGCCTGCCTCTGCGACGTTTGCACCCCGATCCATGCGGTCGGGGTGCTACTTTTCAGGTGCTTCGCCAAGGCGCACGTACGCTGGGGCGCTGAGGAAATCGACCCCAGCGATCCGGCGCAAACGTCGCAGACCGAAAGAGAGCCGCTCGCCGGATTCTTCGAGGCTGCAGGCAGAAGCAGAAGGAGTGGACCATGAACATCCTGCTTTGGATCATCCTGGGTGCCCTGGCCGGATGGATCGCGGGCGCCATCATGGGCAACACCCGAGGCCTCCTGACCAACATCATCGTCGGGATCATCGGCGCCTTCCTGGGCGGTTGGCTCTTCGACATGTTCGGGAGCGCCGGCGTCACGGGCTTCAACGTCTATAGCCTGCTGGTGGCCGTAGTCGGGGCGATAGTACTGTTGGTGATAGTCAGAGCGTTCTCCCGCGCCTAGCGCGGGCCAACCCGTGCCGGCGAGCGGCTATAGTGCCTCAACCGAGGCGTAACGCCACCCTGTAGGGTGGCGTTCGCTCGTGGCCTGGCACGGACCGGTGGCCCGCCCCAGCTGCGGCGACACCTCGACTTCCCTTCCAGGCGGCGCACGCCCATCGCGCCGCCTTCTTGTCGGTAATCAGGTGGTGGAATGAAGGAGCCCGAAGAACTGATAGTGCGCAACCGCGCCTGGGCGGCGCAGATGCGCGCGTCCGACCCCGACTACTTCCGGCGCCTCTCGGCGCAGCAGGCGCCGCGCCTCCTCTGGATCGGCTGTTCGGATTCCAGGGTGCCCGCCAACGTCATCGCGGGGCTCGATCCGGGCGAGGTGTTCGTCCACCGCAACATCGCCAACGTCCTGCCGCACACCGACCTGAACGCGCTGACGGTGCTCGAGTTCGCCGTCACGGTGCTGGAGGTCGAGCACGTCATCGTCTGCGGCCACTACGGCTGCGGCGGCATCGCCGCGGCGCTCGACCGCCTGGGGCACGGACTGATGGACAACTGGCTGCGGCACATCAAGGACGTGGCGGCGAAGCACGCCGACGTGCTGGATCCGCTACCGGAGAGGCGCAAGGCCGCCAAGCTCGCCGAGCTGAACGCCATCGAGCAGGCGCGCAACGTCTGCTACACGAGCGTCGTGCAGGAGGCGTGGTCGGCGGGCCGCCCGCTGACCGTCAGGGCCTGGATCTACGACGTCGAGGACGGGCTGCTGCGCGATCTGCACTTCGCCGTGAGCGGCCCCGACGAGCTGGCGCCGGCGTACCGGATCTCGTTGGCCACCGGCGCTGCCTGACCGCTCGCTCTAGCGCTCACGGCGTTCCCGCTCCCGCTGCTCGGCCTAACGGCTCGCGTGCTCAGTCGAGCGGCTCCAGGCCGGCCTCGATCTGCTCGCGGTACGGCTCCAGGAACGGTGGCAGCACCACCTTCTCGCCCAGGCTCTCGACGTCTTCGTCCACCGCGAAGCCTGGCCCGTCCGTCGCGATCTCGAACAGCACACCGCCTGGCTCGCGGAAGTAGATGCTGCGGAACCAGAAGCGGTCGACCCAGCCGCTGTTCGGGATCCGCAGCTCCGTGAGGTGCTCTAGCCAGCGGCGGTGCACCTGCTCGTCGGGCGAACGGAAGGCGACGTGGTGCACGCCGCCGGCGCCCGGTTGCGCCACGGGCAGGTCGGGCCGGACGGCCACGTGCAGTTCGGCGTGCGGGCCGCTACTCTCCACGCTCCCGTCCATCCCGTAGACGTGCACCTCGTGGCCCTCGCTCTCAGGATCGGGGTAGGCGCGCAGGTGGCGCATCGACAGCACCTGCCGCAACAGCAGGTCGGTCGGCTCCAGTTCGGGCAGCGTCATGGTGACGGGGCCCAGGCCGCGCAGCTGACGCTCGGGCGGCACCGGGCCGCCCTCCCACGGGGTCGGGTCGTCGCCCGCGCCACCGTCGACCACCAGCGCCAGGCGCTGCCCCTCCGGGTCCTCGAAGCGCAGTTGAGCGCGGCCGTCCACGTGCTCCAGCTCGCCATGAGCAACGCCCAGCTCCTGCAGCCGTCCGCGCCAGTACTCGAGCGTCTCCTCGTCGCGCACGCGCATGCCGGTGCGGCTGATGGTGCGGCTCCCGCGCCGCTCGCGCGGGACGCGCCAGTCGAAGAACGTCATGTCGGTGCCGGGGTTGCCGACCTTGTCCGCGTAGAAGAGGTGGTAGGCGCTCGTGTCGTCCTGGTTGACGGAGCGCTTCACGAGCCTCAGACCGAGCACCTCGGTGTAGAAGCGTTTGTTCTCGCGGATCCGGCCGGAGACGGCGGTCAGGTGGTGGTAGCCGCCGAACCGAAGGTCGCTTTCTGCCATGACTGCACTGCCCCTCTCCCGGGCGCAGGGCGCCCACTCGCTAGCATCATCGGTGCACGAGCGCTGACGACGGGTGACGAGGGCGGCGTAGCTGCTGGTTGTAAGGGGGCTGAAACGAAGAAACGCGCCTCTCGGGCGCGTTCGATACCTTCAATATAGCGCCGTATGCGTCATTCGTCAAGGCTATCCAGCGAGATAG
>CAZVCT010000034.1:0-3467 GCA_964625655.1 uncultured bacterium
ACGCGGGCGTCGTCGGCCTTGACGCGCTCGGCGCGCTGGATGGTGTCGAGCGCGTCGGCGAGGCGGCCCGAGTAGGTGGCCGGGTCGCTCTGGTACTGGTTCTGGTACGCGATGGCCAGGTGGATCAGCGCGTCGAGGTGGTTGGCGTCGACGGCGAGCGCGCCCTGGTACGCGTCGATGGCGGCACCGTACGCGCCCTGGCAGGCGAGGGAGCGCCCCTTGCCCACGAAGGCCGTGGTGTTCCCCGGCTCGTCGCGCAGGGCTTCCTGGTAGAAGAACTGCGCGAGGGCGCAGTCACCGTTCTCGAGGTAGAAGTGGCCCTCTTCGTTCAGCGCTGCGGCGTCCAGCGGCGCGGGAGCTTCCTCCTGCTCCTGCTGGGCCATGGCCATGGAGAGGACGGAGAAGAGAGCGAGTAGGGCCAGCACGGCACCCAGGTGCCCCGCTAGTGAGTTGCGCTTTAGCCTGGACGTGATCAACGTTTCCTCCGAAGACCGAGTATGTGCGAAGTCTAACACCCGCGCATTCGGCCGTACTTTCGTGCCTGTCGGCCGGATCAGCGGGCCGGCGGCGCTGTGCCCCGGTCCTTGCAACAGGCACATCATTGCGAGGCAGTGTGAGAGCGCCGTGTGCCGTGCCCCAAGGCTTTCCCGGTCGCTGAGGCGCTGCGGCGGCACTCAGGTCCGTGGCGCAGGGCGCCGAACGAGCGCTCTTTGATACCATGTGGCGATCCGAAGCCGCCCACCCGGAAGCGTTGGGGCGGTCCCCCACCTCCCGACGCCACGCCGGATGTGCCCAGCGGCCTGGGCCGGCCGCGGGAGAGACGAGAGAAGACCCACGCGTGAAACGACCATCCCTGTACGCCCTGTCCATCACCGCGCTCGTCGCGAACGTCGTCGTCATCCTGCAGGGTGCGGTGGTGCGCGCCACCGGCTCGGGCGCCGGCTGCGGCAGCCACTGGCCCACCTGCAACGGCACGGTCGTGCCGCTGTCGCCCACCCTCGAGACGGGCATCGAGTTCAGCCACCGGCTGCTGTCGCTGGCCGTGTTGGCGCTGGGCGTCTGGCTGCTGGTGCGCGCCCGCGCCGTGCGCCGCGAGCGACCCGGCCTGGCGGCCTTCGCCACGCTCTCGTTCGCGCTGCTCGTCGTCGAGGCCCTGATCGGCGGCGCCACCGTGCTGCTGGGCCTGACAGGCGACAACACCACCGTCGCACGCGGCATCTGGGTGGCGTCGCACCTCGTGAACTCGATGCTCCTGATCGGCGCCCTGGCCGGCACCGTGGTCTACGCGCAGCGCAAGCCGCCCGCCTGGCCGCTCAAGGCCGGCTCGCAAGGGCCGCTCAGCACGCTCCTCGTCGTGGGGCTGCTGGGCATGCTGCTGCTGATGTTCACGGGCGGCATCGCGGCCATGGGCAACACCATGTTCCCCGCCGAGTCGTTGGCCGACGGCATCGCCGCCGACTTCGACTCCGCCTCGCACCCCCTCATCCGCCTGCGGGCTCTGCACCCCCTCATCGCCGTCAGCGTGGGCGTCTACCTGTTCGTCTCGCTGGCCTTCAGCTGGTTCATGAAGCCCGTCCCCGAGGCCAAGCGGCTCGCCAAGACGCTGCTGGGCGTCTACGTGGCCCAGCTGCTCATCGGGGTCGTCAACCTCGTCTTCCTCGCCCCCATCGTCCTGCAACTGCTGCACCTGAGCGTGGCGGTGGCGGCGTTCGCCCTGCTTTCGGCCGCGGGCCTCACCTTGCTGGGTGGCCGGCCCGTGACCGCGGAAGGCGGCGTCCGCAGCGGCGCCGCGCTGGAGAACCTCTGACAGTGACCGACGCCTCCGTACCCGTTTCCCCCGTCCCCGAAGCCGCAGCGCGCCGCGCCACCTGGCGCGACTACCTCGTGCTGATGAAGCCGAAGGTCATCTCGCTGCTGCTCGTCACCACCATCGGCGCCATGTTCATCGCGGCCGGCGGCTTCCCCGGCCTGCTCGTGCTGCTGGGCACCACCCTGGGCGGCTTCCTGTCGGCCGGCGCCGCGGGCGTCTACAACATGATCTACGACCGCGACATCGACGTGTTCATGAAGCGCACGGCCCAGCGGCCGATGGTGACGCAGGTCGTCTCGACCCGCAACGCCGTGATCTTCGCGGTGGCGCTGACGATCCTGTCGTTCGTGGTAATCGCCCTGAGCAGCAACCTGCTGGCGGCGCTGCTGTCGTGGGCGGGCATCGCCTTCTACGTCCTGATCTACACCATGTGGCTCAAGCGCAGCACATGGCAGAACATCGTCATCGGCGGCGCCGCCGGCGCCATCCCGCCGCTGGTGGGCTGGGCGGCCGTGACCGGCGAGCTGAGCCTGCTGGCCTGGATCCTCTTCGGCGTCATCTTCATGTGGACGCCCGTGCACTTCTGGGCCTTGGCCCTGATGGTGCAGAAGCAGTACGACAGCGTGGGCGTGCCGATGGCGCCCAGCGTGATCGGCGAGAAGGCCACCGTCATGCAGATGGTGATGTACACCTTCCTGACGATCTTCCTGACCATCCTGCCGTTCTTCCTGAACGAGTTCTCGTTCGCCTACCTGATCGCGGCCGTGGTGCTCAACCTCGTGCTCTGCCTGCGCATGTACCGCGTCTACCAGCTGGCGCGCGCCGGCACGCCCATCGACCGGGTGGCCGCCCTGCCGCTCTACAAGTACTCGATGAGCTACCTGGCGCTGCTCTTCCTCGTCATGTCGCTGGACCGGATCGTCTTCTGAGCCGGAGCCCGGCCGAAGGGGCCAGGATGCTGCTGACCCCCAAATGGATCTTCGGGCACCTGCTGGCGCTGACGCTGGTGGTGGCGTTCGTCAACTTCGGCTTCTGGCAGCTGCGGCGCCTCGAGCAGGCGCAGCAGCGCAACGCCGTCGTGCAGGCGCGCGGCGCCATGGAGCCGCTGTCGCCTCAGGCCGCCCTGGCGCTGGGCGAGGAACTCGACCACCTGCCAGTGACGGCCAGCGGCCGCTTCGAGCCTCAGCACGAGGTGCTGCTGCGCGGCCGCAGCCTCGACGGCCGGCCCGGCTTCCACGTGCTGACGCCGCTGGTGCTGGACGCTTCCGCCGGCGAACTGGCCGGCACCGCGCTGCTCGTGGAGCGCGGCTGGGTGCCCTACGACATGGACAGCGTGCCAGTCGAGGCCGCCCTGCCGCCGGCAGGCAGCGTGAGCGTGAGCGGCGAGTTCATGGAGCCGCAGACGCCGCCCACGGGGGCGCTGGCGAGCATCGCCGCGCGCGACCCCGCCGAGGGCGAGCTGACGCAGGCGTTCTACGTCGACGTGAACCGCCTGCAGCCGCAGGTGCCTTTCGAGCTGGTGCCCGCCTACCTCGTGCTGCGCAGCCAGACGCCGCCCACCGAGGGCGCGCTGCCCCGGCCGCTGCCGCCCGTCAGCATCGACGAGGGGCCGCACCTGGGGTACGCCATCCAGTGGTTCGCGTTCGCCGTGGTGGGC
>CAZVCT010000034.1:3567-15180 GCA_964625655.1 uncultured bacterium
GCCTTCCTGAGCGCCTCCTCCAGCGTCCCCATCAGGCTGCGGAACGGCTTGACGAACTTGTCGACCCCTTCTTCCTCTAGCTCCTGCACGACCGTGCCCAGGTCCACGCCCACGCCTGACAGGGCTGCCAGCAGCTCCTTGGCGTCGGCGGCGCCTTCCAGCACCCGGTCCGGGCCGGGCGCGCCGTGGTCGCGGTACGCCTCGAGGGTGTCCGTCGGCAGGGTCGTCACGGTGTCCTTGCCGATGAGGGGCTCTACGTACATGACGTCCGAGTAGCTGGGGTCCTTCGTGCCGGTGGAGGCCCACAGGAGGCGCTGCGGCTTCGCACCGTGCTCCGCCAGCGGGGTGAAGCGCTCCCCGCCCTCGAACTCCCTCAGGTAGATCTGGTAGGCGCGCTTCGCGCTCGAGATGGCGGCGGTGCCGCGCAGCTGGTGAGCGGCGCTCGACTGCGGGCCGCCGTTGTTCGCCACCGCGTCTAGCCACGGGTCCACCTTCACGTCGATGCGGCTCAGGAAGAAGCTGGCCACCGAAGCGACGTGGTCGATCGGCTGGCCGCGCTCCAGGCGCGCCTCGAGGCCGCTCATGTAGGCGTCGATCACCTGCTGGTAGCGGTGCAGCCCGAACAGGAGGGTGACGTTGACGTTGACGCCCTCGGCGATCAGGCGGCGGATGGCCGGCACGCCGGCGTCGGTGGCGGGCACCTTGATGAACACGTTGGGCCGGTCGAGGCGGCGCCACAGGTGCATCCCCTCCTCGAAGGTGGCCTGCTCGTCGTTCGCCAGCTCGGGCGACACCTCCAGCGACACGTAGCCGTGCTCGCCGCCACTGGCGTCGAACATGGGCCGGAAGAGGTCGGCGGCGCCCTGGATGTCCTCGATCACGAGCGCCTCGTAGGTCACCGCGGCGGCGTCTCCGCGGCCCGCGTGCAGGGCGACGGCCTCGTCGTAGTCGGTGCTGTCCGCGATGGCTTTCTGGAAGATGGCGGGGTTGGACGTCACGCCCCGCAGGCCGTCCTCGTCGATCAGCTTCTGCAACGTGCCGTCCGTGATCCAGGAGCGGCGGATCTCGTCTAGGTACACCGACTGCCCGTAACGCTGCAGTTCCTTGAGTGGGTTCATGGCTCGCCTCCTAGCGCCTATGCGCTCTGACCCGATGATACGGGGAGCCGCCGGGCGCTCAGGCGCGCTCGATACCCGTGGCGTACAGCTGGTCGCCGCGCACCTCGAGGCGCACGCGCGGCAGGGGCCTCACCGCCGGCCCGCTCACGGCGCGGCCGCCCAGGGTGGGGTCGAAGACGCTCAGGTGGCACGCGCACGTCAGGGCCGGCTGGTCGGTCTGGTGGTTGAAGCCGATGTTGATGGCCGTCACGTCGCGGTTGAGGTTGACGATGCACTGCTGGTGGGTGCATATGCGGCTGAAGGCGGCCAGGTGGGCGCTGGCGACGTTCAGGCCCGTATCCAGCGCCACGCTGCCTGGGATGGGGCCGGGCAGCCTGACGGCCAGCGCCGGCACGGGCGCGCCTTCGCCACCGGCGGGCAGCTCGAACTCGAGCGAGTCCCACACCTCGCGGAACGCCGCCAGGGCCCCTACAAGCTGGGCGGGGCGCGCCTCGAACTCGGGCTCCGCCTCGGCCTCCAGCTTCCGGAAGTGCACACGGATCGCCTCGTAGAGCCCATAGCCGCCCCCCGCGGCGACGGCGACCACGGGCAGGCGCCAGAGCCACCGCACGACCTGGCGGCGCTTCTCGTCTACGCCGTTCGGGTCACGGGGCTCGCTGCTCACGACTCACTCCTGTACGGCCATCACCTGGGTGACGTAGCCCACGACGGCGTCGAGCTGCTCGGGGCTCAGCTGCGCCTGGAAGGCGGGCATCATGCCGCGCCCGAAGCGCACGGCGTCGTCGACGTTGGCGCGGTTGGCCGCGCGCGGGTTGCCCGCGAGCTGCGGGCCCACGCCGCCTTCGCCGCGCATGCCGTGGCACTGTGCACAGGTGCCGACGAAGACCTGTTGCCCGACGACCTGGTCGATGGCGTCGCCCTGCGTTTCGGCTGGCACCGTCCCCGTGGCGCGCGCCTGGGCGGCGGCCAGCAGCTCGGGCGCGTTGCCGGCAGCGGCCTCGCCCATCCGCTCGATGTAGGTGGCGTACGCGGCCTCCGCGGCCTGCCAGTTCTCCACCTGCAGGTAGGCGTCGGCCAGGGTGCGCAGGCCGTCCGGTTCCAGCTCCGTCATGCCGCCGGCGGCCGTGGCCGCCCGCTCGAGGGTCAGGACGGCGTCGTCCGCCCGGCCGGCCATGTACAGCAGCTGACCCGTGCGAGATAGTGCGATCGGGTCGGCGGCGTCGAACTCCGTCAGCACCCGGAAGTAGCTCTCGACGGCCCGCTGCGGCTCGCCGGCCTCCCAGAAGGCGCTGCCCAGCGCCAGCAGGTCGGCCTCCGTCGGGTCGGCGGCGACCGCACGCGCCAGGGGCAGCACCTGCTCCAGCAGGACGACGCGCTGCTCCACCTGCGGCTCGTCCACGTCGGCGGTAGCCAGGAAGTCGGTGTAGGCGTCATGCGCCGTCTCGAGGTCGTTCACCGCCCACGACACCTCGCCCAGCAGGTAGAGGGTGTCGGGGTCGTTCGGGTCTGCGTCGCGCGCGAGGCGCAGCCAGCTCTGGGCCTCGCCCAGATCGCGCTGCAGGTAGATGACGGCCAGGCGCTGGTAGATGCCCGCCGGCGCGGGCTCGTCGGAGTTCACGGCCCTCAGGTACGTTTCTTCGGCGTCGTCGAGCTGCTGCAGCCCCAGGTAGGTGTCGCCCAGCGCCAGCAGGTTGGGGATGCTGGGGTCCTGCTCGACGGCGCGCTGCTGCGCCTGCAGCTGCCGCGCCACGTCGATGTCGGTGGTCGTGATCGTGGCGTCCTGGCCCACGCGGGGCAGCACGTACGCCGGCACGATGGCGCCGATCGCCACGAGGGCGGCCAGCACGGCCACGGCGCCGTACGGCACGCGGCGCGGGGCGGGGGCGTCGTCCTCGCCCCGCTCCTCGGCCTCGACGCGGCGGCGCCAGCGGCGGTCGGCCAGCTCCTTCTCGCGCTCGTCGATGCGCGAGAGCACCTTGGCGGCCTTGGCCTCGTAGCGTTCGTGCAGCTGCTGGCGCCGCGCCACGGGCAGGTCGTCGCGCGCGTCAAGCTCGCGGATGGCGCGGAAGAGCGCGTCCTTCTCCTCGGCGAGGTCGACGAGGATGGGGTCGCGGTCGTCGGGCAGGGGGTCCGCCTGGCCAGGCACGAGCAGCGGCAGGGCGACGTAAAGGAAGGCGACCAACGCGAGGGCGCCGATCAGTATCCAGGTAAGCATCAGGTCTCTCCGTCGGTTCCGGCGCGTGCGTCAGGGCGGCTTTCGCCTTCGCCCAGCTGGCGGCGCACGCGCTCGAGCTCCTCGGGCGTGGCCTCCACGGGCGTGCGCGAGTTGGCCAGCCAGCGGCGCACGAGCACCGCCACGATGGCCACGGCCAGCAGGCCCACGATGACGGGCAGCAGCCACGCCACGAGGTGGATGCCGCGCTTGGGCGGGTCGAGCATGATCCAGTCGCCGTAGCGGCCCTGGAAGTAGGCGAAGATCTCGGTCTCGCTGGCGCCGCGCTCGAGCTGGTCCTGGATCAGGACACGCATCTGCTGGGCGATGGGGGCGTTGGAGTCTGCGACGCTCTCGGAGACGCACGAGGGGCAGCGCAGCTGCCGCGCGATCTCGAAGACGCGCTGCTCCAGCTGCACCTGCTGCGCGAACCCGATGGCGCCCAGCACGAGGAGCAGGAGGAGAGGAGCGAGGCGGCGCATCACTCGAGCAGCTCCGCGAGCTTCTCTTCCATCAGCTCGGCCGTGACGGGCCCGGCGTGCTTGTAGACGACGCGCCCGTCGCGGTCGACGAAGAACGTCTCGGGCACACCGTAGAGGCCCCAGTCGACGCTGATGCTGCTGTCGTTGTCGATGCCGTTCGGGAACGAGAGCCCGAACTGCGAGAGGAACGAGCGCCCCTCGTTCAGGCGGTCCCTGTCCTGCGTCTGGATGCCGACGAACATGACGCCCGACTCCTGGTAGTCGTTCCAGTAGCTCTGCAGCACGGGCGCCTCCTGGTAGCAGGGGAGGCACCACGAGGCCCAGAAGTTGACGACGAGCGGCGTGCCGGCCAGCGACCTGAAGTCCAGCTCCTCGCCGAAGTCGGGCTGGTAGCGCTCGTAGAGGGGCAGCTCGAAGCCCGGGGCAACGCGCCCGAGCAGAACCGACTCGATGTCGCGGTCCGGCGCCCCCCGCAGGAGGCCGAACGCGAACAGGGCTCCCAGCAGCAGTACGACGACGACGGGGATGACGAGGCGCTGCAGCTTCATGCCCTGGCGCGCTCCTCGGCGCCGACGCTGGCGCGGGCGGGCACCGTGCGGCCGCTGCCGCCGAGCGAGTAGGCGGTGCCGATGGCGAGGATGAAGCCGCCGATCCAGATCCATGTGACCAGCGGGCTCTTGACGGCCCGCAGCACCACGAAGGTCGTGGTGGGCCCCACGGTGCTGTTCAGGTTCAGGTAGAGGTCGTGCGAGGCGCGGTACATGACGGCCGGGGTAGGCACGCCGCCCCTATCGCCGAAGACGTTCAGGCGCGGCGTCATGGTGCGCACGTGGCGGCCGTTCTCGGTCACGTCGATGACGGCGCCCGAGCTGATGCGCTGCGGGGTGCGCTCGACGAAGCGGTCGACGGCCGTCAGGGTGTACCCCTCGAACTCGGCGCTCTGGCCGAAGTCGATGCGGATCTGCTGGTCGACGCGGTAGCCCGAGCTGAAGGCCACGCCCAGCGCGATGACGACCACGCCGAAGTGCACGACCATGCTGCCCACGCGCCTTCGGCTCTCGTGGGCGTAGCTGCGCAGCACCGAGAGCGCCGAGCGCTTGGCCAGGCGCAGCCGCGGCACGAGCGCGCCCGCCAGCAGCAGCCCCAGGCTCATGAGGTTGTAGCCCGCGAGCGCCACCGTGAGGGCGGGGTAGACCTTGCGCACCCCGAACAGCCACGCCAGGGCGCCCGACACGACGAGCGCGCCCGCCAGCCAGAGCAGGTTGTGGTTCAGGCGCTGCTGCTCGGCGCGGCGCCACGGCAGCAGCGGGCCGATGCCCATCAGCAGCAGCACGAGCATCCAGAGCGGCAGCGTCACCTGGTCGAAGAAGGGGGCGCCGATCGTGACCCTGTCGCCCGACACCGCCTCGACGAGCAGCGGGAAGAGCGTGCCCAGCAGCACGGCGAACGTGAGCGCCACGAACAGGATGTTGACGCCCAGGAAGCCGCCCTCGCGGCTGACGACCGAGTCGAGGTCGCCGCGGTCGCGGACGTCGTCCCACCTGAGCGCCAGCAGCCCGAACGCGATGAGCGTGACGAAGAGGAAGAAGACGAGGAACGCCGGCCCCACCGGCCCCGAGCCGAAGGCGTGCACCGACGAGACGACGCCCGAGCGGATGAGGAACGTGCCGAGGATCGAGAGCGAGAAGGTGGTGATGACGAGCACCAGGTTCCACGGCTTGAGCATGCGCCGCCGCTCCTGCACCTGCACGCTGTGTATGAGCGCCGTGGCCGTCAGCCACGGCATGAGACTGACGTTCTCGACGGGGTCCCAGGCCCAGTAGCCGCCCCAGCCGAGCACCTCGTAGCTCCACCAGCCGCCCGCGATGATGGCGGCCGAGAGGAAGCCCCAGCCGGTCAGCGTCCAGCGGCGCGTCTGCGTCATCCACTCGGTGCCGGGCCGGCGCGTGATGAGCGCCGCCATGGCGTAGGCGAACGGCACGGTGAGGCCCACGAAGCCCAGGTACATGAGCAGCGGGTGCACGGCCATCATCCAGTGGTTCTGCAGCAGCTCGTTGGGGCCGGGGCCGTCCAAGGGCGGCAGGGGCAGCACCTCGAACGGGTTGGCGACGAACGCCACGACCGAGAAGAAGAAGACCTGCACGACCTGCATGATCGAGATGGCCCACGGCCGCAGGGGGCTGATGGTGGCCGTCACGGCCAGCAGCGCGGTGTAGCCGCTCAGCAGCCAGGCCCAGAGCAGGATCGAGCCTTCGAGGGCCGCCCACATCGTCACGACCTTCACCCAGGTGGGCGAGGCGATGCGCGAGGTGTTGGCGACGTACGACACCGAGAAGTCGTCGGTGAGCAGCGCCACCTGCATGACCACTACCGCGGCGGTGGAGACGATGAAGCCGGCCACGGCGGCGAGGCGCGCCGAGGTCTGCAGCCGCGCGTCGCGCCGGTGCGCGCCGACCATGCCGGCCACGGCGCCGTAGAGGGCGAGGCCGAACGCCAGGAAGACGGCCGCCGTGCCCAGGGGTCCGAGTTGAAGTTCCATCATCCGTGCCCTCTCGGGCGCCTCGCGTTGCGCTTACCCGCCGCGAGGGCCGGAGCGCCGGAGTGCGCCGTCAGCGGAGCGACTCCTTGAGCTCTTCGACGTCGATCGGAGAGCCGTCGGTGGGGGGGTGGTAGTTCTCGCTGTGCTTCACGAGCAGGTTGTCGCCGACGAACACGCCGTCATGGAACTTCCCCTCGATGACGACCCCGCCGTTCTCCATGAACAGGTCGGGCGGCGCGCCGTCGTACTGCACGGGGTAGCCCGCGATGCCGTCGGTGATGTGGAAGGTGAGGTGCAGCTGCTCCTCGTCGAACTTCACGCTGCCCGTCTCGACGAGCCCGCCGAGGCGCACGCGGCGGTCCTCGAACGAGCTGGCGTCGCGCGCGTACTCGCTGGGCAGGATGAAGTAGACGAGCGAGCTGCTGAGCGCCTGAGAGATCAGGAAGCCGGCGACGACCAGCACTCCGACGCCAAGCAGGGCGTAGACGGTCTTCTTCTTCACGGTCCCCCGCTCCCTTCGCGGTTGCGGCGCTCGATGCGCCGCAGGTAGACGAGGTAGGCCACGTAGGCCACGATCAGCTGCCCCCAGGCGATGGCGATCCATTGCCAGTGGCTCAGGTTATCGAACACGGACGACCTCCCGTGGCGCGGTGGGCGCGGTGGCCTCGAAGCCGCTGCGCTCGCTGGCGGAGCTTAGCGCGAGCTTGCCGACGCGCACGCGCTCGGAGACGAAGTAGAGGAAGATCAGGCCTGCCGCCGCCACGTTGATCAGCAGCACGCGCAGCATCTCGGGCGCCATGGTGACACCGCTGCCATCGAGGTTGACGCTCTTGGCGGGGTGCAGGGTGCGGAACCACTCGGCCGCCAGGTAGTTGAACGGCAGGCTGGCCAGCACGACGATCATGATGACGGCGCTGACGCGCGCGCGGCGCTGCGGCTCGTCGATGAGGCCGCGCACGATGTAGTAGCCGACGATGAGCGCCACCATCAGCGCCGTCAGGGTCAGCTTCGCGTCCCAGGTCCAGAAGGTGTTCAGGGTGGGCTTGCTGTACGTCATGCCGCCGATGACCGTGAGCAGCGAGAAGAGCAGCGCCGCGTCGGCGTTGGCGACGGCCCGGACGTCGTCGATGGGGCGGCTGCGCCAGAGGTAGAGCATGCCCCACAGGGCCGACACGGCCACGGCCACGAAGCCGATCCAGGCCACCGGGACGTGGGCGTACATGATGCGGATCAGGTCGCCCTGGTTGACGTCGGGCGGGCTGGCGAACAGAGCCAGGTAGGCGCCTACCGCGAACAGGGCCAGGCCGGCGATGCCAAGCAGGTTCAACCAGAGCGGGCGAGCGCCGCTACGGGCAGGTTCTGTCATTCGCTCTCTCCTTGGGGGGCTTGCCCCGCTTGTGAACAGTGTACGTTCCGGCGCGGGTCAGACGCGTCGCTCGTCCGCCACAGGGTGACGGCGGGCCGGCGCTGCGTGACGGGCTCCGGCCGGCGGCTCATTCGTCCACCACGAAGTGGAAGAGCGCCGAGCAGACCACGAAGTAGACGAGCCCGAAGCCGCCCAGCAGCTGCAGCCAGCCCGCGGCGAGGGCCGCGTCCGACCGACCGATGACCGCCTCGGTGGCGCGCACGGCGCCCAGCATCACCGGGACGATCACGGGGAACATGAGCACGGGCAGCAGCGCCTCGCGCGCCTGCAGGTTGGCCGTCAGGCCGGCGTAGAACGTGGCGATGACGGCGAAGCCGAACGTGCCCAGCAGCAGCGCTGCCGGCACCACGTACCAGGCGGCCGCGCCCAGTTCGGCGCCGTACAGCACGAACGCCACCGGCGCCAGCAGGGCGCCCAGCAGCGTCAGGTAGAGCCAGTTGGCCAGCAGCTTGCCCAGGAAGATGGCGGCGCGCGGCACGGGGTAGAGCAGCAGCTGCTCGAAGGCGCCCTCCTCCAGGTCGGCCTGGAAGTTCTGCGCCGCCGAGATGACGCCGGCGAACGCCAGCGCCACCCAGAGCACGCCGGGCGCGGCCAGGTTCAGCACCGCCTGCTCGCGGCCGAGCGCGAACGCCATGATCACGAGCGTCACGGCCGAGAAGAAGAGCGTCGCCACCGTCGCCGCACGGCTGCGCAGCTCCTGCAGCAGGTCCTTGCGCGCCACGGCCAGCACCACGCGCAGCTCGCTCACCTCGCGCCGCTCACGGGTCTCGTGGGCCACGCTCGGCTCGGCGGCCCCACGGGACGCGTCCACGGCGGGCACCCCACCGGCCTCGCGCGTCATGCCGCCTCGGCCGGCGCCAGCCGCAGCCGACCGTCGTGCAGCTGCAGCACGGCGTCGGGGCGCAGCAGCGCGCGGTCGGACTCGTGCGACGCCATCATCAGGGTGCGGCCCCGGGCGCGGGCGGCCGAGACGACCTCGTCCACTAGGCGCTTGCCGTCGTCGTCGAGGGCGGCGTACGGCTCGTCCAGCAGCCACAGGTCGGGGTCGATCAGCATCAGCCGCGCCAGCCCCAGCCGCTTCTTCATGCCGCTCGAGAAGGTACGCACGAGCTTCCCGGCGGCGGCCTCCAGGCCGACCTGCGCCAGCAGCTCGTCGACGGCCGCGCGCGGCGCGCCCGACATGTCGGCGGCCAGCAGCAGGTTCTCGTGGGCGCTAAGCACGGGGTAGCTTCCCCCCAGCACGCTCAGCATCCCGAGGCGCCTGCGGGCCTCGGCGGGCGCTGCCAGCACGTCGAGGCCGAAGATGCGGGCGCTGCCGCTGGTGGGCTTCAGACGCGTGGCCAGCAGTTTCAGCAGCGTCGTCTTGCCGGCGCCGTTGCCGCCCCGCAGCACCACGAGCCGCCCGGGCGCCACCTCCAGGTCCACGCCCCGAAGAACGAGCTCGCTGCCCATGCGGCGGGTGACGGCCTCGAGGACGATGGCAGGCTCGTTCATGCGCCGGCGCGGCGGCTCATAGGCGGTCGATGAGCCAGTCGGGGGTGAGGTTGATCAGGTAGCCGTTGAGGGTCTCGTAGGTGCCCGTGAGCATGAGGACCCCCGCCACGATCAGGATGACGCCCGCGCCGCGCTCGACCCACGGCAGCCAGCGCCGGAACGAACGGGAGAAGCGCATGAACGGCTCGAGCAGCAGCGCGGCCAGCAGGAACGGCACGCCGAGCCCGAGCGCGTAGGCGCTGAGCAGGCCGACCCCCGACCCGAGGGTGCCGGCGGCCCCCGCCATCGTGAGGATGGCGCCGAGGATGGGGCCGATGCAGGGCGTCCAGCCGGCGGCGAACGCCATGCCCAGCAGGGTGGCGCCCCACGGGGTGCGGGTCTCGCCCTGGTACTGCCGACGCGTGTCGCGGTAAAGCCAGGGCAGCTTGATGACGCCCAGCATGACCAACCCGAAGAAGATGACCAGCACGCCGCCGACGATCATCAGCACCTGCCGGTTGGAGCGCATCACCGAGCCGAGCGCGCTGGCGGACGCCCCCAGGGCGATGAACACGAGCGAGAAGCCGAGGATGAACATGAGCGCATTGCCGATCAGCACGCGCCGCTTCGCCTCGGCGCTGCCGCCGACGTAGGCCAGGTAGGTGGGCACCAGTGGCAGCACGCACGGCGAGAGGAACGAGAGCAGCCCGCCCAGGAAGGCGGCTCCGACGGTAGGGATCACGGCCTGCGCCCCGCGTGCGGTTCCACGCGTTGCTCGTTTCCGGAGGTGCCGGGTGTCGGAGGAAGCATCGGGACCATGATACGGGAGCCTATCCAAGGCGCGCCGAGGACGTTCGTCCCTGTGCGACCGTGCGCCTGGGCGGCGCAGCCGGTCGCGCGGGGGACGGGCGGCGTGCCTAGTGGCTCTCTTCGGCGGTTCGCCGAGTGCCCGAGAACATGGCCCGCAGCGACGCCAGCACCGGGGCGCCCAGCACCGGACCCACCACCATGCGCAGGTAGAAGGTGAGCAGGCGCCAGGCGAGGATGGCCGCCGCCGTGTGCTCGCCCCGCACCAGGCTGGCCGTGGCCAGCTCGAGCAGGCCGGCGCCGCCGGGGGTGGGGAAGAACGACGAGGCCACCATCGGCACCTGCGCCGCCGCGAGCGTGAAGAAGAAGGGCACCTGCGGCCTGAGCGCCGCCAGGACCAGGTAGAAGGTGACGTAGGTGCTCAGGTAGACGACCGCGGTGTAGAGGTGCAGGCGCAGCTGCGCCGCCAGGGGCGCGCTCCAGAGGGTCTTGCCAGACTGCTCGATGCGGCCGATGAACCGCACCGCCGGCTCGCGCCAGCGCCGCGTGCCGGGCAGCCGCAGGATCTGCCCGACGGCCGCCTGGATCCAGCGCATGCGGTAGATGAGCACCCACACTACGAGCAACGAGCCCACGAAGAGCGCCGCCGCCACTGCCCCTGGGTAGTAGCCGCGCAGCAGCCGCGTGGAGCGCGCCAGCAGCAGCACGCTCAGCGGCAGGGTCAGGGCCAGGAAGATGAGGTCTGCGATCCAGACTCGCACCGCCATCGTCCAGGCGGCGGCGGCGCTGACGCCGTCGGCCACCAGCGACAGCACCATCGCCGGCGCCTGTCCGGCGCTGCCGGGCGTGATGGAGGCGCTGAAGAGCCCGAGCGCGTAGCCGCGAAGCGCGGGCAGGAACGCCAGCCTGCTGCCTTCGATGCGCGACAACAGCATGAGCCTGACGGCGCCCGCCACGTAGTTGAGCACCGCCAGCGCCAGGCCCACCCCGTACGCCCAGAGCGGCACCCGCAGGGCAGACGACAGGTCTTCACCCAGCCACCAGAGCACGAGGGCCAGGCCCGCGATGCCCAGCGCTACGGAGAGCGCTACAGCGCGGAACATGCGGCCCTAGGCCTGCACGCGGTTCTTGCCTTCGCGTTTGGCTTGGTAGAGGTTGGCGTCGGCGCGCGCCACCAGAGAGGTCTCGTCGTCTTCCGTCTGCAGCGTCGCCACGCCCACGCTGGCGGTGACGTTGACGCCGCGCAGCTCCAGGTTGAGCTCGCGGACGCGCTGCAGGACCTTCTCGCCCACGGCGCAGGCGCCGGCCGCAGCCGTCTCGGGCAGCAGCACCACGAACTCCTCGCCACCGATGCGGGCGCAGAGGTCGACCTCGCGCATGCAGTCGGTGAGGGCCTGGCCGGTGGTGCGCAGCACGGCGTCGCCCACCACGTGGCTGTACGTGTCGTTGACGATCTTGAAGTCGTCCAGGTCGACCATCAGCACGCTGATGGGGGCGCCGGTCCGGTGGGCGCGCTGCAGCTCGATCTTCAGCCGCTCCTCGAACGAGCGGCGGTT
>CAZVCT010000034.1:15280-24086 GCA_964625655.1 uncultured bacterium
TCGTGATACGCCTCGAAGTGGTTGAGGGCCTCCTTGAAGCGCCCCAGCTCCTTGTAGGCCCGCGCCATGGTGGCGTGCGCCTCGGCGGCCTCGTGCACCGCGCCGTTCGAGACGCCGCGGGCCACCGCCTCGGTGAGGGGGCTGAGGGCGCGCTCGGCCTCGCCCCGGGCGAGGTAGACCTTGCCCAGGCCCAAGAGCGCCTGGCACATGACCTTCTCGCGCAGCTCGGGGCTCAGGTGGGCGATGCACTCCTGGTAGGTGGCGACCGCCTCGTCGTAGCGTTCCTGCTCGAGGTAGAGCTCCGCCCGGCTGAGTAGCGCCAGCGAGCGGCCGTAGGTGTCGGAGATCTCGTAGCTCTCCTTGTAGGCGCGCTCGGCCGCCGCGCGGTCGCCCAGCGCCTGGTGGGCCTGGCCGAGGGTGCGCAGCGAGGTCGACTCGTCGCGCTGCTTCTGCGGCGAGTAGCGGCTGGCCTCCAGGCCGCGCCGCGCGTACGAGAGCGCCTTGCTGCTCTGGCCCAGGTCGAGGTAGACCCTGGCGATGCCGTTGAGGGGCGCCGCCACGCTGCGGGGCTCGATCCGCTCGAGGGTAGCGAGGGCGCTGAAGAGGCTGGAGAGCGCCTGCTGGTAGAGGCCCACCGTCTGGTAGCACCAGCCGAGCCCGATGAGCGCCTTGGCCGCGCCCAGGTCGTCGCCGATGTAGCGGCGGACGTGGTGCTCGACCTGCGCGAACTGCAGCGAGTTGAGGTAATCGGCGGTGCGGAAGCTGCTGATGGCGAGGGCCGTCAGCACCTCGCCCACCGCCTTCTGCGCCTCCGGAGCGAGCAGTTTCAGCGCCTCGTCCCACGCCTCGACGGTCGAGCTCGGATCCAAGCCCGACTCCGCCAACGCCCGCCGGCCCACGTCCAGGACCTCTTCGTAACGGAACGCGTTCAACGACCGTACGGTCTCTTCGGCCAGGGAAAGCAGCTTGGTGTCCAGGTACTGTTCCGTGTTCATGTCCTCAACCGTCCGCAGGGGACCGCTATGGTGGATGTCCGGTAACCGCATTATTACCCACCGCCAAGGCGACGATGCGTATCCCTGAAGCGCTTCGGCTCAGCTGGGGCCGAAGCGGTCGGCGTACTCGGGGCTGGCCGTCACCGGCAGCCGGCTACGGTAGAAGTCGCGCTCGCTCTCCAGCCAGCTGGGGAGGCGGAAGCCCAGTCCGAGCTCGTCGGCGGGCTCGTCGACCGTGAAGCCAGGCCCGTCCGTGGCGAGCTCGAAGATGGCGCCACCCGGCTCCTGGAAGTAGACCGACTTGAAGTAGACCCGGTTCTTGACGGTCGTGGGGGCGAGGCCCAGCTCGAGCAGCAGCTCGCGGGCCGCCTTCAGCTGGTCGTCGTCGGCCACGCGCAGCGCCAGGTGGTGGATCGAACCCGTGCCCCAGCGGCCGGGCGCCCGCTCGGGCGCCTCGAGCAGGTCGACGTGCGTGGCGGCCGCGCCCTCGCCCGCCATCAGGCGCACGCGGCGCCCTTCGCCCTCGTCTTCGCCGGCGCGCCGCAGCCCCAGCCGCTCCAGCAGCTCGGCCGTCTCGTCCAGGGCGGGGGCGAGGACGGTGACGGCGTGAAGCCCCTGCACCGCTTCGGCAGCGTCCACGGGGGAGCCCGGCCACGTCTCGGGCTGCCCGCCCGCCGGGGGCGCCTCCACCAGCTCCAGCGGCGTGCCGTCGGGGTCGAAGAACCGGAGGACGGGCGCGCCGAAGCGGTCGGTAGTGGTGTGCGGGATGTCCATCTCGCCGAGGCTCTTTCGCCAGCTGGCCAGCGCGCCCGGCGGCACGTGCAGCGCGACAGCTGCGGCCTCGCCGGCCCCGCGCGTCGCCGGCCCCGCGCCCGCCCAGGGGAAGAAGGTGACGAGCGTGCCGGGACGCCCGAGGGCGTCGCCGAAGTAGAAGTGGTACGTCTGCGGGTCGTCGTAGTTGACGGTGCGCTTCACGAGGCGCAGCCCGAGCGCGCGCACGTAGAACTCGATGTTCCCCTGCGGGCGCCCGGCGATGGCCGTGACGTGATGGAGGCCGGAAGTGACGGGAGGCATGCGCCAAGCGTAGCGCGCGGATGCGGTGGGGGCACATCACCAGGTAGCGCAGACAGCCTCCTTCACGGGCCGGCGGGCCGGTTCCGGTGCGACGAGGCGCCCATCCCCAGCACCCTTCCTCACGGGGCGCCGACGCGGAAGGATCGGCCGGCGGCGTAGTTGCGGATGCCCATCGTCGAACCCGGGGCGAAGTCGCCGCTGAATGTGCCTGCTTCGACGCCGGTGAGCATCACATTCAGCTCCAGCCCGCTTGCGAGCGTGCCCGCGGGGAACGTATGGCTGCGCGCCGTCCCGGGCAGGAAGGGCGCCCAGAACGGGGGGCCGCCGGCATTGTCTTCGAGGAAGAGCGTGAAGCCGTCGGGGTCGGTCGTGCTCTCCCAGGTGATGGTCACGGCGGTGCCGGAAGGCACGGTGGCGCCGTCCGCGGGTGCCGTCAGGATCGGCGCCTCGGGGATGTCCCCCGTGGCCGTGACGCTTCCGAGGGTGCCGCTCACGTTCAGGTCGAGGGTGTCGCCGGCCGCCAACACGGAGGGCAGCCGGTCGTAGTAGCGGTTTCCTCCCGTTTCCGGCAGGGGCGTGCCGTTGACCGTCACGGTCAGGCCAGGCACGAAGGCGGTCGTGTCGACCACGTCGTTGGTGGCGAGGTAGACGCGCACGTTCTGATACAGGACTCCCATGTCACTGCCCTCGACGAAGTAGCTGAGGGAAGGCGGCGCGGCGCCGATGGTGAACGTATGGGCCGGGGCTGAAGGCGTTCGCGCTTCGAGGTTCAGCGTGGAGGCGGGGTGTGCGGGTCCGGTGAAAGCACCCTGCCGGGTCGCCATGAGCAGCATCGTGATAGGCGTGCCGTCGCTCGGAAGAGCGTCAAGGACGGACCGAGGCAGGATGACCGAGCGCGCCGCGCCGTCGAGGACCGTGTGCCCCGCGGCGCTCGCGCCACTGACGAGCGACACGTAGAAGAGGTCGGGGTCGTCGGTGGAGTCCCACGTCACGGTCACCGCGTCGCCCGGTGCGAAGTGCGTTCCGGACGATGGCGCAGTGATGGTCGGACTCGCCGGCATGGTGCCGCTGGCGGCGATCGTCTCGTCGCCGATGAGTATCTCCAGGCTCACGGGGCTGCCGCTCGGCGGCACCGCCGGAAGCGTGGCGCGGTAATGGCCGGTGGCCGGATCGAAGGCCAACGACTCGCCGTCGAGGGTGACGGCGGCGCTGTCGACGAAGGTGCTCGTGTCCGTCACGCCGTCTGCCGCGGGATGGATGACCACGCCAGGCGTCGTCGAGTTGGCGAGCGAGTAGCCGCTGACCATGTACGTCACCTCGGCAGCGGGCGGCTCATCGGGCGGTCCACCAGGCGGTCCGCCCGGTGGATCTTCGGTCGACGGGCCCGTGCCGCCGAAGCAGCCTGCCAGCAGGAGGGTCAGCGAAGCGAGGATCAACAGTTGCAGTGAGCGGGTGCGCGGCGTCGCTGCCGCCAGGCTGCAGGGGAGGTTGCGCATCGTGGCTCCTCGTAGCCGCGCGGCATGTCGAAGCTTCCCGTGAGCGAGAGGCGGGTGAGCGCGGCCAGCGCAGCCTAGGCAGGTGGCGTTGGGAGCGCGTTGGAAGCGGCCGAGAGCTCAGTCTTGCAGTGCGTCCGACAGCGCGCTGGCTCGGGCACGAAGCGCGCCGCTGGCGTGACGCAGCACGAGATCGAGCCACGGCTTCACGCTGTCGCGTGCGCCGCTGGCCAGCGCCAGTTCCGCTGCGGTCAGGTAGTGGGCAGCGGCTCGCTCGGCCTCGCCCGCTTCGTACCAGTGATGCGCCACGCGCGAGGCGGCGGCGCTCTCGGCCTCCAGCAGGAGCGCGGCCCGAGCGTGAAGCAGGCGCGCGACGGGCCGCGGCAGGCTGCGAAGTACCGATTCCTGAAGCAGGTCGTGCGAGAAGCGCAGATCCGCCACCACCTGAGCCTCTTCGAGCTCGGACAGGTGCACAGCGAGCGTCGGCTCGTCCAGTTCGAGCAACCTGGCGAGCCGCGCTGTCGTCGCGCCTTCCTGCAGCACCGCGAGCGCCCGTGCGGTTCGCTGCGCCTCTCCGGACAGCCGCTGCAGGCGACGCCATATGGCCGAGTGCACCGACTCGGGCAGCAGCTCAGGCCCCATCCCTTCCAGGTCCGGCTGGCCGTCACCGTCCCAGGCGCCCGTCTCGAACAGCTTGCGCAACAGTTCCACGAGGTAGAGCGGGTTGCCGCCCGTGAGCCGTTCGAGGTGCGCCGCGGCGCCGGCGTTGTCGGCCGCCCCCTCCTGGCTGGGCATCAGGCTGGAGACCAGGGCAGCGATCGACTTCCTGCCGAGCGGCCCCAGTTCGATGTGCACGGCGGCTCCGGTGGCGACCAACGAGCCGATCCCCGCGATGAAGGAGGGCGGCATCTCGTCGGTGCGGAACACGATTAGCATCCGCCCGAGCGTGCCCACGCGCCGGGGGTCGGAGTAGAGCTCGAGCAGGGAGGCGCCCCCTACGCGCCAGGAAGTGGGGTCGAAGTACTGGATGTCGTCCACCAGTGCCGCGCCGAAGCTGGAGAGGAGTTGCAGGTAGAGCTCCCGCATGGCGGCGCCGAAGCGCAGTTCATCGGCGTCGGCAGGCCGAGCCGGCGGCCCTGCCTCCGCCAGTTCGGGCAGGAACCGCGCCGCTTCGGTCCTCACCCAGGGCGCAAGCTGCTTCACGAGGTGCGGCTTGCGCTCGTAGACGCCGCGCCAGCCACGCGCGTACCCGCTGAACGGAACGAGGCGGTCGCTCGGTAAGCCAGGCAGCACGGCGACGTCGTCGCCCACCTTGGCGCGGATGAAGTCCTGCACGAGGCGGGTCTTGCCGACGCCCGGCTGGCCGCTGACGAAGACGAGCTGGCGGCGCTGCCAAGCGGCTTCGAGCCGCGCCCACTCGACCTCTCGCCCCACGAGGACGGGTGGCCGCAGCAGCTCGGGCGGGATGCGGCGCGTCGCCCCGGGCGTCGGTGGCGCCGACGCCAGCGCGCGCTCGATCGCCGCACCCAGCGCCAGCGTCTCCGGCGTCAGGGTCAGGCCCAGCTCGCTCGCCATGAGGCGCCGACACGTTTCGAACTGCTCCGCGGCAGCCGGAAGGTCGTTCTGCAGAAGCGCCAGCCGTATGGCAAGGCGGTGCGAAGCCTCGTCCAGCGGGTCGAGGGCTACCGCCTCCAAGGCCAGGGCGCGCGCCTCACCGCGGGTACCGGCGCGCTCGAGTTCGGTGGCGCGCCCGCGTATCGCCCGCTGAACGAGCGCGGCGACCCGCTGGCGTTCGTCCGTCAGCCACTCGTCGAAGGCGGGGGCGCCGCGTGGCGCCAGGCCGGCCAGCAGTTCCGGCCCACCGGAGCCACGAACCAGGTCCAACGCCTGCTCGTACCAGCCACCTCGCATGGCGACCTCGAGATCTTCGAGGTCGGAGTCGGCCCGCACCGCGACCTTCGCCCCGCCCGCCTCGGCGCCCAGCCAACTGTCGGCTCCGGGCAGCTGCCTTAGATGATGTAGTTCCCAGCGGAGGTTGGCCAGGCCGTTGGCTGATTCGCCCCACAGCAGAGCGGCGAGTTCGGACCGGTCCACCGCCTTGCGCCCGGCCGCCAGGTAGCAGACGAGGGCCATGCCTTTCCGGGTCGGCGCCTCGATCCGGGCGCCTTCCCAAACCAGGCGAGGTGAGCCGAGCAGCGTCACCCGCAAGCTGTTGGTTCCGGAATCCATCGGTGCCGGATTCTAGGCCTAGCCTGCTTCCGGGGGTAGTGTCCCATCTCCCTCGCCCGTAACGAAGCGCCCGGCCAGGTCGAGTGCTACCACAGTGCTACCGTGCCTATTGAACGGAAGGGGCCTCATCGGCTAACATGTCAAGGCTTGACGCACGGAGGTGGCAGGCAGGATTCCGCATGCCACGACTCCCGGAGGCGTCCTGAGGGTGCAAGGCGCCCCCCTGGAGACTGACATGAACTACAACAAAGGCGCGATCCTGCGCTCGATCGAGCAACCCTACCTCCGCAACGACCTTCCCGACTTCGACACCGGGGACACCGTCCGCATCGACTACAAGGTGGTCGAAGGCAACCGGTCGCGCATCCAGGCCTTCGAAGGCGTGGTCATCGCCCGCAAGAACGGCAAGGGCGCCCGCAGCACCATCACGGTCCGCAAGGTGTCGTTCGGCGAGGGCGTGGAACGCGTGTTCCCCGTCAACTCGCCCCTGATCGACAGCATCACGGTCGTGCGCCGTGGCCGCACCCGCCGCGCGAAGCTCTACTACCTGCGCGAACTGCGCGGCAAGGCGTCGCGCCTCAAGACCGACGTCGGCCGCCAGGAGCGCGACCGCGCCGTCGCCCGCTCCAAGAAGGAAGCGAGCGACGCGGCCGAGTAAGGCCCACGCAACTTCGCAGAAGCGCGCCCCCACCGACTCGGTGGGGGCGTTTCCGTGCGTTCGGCCGGTCAGACCTGCGGGTGCGCCAGGTTCACCATCCAGGGCACGCCGAACTTGTCCACGCAGCTGCCGTACAGCTGGGCCCAAGCGGTGGCCTGCAACGCCATCTCGACCTTCCCGCCGGCCGACAGGCCCTCGAAGAGGCGCCGTGCTTCCTCCTCGTTGTCGGCGTTCAGGTTCACGTAGATGTTGGTGCCCATGCGGAAGCTGTCGCGCTGCGCCGAGGAGACGTCCGAGCCCAACAGGTAGTTGTTCTTGGAAACCTTGAGGCTGATGTGGCCGATCAGGTTCCGATCGCTCTCGGGCGGGTTCCAGCCGCCGCCTCCCAGCTCTTCGTAGGTCATCCTGCCTTCGAAATCGCCCCCGAACACGGAGCGGTAGAACTCGAAGGCTTCCAGGGTGTTGCCGGGGAAGTTCAGGTAGGTGTCGGTCGTACGCATGCGTGCTCCTCTTCCGTTCGGCCTGGCGCGTTGGAGCGGGGCGCGCAGCTGCCCCTGGCGTCACGTTGGCCTGGATGATCGGTACAAGCTCGCTGCGCTCGACGCGGAAAGTCTATCGTTCGTGCATGAAGCAGATAGAGGAGTACTTCCCTAGCGAGTTGCTGGAACGGTTCGGCTCCAACGTAGACGAAGCGGCCGCCGCCGCCGTGAAGGCCACCGAGGGCGTCATAGCCGTTCTCGAGGGCTTGGACGGAGCGCAGCTCGGCGCGCCCGTGGCGCCGGGCAAGTGGACGCCGCTCGAGGTGGCCGACCACCTGCACCGCGTGACGCTCCTCTACATAGACGGCATCGAGCGCGTCGCCCAGGGTGAGGAGGCCGTGCGGCACGAGCGCGGTTGGGTGACGGAAGACGGCGCCCTTAAAGTGCTGTTGCCCGGCGCCGAGCCCGGTGCTGGCCTGACCCTGGAAGGCGTCGTGGCCGACCTGCGCGCCAGCACGCAAGCGCTGGTCGCCGCTGCCAAGGAGGCAGAGGCCGCTGGGTTCGCCGACGCCGTGGTGCACGTGAACCCCTACTTCGGCGAGTTGACCCCGCTGGGAACCGTGCGCATGGCCGCGCTGCACGCGAGGCACCACCGCAAGCGGCACCTGGACGCGCTGAGGCCTGCCGCGGCCTGACCCTGCGGTTCGGAAGCTCGCGCGTCGTCGGCCGTTGACACCTCCCGGGGCGGGCCGGTACACTGACCGTCGCCCGCGAAGCGGAGGCCTCGGCCCCGTTGGGCGCAGACCTTCATCGTGGGGCCGTGGCGCAGTTGGGAGCGCGTCTGAATGGCATTCAGAAGGTCAGGGGTTCGAATCCCCTCGGCTCCACCAGAGAACCCCCGTCAGTGACGGGGGTTTCTTCGTGCTACCCTTCATTCGACACAACCGGAAGCATCGGTAAATGTGCCAGGCAAGTGCGGTCCGGTGGTTTCACCCGACTGCGCATGTTCGGCCTAAGTTCTTTTCGAACACGTATGTGAGGTGGAGCATGGGGGGAAATCGGGTCCGTCGGTCGATATCAGGACTAGTGATGCACCGTGCCAGACACATCTTGGTGGCGCTGCTCATGGCGACCACCTTCGCGGCCGCAGCGGCGCAGGAGATCGAGCCGCGCGCGCTAGAACTGCTCGAAGGCTGGGCCGCGGCCCAGAACCAGTCCGCTCTGGCCGAGGACGACATCCGTACCGTCCAGATGACGACCGTCACCGTGAACCACCTGCTGGACGAACCGATGACCACGACCTCGAGCATGGTGGTGGATTACGAGAACCGCCGCCTGGTGGCGACCTCTACCGTGATGGGCATGGAGTCGGTCACCCGTGTAGTGGACGGCGAAGTGACCATGACGATCGACGGCAGCCAGATGCCGGTCCCTCCGGAGGTAGCGGCGACCTTCGAAGAGGTCTTCGATCAGATCGAGTCCGGCGACCTGCTCGGTTCGATCGTGCGCGCCACCTTCGACGGCCCCGTCGACTACGGCGGCCTGCTGGTAGGCGACCAGGTGACCTACGAAGGCGACGGCGGCGTGATGAACGCGCCCGAGGCGCAGGTCGTCAGGTACGTCTTCGGCGCGGACGGCACGATGCTCGGAGCCCACCTCGACAGCGAACTCGGGGAGATGCTGATCCTCTTCGAGGAGACGGGCGTCGACGTCGACCTGCCCGCCATGAACATGACGACGTACATGCTCACGGACGGGGAGTGGCAACTCGTCATGGAGATGAGCTACGAGCACCTGGTGGTCAACGGGGAGATCGACGAGAGCCTGTTCGACTAGGGGTGCTGGTCGTACCCACGTAGGTAACTCGTACCCACGTAG
>CAZVCT010000035.1:0-20046 GCA_964625655.1 uncultured bacterium
CCATCTCGCCGGCCACGAACGTGGGCCGGAACAGGGGCGGCAGGTTGGTGCCCACCGTGCCGCCGGTGATGGCGGGCGGCATGGACTGCACGATCGTCTTCAGGACCTCGGTGAACGCCAGCGACGCTATGGCGAAGTAGATGCCGTACAGCCGCAGCGTGGCCGACCCGAGCACGAGCGCCAGCAGGGCGGCCACCACGCCGGCCGTGGGGATGCTGAACCACATGTTGACGCTCGTCAGCTTCAGCAGGACGGCGGCGGCGTACGCGCCCGAGCCGTAGAAGGCCGCGTGCGCCAGCGACAGCTGACCGGTGCGGGCGACGATGTCCCACGTCAGCGCGAGGATGGCGAGGCCCACGGCCCGGATGCCGATGGAGAGGTAGCTGACCGAGGCCTGGCCGAACATCGAGCGCAACAGGCTGGGCAGCAGGAAGAGCAGGAGCGCGAACGCGACCAGCAGCGCCACGCTGAGCCACATGCGGCCGCCGGTGCGCCGTACGGGCCGCGTCGCCTCGGGGGCGGGCACGCCCGGCCCCGGCTTCGGGGGGGTGACGTCGGGCTTGCGGCTCACAGCTTCCTCCACGAGCGGTACACGAGGGTGCCGAAGATGATGGCGAAGAACACCGCCGTGCGCAGCGAATCGCCGTTGGGCAGGAGCGTCGCCACGAGCGACTCGGAGACGGCCACGATGAGCGACGCCGTGACGATGCCGCGGATGTTGCCCAGGCCCGCCAGCACCACGATCGCGAACGCCTTGAGGGTGAACGCCAGGCCCACCGTGGGGGTGGGCGACTGGATGACGGCGATCATGACGCCGCCGATGCCGGCCAGCAGGGCCGACAGCGCGAAGGCGACGAGGTAGACGCGGTTGACCTCGAGCCCCACGAGGCCGGCGCCGATACGGTTCTGCGCCACGGCGCGCATGGCGCGCCCGATAGGTGTGCGCGCCAGCATGTAATAGAGAGCCCCAACGAGGAGCACCGAGATGACGAAGCTGCCAAGCGGCACGAGCCCGACGCTGACGTTGCCGAACTGGAGGCCGATGGAGCGGTAGGGCACCGCGCCGATGGAACGCGGGTCACCGCCCCAGATCGAGAGCGCCAGGTTCTGAAGGATGATGCCTATCCCGAAGGTCAGCAGCATCTGGTTCAGCTCTGGCGCTTTCAGCACGAAGCGGATCGTCGTCTGGTACAGCAGCGCCCCGATAAGGAACAGCGCGGGGGCCACGAACAAGATAGAGAGCAGCGGGTCGAAGCCGAAGCTCACGAACAGCTGGTAGGCGAAGAAGGCACCGATCATGAAGAACTCGCCGTGGGCGAAGTTGACGATGCCGATGACGCCGATGGCCAGAGCCAGGCCCACCGACACGAGGGCGTAGAGCCCCGCGGAGAGCACGCCCGACACCAATGCTTGTGGGAGGAGAGATAGTTCCATCGGTATCCGGTTCGGGAGGGCGCACACGCGCCCTCCCGAGATCGGGTTCCTTTCTGGCTGGGGCCCTAGGGCCTCAGCGGCAGCTCACCAGCGGGGCGGTGGCGCGGTCGAGCGGGTAGACGATCTCGCGCACGCCGTCCTGGTACTGGAAGACGAGCCACATGTCGGCGCCGAAGCCCTGGTGCTTGGCTTCGATGGAGGGCTTGAAGTTCCAGTCGCCCATGGGCGAGCGGAAGGTGCCGGTCTGCAGCTGCTCGATGACGGCAGCCTGGTCGGTGGTGCCGGCGGCGTTGATGGCGTCGGCGTAGCTCCAGAGCTGGGCGTAGGCGAGGGCGGCCATGTAGTTGTCAGGGGCGGTGCCGTGCATGGCGGTGTAGTTGTTGGCGAACTCCACGGCCTCGGGGTTGGGGAGGTTGGGGAGGTAGCCGATCAGGCCGGTGACGCACTGCGCTTCGGGCGCGGCGCCGAAGTCGGACGGCCAGCCCGGAGGGGCACCGAAGATGTGCATCGGGGTCACGTTCAGCTCGCGCACCTGGCTGGTGAGCGGCTGGGCGTCGGAGTCGTAGCCGATCCAGTAGAGCATGTCGGCGCCGCTGCCACCCACCTTGCTGATGGAGGCGCGGAAGTCGCCCGTGCCGCCCGTGAGGGTCGACTGGAAGGACTCGCGGAGGACGACGTCGATGCCCATCTCCTCGAGGCCGGCCTCGAGGCCGGCAGCGCCCGGCGTGCCGAAGGCGCCGTTCTCGTGGAGGACGGCGACGCTGCTTACGCCGATCTCCTCGAGGAAGCCGAAGGTGGCTTCGACGTTCTGGTAGTCCCACGGGTGGACGTGGAAGAACCACTCTTCCTGGCCCAGCAGCTCTTCGATGCCGTCGAAGTCGTCGTTGCCGATGCCCGAGGCCGCGCCGCCGATCCAGCTGACGATCGGCTGGAAGGTGCGGAACGACTCGACGAGGGCGAGCGTGGCGCCCGAGGCGAAGCCGCCGCCGATGAACTCGACGCCGTCTTCGGTCATGAGCTTCTCGAACGCGGCTACCGAGGTGGCAGCGTCGGCGCGGTCGTCTTCGATGATGATCTGCAGAGGCTCGCCGAGGACGCCGCCGGCGGCGTTGATCTCTTCGAGGGCCAGCTCGAAGCCGGCCTTCTGGGCGATGCCGGTGCCGGCGGAGCCGCCCGTGAGGGGGGCGAGGATGCCGATGGTGACCTGGGCGGACGCCAGGCCCATCAGGGCTACTACTAGGACTGCTACCAACCTCTTCATGCTTGCTCCTCCTGTGTTGCTTACGTGCTCGAACGCGCTTGAACACTTGTCTGAAGTCGAGTGGATGGGTTCCGCGGTCGCTGAGCCATGGGGCCGCCGCTCGAACCGGCGTGGGCCCTGGGCTTCGGGCCGCACCTTAGGTGTCACATGGCGGTGACCCCGTCTCGTTCGCTGCCTCTCGAGCGGTCGTGCTCGCGCAGGAAGGGCCTCAGCAGGGCGGCCACGGCTTCCGCGTTCTCGATCGGAGCAGCGTGGCCGGCCCGAGGGATCAGGTGAACGGGGTCGAGCTCGCGCCCGAACTGCGACAGCACCTCGCGGTGGTTGCGCACGGGCGTCAGCACGTCGTCCTCGCCTACCGCCACCAGCAGGGGCAGCTCGAGGCCCGTGAGCGCCGGCCGCAGGTCGGGCTCCGTGGCGGCCGACTCCAGCAGGCCCTCCAGAAGCGCCGCAACGGCTCCCTGCGGTTGGCCCGCCGCCAGTTCGCGCGCCTCGTTCAGGGCTTCCGCGTTGGCCTCCAGGAACTCGGGCCCCCACACCCACGGCGTGGCGGCGTCGAAGCGGGCGGCCGCCCCGCCCGTGGCGAGCGCGCCCAGCCAGGCCCGCACGGCTGCCTGCAACCGCGCGTCGGCCCTCGCGAAGGTGTCGAGCAGCGTCAGCGACGCGATGCTGGTGCGGTGCCTGGCAAGCAGTTCTAGTTCGTGCTCAGTCAGGCCCGCGGCTTCGGCCAGTTCGGGCCGTTGCAGCCAGCCCAGCAGGAGCTGCGTCACGTAGCCGCCGTTGCTGAGCGCCACGACGTGAAGCGGCGCGAGGCCGCGGCCGTGCAGGTCGTCGAGCAGCGCCAGCAGGTCGCGCGCGTGGCGCTCCCTCAGGTACGGGCCTTCCGGCGCGTCCGAGGCGCCCTGGCCGCGCATGTCGTAGCGCACGACCTGGCGTTCCGGCTGCAGCAGGCGGCCCAGCTGGTTCCACGACTCGGTCGACATGGTTACGCCGTTGACGAACAGCACGGGGGTGGCCGCGGGCTGGCCATCCGTTCCCGAACGGCTCTCCTCGTGCAGCTCGACGTGCAGCCCCACGTCGTCGTTCGTGGTCAGGCGCCAGCTGCTGCGGCTCATGCGGCGTTCCCCTGCAGTTCCCGCGCCAGCTGCGTCTTCAGGATCTTGCCGGCGCCGCTCTTGGGCAGCGCGTTCACCAGGTGGATGCTCTTGGGCACCTTGTAGTTGGCCAGGCGCTGCTTCAGGAAGGCGCGCAGCTCGTCGGGCGTCAGGGTGGCGCCGGGATGCAGCTTGACGGCCGCCAGCCCCACCTCGCCCCAGCGGGGGTCGGGCACGCCCAGCACGGCGCACTCGGCCACGGCCGGGTGGTCGTAGATGGCGGCCTCGACCTCGTTCGGGAAGACGTTCTCGCCGCCCGACACGAACATCTCCTTGCGCCTTCCCACGATGGTGAAGAAGCCTTCCTCGTCCGCCGAGGCCAGGTCGCCGGTCCAGAGCCAGCCGTCCTTCAGGACGAGCGCGGTCTCGTCCGGCCTGTCGAAGTAGCCGCTGAAGACGTGCGGGCCCGCCAGGGTCAGCTCGCCCACCTCGCCGGGAGCGCAGGGCGTGCCGTCGGCGCGGCGCACCACGGCCTGGGCGTGCAGGATGGGCTTGCCCACCGAGTTGGGGCGTGCCTCCGCCTGGTCGAGCGTTATCGAGAAGCAGTTGACGCCCGCTTCCGAGAGGCCGTACCCCTGCTTGAAGCGCACGCCGCGGCCGGCATAGGCCTCGCGCACGGGCTCGGGGCAGGCGGCGCCGCCCGAGATGGCCCAGCGCACGCTGCTGAGGTCGGCGGCATCGAAGCCCGGGTCCTCGGCCAGCATGTGGAACATGGTGGGCACGAGGAAGAGGATGGTGGCGCCGTGCTCCTCGACCTTCGCCAGGTAGTCGGCCGGCTCGAAGGCCGACTGCAGCACCACGCGCGCGCCCATGTGCAGCAGCGGCATGGTGAGCGCGTTGACGGCGGCATGGAAGACGGGCGTGGCCTGGATGGCGCAGTCGCCTTGCGCCAGGCCCCACGACAGCACCGTGTTCACCGCGTTGTAGAAGCCCTGCCGGTAGGGCAGCATCGCCCCCTTCGGGAGGCCGGTGGTGCCGCCCGTCAGCAGGATCATCTGGGTGTCCTCCGGCCCCAGGTCGGGCGCGGGCGGGGCGGCGCCCTCGGTGGCGGCCAGCTCCGCCTCGTACGCGTTCAGCTCCAGTGCCTTCGCGCCGGCCCCGCGCGCCGCGGCGGCCGCCACCTCGGCGTGCGCCTCGTCGTGCAGCACGAGGGCAGGGGTGAGGTAGGCGCCGATGGCCTCCTGCTCGGGCACGGCCAGCCGCGTGTTCAGCGGCGCGTAGACGAAGCCGAGCTTCGGGGTGGCCAGGATCAGGTCGATGTGCGCCAGGTGGTTGTGGGCCACGATCGAGACGCGCTCGCCCTTCGTCACGCCCCGCTCCGCGAGGAGCGCGGCCACCCGGTTCGCGCGGTCGTCCAGCTGGGCGTACGTGAACCAGCGTCCGAAGAAGTGCACGGCGGGCGCGTCGGGGGTCAGCTCGGCGCGGCGGCGGGCGATGTCGAGGATCATGCGGCGCCGCCGTTCCAGCGGATCGCCAGCGCGTTCCACACGTAGCCCACGCCGGCGGCCACGAGCACCGCCAGGTCGCCGTCGTTCAGGCGCCCCTGTTCGGCTGCCATCAGCAGCGAGAGGATCTGGTCGACCTGGCCCAGATGGCCGTACTGGTCCAGGTAGATCGACTGCTCCGGCTTCAGGCCGAGCTCCGAGAGGATGTAGTCGTGGGCGCTGCGCTTCATGTGCAGCATGGCCAGGTAGTCGACCTGCTCCATGCTGGCGCCCGAGCGCTTCACGGCCTCGCGCACGACCTGCAGGAAGGTGAGCAGGCTCTTCTCCTCGAGCCGCTCCTTCATGCCCGCCGGGTCGGTCACCTGCAGGCGGTAGTCGGCGAGGTTGTCGGGCGTCAGGGGCGCCTTCGTGCCGCCCACCGGCACCAGCACGTCGAGCGAGAAGCTGCCGTCGGTAACGATGCTCGAGCCCAGCACCTCGTGCCCGCGGCCGCGCTGCACCACCGCGGCGGCGCCGCCGGCGCCCAGGTTGTACATGAAGCGCACGCGCTCGTCCGTCAGGTCGATCAGGTCGGAGTTGCGGTAGCCGCCCGCCACGAGCACCGTGTTCACGCTCTCGTCGGCCACCAGCAGGTCGCGCGCCTGCTTGATGGCCAGCACGGCCGTGCCGCACTTCTGGCCGATGTCGTAGGCGTACGCGCGGTGCGCGCCCAGATCGAAGGCCAGCTTGATGCCCGCCGTCCAGACTGGGTACTCCTTGTACTCCTCGGTGATCGAGATGACGACGTCGACCTCGTCGGCCGCCACGCCCGCCTGCCTTAGCGCGCTCTGCGCCGCGCTGACGCCCATGGCGGTGGGGTGGTCGTCCTCGCCGGGCAGCACTCGCTCGGTGATGCCCATCTTCTCGCGCACGACCCACTCGGGCACGCCGCTCGCCTCGGAGAGCTCGGCGGCGCTGATGCGCCCCTCTGGAACGTAGGCGCCGAGGCCGGTGATGCCCACCTTGGGCGCGCCGCTCACTGGCGCTCCTCCATGCTCAGGCCGCTGAGGAGCAGTTCGTACGTCGACTCCAGCACCTCGGCCGGGGGAAGGGCGCGCTCCCAGATGGCGTAGCGCAGCCCGAGGAAGTGCGCGACGCCCATCAGACCCCACGCCTGCGCCTCGGCGTTGCCGGGGCGGATCTCGCCGCGCGTCTGGGCCGCCTCGAGCCGCTCGGCGTAGGCCGCGGCCAGCGTGCGGTAGTACTCGCGGTAGATGCTCTCGTCTACGAACTGCGACTCCATGACGACGCGGTAGAGGTTCTGGTGGTCGAGCGCGAAGCGCACGAACGCGTCGAGGCCCGCCTTCTCGACCTCGACGCGGTGGCTCAGCCCCTGGGTGGCCTCCGACAGCGCGCGGCGCAGGCGCCGGCCCATGTGGCGCACCAGCTCGCGCAGCACGTCGTCCTTGCTGGGGAAGTAGAGGTAGAAGGTGCCCTGGGCCACGCCGGCGCGGTTGACGATGCTGGCGATCGAGGTGCGCCCGAAGCCGTTCTCGCCGAACTCCGCCTCGGCGGCATCCAGGATCCGTTGACGCGTCGCTTCGCCGCGCGCGGTGGTGGGTCTGGGTAATCCGTTCAAAGCCAGGCGCTCTCCGGTGCGCAACGTCGACGCTCATCGCCGGCCGCTGCGCACATGACAACTGATTCATCAGTCAGTTGAGTGAAGCGTACGTTCGTTAGGAGAGCCGTGTCAACGGCTCGAGGACCCGGCGAGTACACGGGACCCAGGCAAGGGCGATGCGGCCCGCGCGCGTCGGTCAGGGGACCGAAGCCGCCCGCCGCTGCGACGCTTTGCCCGGAAACTCATGAAGTGCGCCCCTATACTGGCGCGCAACCGGCACGGCACGGGCGCACTCGTAGGTGCGCCCGCTCGCGACGCCATCTTCCCTGCGCCTTCCAACCCGCGACGCCGAACCACATGACGCTCCGTCCCAGAAAGGGGAACGCATGTTCGACATCCTGTTCCCTCTTACCGGCACGTTCACCGACGAGAGCGCGCTGCCGCACGCCCTCGAGATGGCTCGCGCTTCCGGCGCCACGGTGCACCTGGTAAGGGTCCTGGAGAGCCGCCGCGTAAGCGACCGCCCCATCGATCCCGTCGATTGGCACATCAAGAAGCTGGACGCCGAAAGCGCCCTCGAGAGCGCAGCCGAGCGGTTCGAGCAGGCCGGCGTGCGCGTGGAAGGGGTGCTGCTCGAGGGGCATCCGACCGAGCACCTGATCGACTACGCCCACCGCAGCGGCGCAGAGCTGCTCGTGCTGGCCGGAGGCTCGGGCAACGGCACGATCGGCGCGCTGGGCGGCGAGCTGCTGTGGCGCTCCTACGTGACGACGCTGCTGGTGCGCCCCGAGCCGCCCGAACGGGGCGACGCCGCCTCGCAGGAAAACCGCTCCGGCCGAAGCGAGACCTTCGAGCGCGGCCTCGGGCTGGGCGCGCGCCGCGGCCAGGCGGCAGCGTCGGGCGCCAGCAAGCTGAGCGCCGCGCTCACCCGGGTGTCGGTGCGCAGCTGGGCGCCGGGCGCCGTGCTGGCTGCGGGCCGGGACCCCGGCGCGTCCGACGTGGGCTACCCTGCGCCGCCGTCCGGTGGTGCGCGGGCCCCTTCGGTTCCATCGTTCCCGTCCGCGCCGTCCGTGTCGGGCGCGTCCGGGTTGGCCGTGGCTCCGGCCGACGGCCGGCAAGGGCCCCCACCTGCCGGTGCCGCGCCCGCCGCCGACCAGCCCCGCGACGTCCGCGCGGCCAGCGACCCTGCCGGCCACGGGATGCCCCGGCCGGACGACTACGCGCCGGACGACGAGGAGCAGCCTCAGGAGGGCGTGCGCTACCGGCGCATCCTCACCGCTCTGGACGGCTCGAAGCGCGCCGAGTGCGTGCTGCCCTGGGTGCGGCGCCTCGCGCAGCAGCACGAGGCCGAGGTGATCCTGGCGCACGTCGTGACCGAACCCGAGCTGCCGCGCCTGACGCCCCCGAGCCCCGAGGACGTCGAGCTGGCGCGCCGCCTCGTCGAACGCAACCGCGACGCTGCGACCGACTACCTGGGTGACGCACGCAAGCGTCTCGGGGTGGAAGCCGACACGCGCCTGCTGCAGGGCAAGGCCGCCGAGGCGCTGCACGACTTCGTCGAGCGCGAGGCCGTGGACCTGGTGGTGCTCAGCGCGCACGGCTACGGCGGCGAGTCGCGCTGGCCGTTCGGGGACGTGGCCACCAGCTTCATCGGCTACGGCCGCACCCCCCTCCTGCTCGTGCAGGACATGGAGCACCGACCCGCGCAGCCCGGCGGCTCGGATCGGTGGGGCGGCTGAGTGAAGGGCGGTCGGATGGACGTAACGGCCGGCGATGAGCGAGGAGACGAGGCGGGCGACGCCGACGCGCAGGGCGCGGCCGCGAGGCGCTTGAGCCCGGCGGTGATGGAGCGCGCGCACCGCTGGGCGGAGGCGCAGCCCGTGCAGGCAACGGGCGCCGGGGGGGCGAACGCGCGCGGTGACGCTGCCCTGCCGGGCTTCGAGGCGCACGCCGAGGCGCTGCGGCTGGCGCACCGCGAGCTGAGTTCGAGGGCGCACGACGAGCTGGCCGACAGCTACGCCGGCGAGTGGTTCCTGGACAACTACTACCTGATCCGCGGCAGCCTGCGGCAGGCGCAGCAGGACCTGCCGCCCACCTTCTACCGGCAGCTGCCGAAGCTCGCCCCGGCCGCGGAACTGGGCGGGCACCCGCGCGTCTACGCGCTGGCGCACCGCCTGGTGGAGGACGCCGAGGCGCGCCTCGACCTTCGGCTGGTGGAAGAGCTGGTGGAGGCGTACCAGCAGCGCGCGCCTCTCACCATGGGCGAGCTGTGGGCGCTGCCGGCGCTGCTGCGCGTCGTGCTGCTCGAGCGCCTCGCGCAGAGCATCGGGCGCGTGCTGAGCGAGCGCACCGACAGCAGCGTGAGTGAACTGGAGAAGGCCGAGGAGGCGCCCGGAGGCGCCGCGCCCGTAGCCTCGAGCGACGACGAGCAGGTGGCCAGCTGCATCGTCAGCCTCAGGACGCTGCGGAACCACGACTGGGAGAAGTTCTTCGAGAGCCTGAGCCTGGTGGAGCGCATCCTGCGCAGCGACACCACCGGCGACTACGCCCGCATGGAGTTCTCCAGCCGCGACCGTTACCGCAAGGTGGTCGAGCGCCTGGCGGCCGGTGCAGGGACGGAAGAGATGCGCGTCGCCCAGGAGGCCGTGGCGCTCGCTGCCGAAGCGGACGCCGCCGCCGTCGGCCCCGACGAGAACCACAGCGCGAGGCGGCGCGCCCACGTCGGCTACTACCTGGTGGACGACGGCCTGACGCTGCTGCGCCGCCGGATCGGCTACCGGCCCGGCACCGCCGAACGGCTGAAGGAGCGGGTCTTCGAGCGCCCCGGTACCGTCTACCTCGGCTCCGTGCTGCTGAGCACGCTGATCCTACTGGCCATCGCGCTGCGCCACGCCGCCGGGAGCGGGGCGGGGGCGTTGCAGCAGCTGCTCGTGCTGGTGGTCGTGCTCGTGCCGGCGCTCAGCATCGCCGTCGCAGTGGTGAACCTGGTGGTCGGGCGTGCCGTCGGGCCGCGCCTGCTGCCCAAGCTCGACCTGAGCGAGGGCGTGCCCGCCCAGCACCGCACGGCGGTGGTGGTGCCGACGCTGCTGGGCGACGAGGCCGGCGTGAAGGACCTGCTGGAGCAGCTCGAACGCCACTACTTGGGCAACCCCGAGGAGGAGCTGCTCTTCGCGCTGCTGACCGACTTCTCCGACGCGGCCGCCGCCGAGATGCCGGGCGACGACGAGCTCGTCCGCCAGGCCGCCCTAGGCATCGACGAGCTGAACCGGCGCTACGGCCGCGGCGGCGTGCGCCCCTTCTACCTGTTCCACCGCAGGCGCCTCTGGAACGAGAGCGAAGGGGCGTGGATGGGTTGGGAGCGCAAGCGGGGCAAGCTCGTCGAGTTCAACCGGCTGCTGCGGGGCGCCGACGACACGAGCTACGCCGTGCAGCACGGCGACCTGGCACGGCTGCAAGGCGTCAGGTTCGTGCTGACCCTGGACGCCGACACGCGCGTGCCGCCCGGCGCCGCCAACCGCCTGATCGGCACGCTGGCGCACCCGCTCAACCGCGCCGAGTTCGACGAGGAGGGGAGGGTGGTGGCCGGCTACTCGCTGCTGCAGCCGCGCACCGACGTGCTGCCCGAGAGCGCCAACGCCACCTACTTCAGCCGCCTGTTCGTCGGCGAGAACGGCCTGGACCTCTACACGCTCGCCGTCTCGGACGTCTACCAGGACCTGTTCGGGCACGGCATCTTCGTCGGCAAGGGGCTGTACGCGGTCGACGACTTCCAGCGTGCCCTCGCCTCGAAGGTGCCCGAGAACCGCGTCCTGAGCCACGACATGCTCGAGGGGGTGTACGGCGGGGTGGCGCTCGTCTCGGACGTCGTGCTGTTCGAGGAGTACCCGCCCACCTACCTGGCGCAGATGCTGCGCATGCAGCGCTGGATACGCGGCGACTGGCAGCTGCTGCCCTGGCTGAGGGGGGCGCTGACCGGCAACGGCCTGGGCGCGGGCCTGGGCGCGCTGGGCACCTGGAAGATCTTCGACAACCTGCGCCGCAGCCTGCTGATGCCCACCGTGCTGCTGATGCTCGTGCTCGGCTGGCTGCTGTTCCCGGGCTCGCCGGCGCTGTGGACGCTGCTGGCGCTGGGCGCCCTGATCGTGCCCCTGCTGGGCACCGCCATCGGCGCCCTCGTCGGAGCGTTCGTGGACGCCCGCAAGCAGGACAAGCCCGGCGACTGGCGCGACCGGCTGCCGCTGCGGCAGCTGAGCGACGGCCTGCGCCGCTTCGGCATGGCGGTGGCGTTCGTGCCGTTCGAGGCCGTGGCGGTGCTCGAGAGCGTGGCGGTGACGCTCTACCGCCTGTTCGTGTCGCGCCGGAAGCTGCTCGAGTGGCGCACCGCGGCGCAGTCGGCGCGCGCCGTGTCGGACCTGGGCCTGGCGGGGATGACCGTGCGGATGGCGCCGGCGCTCGTGATCAGCGTGGGGGTGCTGTTGCTGATCGCGGCCGGCCGTCCCGTCGCCCTGTGGGTGGCGTTGCCCGTGGTGACGCTATGGCTGGCGGCGCCGGTCATCGCGCACCGCAGCGGCCGCAGCCTCGAGCCCGCGCCCGAAGAGCTCGACGACGAGCAGCGCCGCACCGTCCACGCACTGGCGCGCCGCACCTGGCTCTACTTCGAGCAGTTCGTGGGCCCGCAGGACAACTGGCTGCCCCCCGACAACGTCCAGGGCGCGCCCGTGCCGAAGACGGCGCACCGCACCTCGCCCACCAACGTCGGCCTGCTGCTGCTGTCCACCATGTCGGCGCACGACCTGGGCTACCTGGGCCTCGTCGACCTGTCGCTGCGCCTGCGGCAGACGATGGAGGTGCTGGGGCGCATGGAGCGCTACCGCGGGCACCTGCTGAACTGGTACGACACGCGCAGCCTCGAGCCGCTCCACCCGCGCTACGTCTCGAGCGTCGACAGCGGCAACCTGCTGGGGGCGTTCATCGCGTTGCGCCAGGGCTGCCTCGAGCTGCTGGACGAGAGCGTCGAGCCCGACCGGCGCTGGGGCGGCCTGACCGACACCATGGACGTCCTGGCGGACGTCCTCACCGACTCGTTGGGCCCGGAGGCCGCCGCCGTCACGCACCTGCAGGGGCTGAAAGCGCGCGTGCTCGCTGCGGCCCCCACACCGCAGGAGTGGCCCGACCTGCTCGACTTCCTGGCCGAAGGCGGCGTGACCGAGCTGCGTCGGCACCTAGTCGAGGCGTTCGAGGCGGGCGCCTTCGACGCCGAGGAGCGCGAGGCCGTGCGCGCCTGGTCGGAGCGCGTCGGCTACAACGTGCGCGTCACCCAGCGCGAGTTCGACTTCCTGCTGCCCTGGAACCGCGCCTTCGCCCGGGCGCGGACGTGGGAGGGGGCGCTTGCCCCCGACGCGGCGCGCGTCATGGCCCAGCTGCGCGCGCTGCTGGCCGAGACGCCCACCCTGCGGCAGCTGGAGGAGCGCTGCGCGCGCGCCACCGAGCTCGTCGGGCAGCTCAAGCGGACGCAGGGCGCCCAGGCGCCCCAAGGGCTGGAAGCGTGGTGCGACGACCTCGCGAACCAGCTGTCGTCGTGCGCGGGCGGCGCGCGCGGGCTGATCGCCTCGTTCGAGGCCATCGCCCAGATGGCGGACGCCGAGGTGCGCGACACCGACTTCACCTTCCTCTACGACGACGACCGCGACCTGCTGCGCATCGGCTACAACGTCGACGCCGAACGGCTCGACGACAACTACTACGACCTGCTGGCGTCCGAGTCGCGCCTCGGCAGCCTGGTGGCGGTCGCCAAGGGCGACCTGCCCACCCGGCACTGGCTACACCTGGGGCGCCCGCTCGTCGACGTGGAAGGCACGAAGGCGCTGCTGTCGTGGAGCGGCACGATGTTCGAGTACCTGATGCCCAACCTGCTGACGCGCCGCTACGCGAGCACGCTGCTGGACAGCTCGAACGCCGCGGCCATCTCGGCGCAGATGTCGTACGCGCGGCGCACGGGCGTGCCGTGGGGCATCAGCGAGTCGGCGTACGGGCGCGTCGACGGCAGCGGCACCTACCAGTACCGCGCCTTCGGCGTGCCCGACCTGGCGCTCGACCGCGGGCAGGACGACGACCTGGTGGTGGCGCCGTACGCCTCGATGCTGGCCCTCGACTACCGCCCGGGCGCCGTGCTCGCCAACCTGGAGCGCCTCGTGCGCCTGGGGGCGCAGGGGACGTACGGGCTCTACGAAGCGCTCGACTTCACGCCCGCCCGCCGGCCCCTGAACCGCGACTTCAAGCTCGTGCGCGCCCACATGGCGCACCACCAGGGGATGATCCTCGTGGCGTTGGCCAACGCGCTGACGGACGACGCCATGGTGCGGCGCTTCCACGCGGACCCCAGGATCGCCACCGTCGAGATGCTGCTGCAGGAGCGCGTGCCGACCAACGTGCCCGCCGCCGAACGCGTCGAGCGCGAGGCGCCCCGCCCCGATCCCGTGGACCTGTCGGCTCTCGACCGCCCCTGGAGCGTGCCGGTCGAGAGCCCCACGCCGCAGGCGCACCTGCTGTCCAACGGGCACTACTCGGTGCTGCTCACCTCCGCCGGGGCCGGCTACAGCGCGCACGACGACGCCGTCATCACGCGCTGGCGCCCCGACGGGGTGCTGGAGGAGCACGGCACCTTCGTCTACCTGTTCGATCTGGACGACGGTCAGCTCTGGTCGGCCACGCGTCAGCCGCTCGGGCCGGCCTCGGACGACCGCGCCGAGTTCTCGGCGCACCAGGCGACGTTCTCGCGGAACGTCGACGGGGTGCAGAGCCGCCTGGAGGTGGTGGTGGCGGAGGAGCCCGCCGAGCTGCGCCGCCTGACGCTGGTGAACCAGAGCGACCGGCCCCGGCGCCTGAAGCTGACGAGCTACGCCGAGGTGGTGCTGGGCGACGCGGCCGGCGACCGCCGCCACCAGGCGTTCAGCAAGCTGTTCGTCGAGAGCGAGTACCTGCCCGAGCACGAGGCCCTGCTCTTCCGCCGCCGCCCCCGCTCGTCCGACGAGGCGGCCATCTACGCCGGCCACACGCTGGTGCTGGAAGGCGGCCTCGAGTTCGACGGCGAGTACGAGACCGACCGCTTCGCCTTCCTCGGGCGCGGCCACGACGTGCACGACCCGCTGGGCCCCCGGCAGCGCCTGACGAACGCGGTGGGCGCCACCCTCGATCCGGTCATGGCCCTGGGCCAGACGATCGAGCTGGCGCCGCACAGCCAGGTAAGCATGACGTTCGTGACGGCCTTCGCCCCCACGCGCCGCGCCCTGACGCGCACGCTGGAACGGCTGAGGCGTGCCGGGACGGTGCAGCGCGAGTTCGAGCTCGCCAGGAACCGCGCCCGCCTCGAGCTGCGCCGCAGCCACGTGGACGCCGCCGCGCTGCAGCAGTACCAGCGCCTGCTGTCGGCGCTCGTCTACCCGAGCCCGACCCTGCGCGCCCCGCCCGAGGTGCTGGCGGCCAACGAGCTGGGGCAGTCGGGGCTCTGGGGCCAGGGCATCTCGGGCGACTACCCGATCGTGCTGGCGCGCGTGGGCGAGAACGAAGAGCTGCAGCTGGTGGCCGAGCTCGTCCGCGCCCACGGCTACTTCCGCCGGCGAGGCGTGAAGGTCGACCTGGTGGTGCTGAACACCAAGACGGCGGGCTACAGCCAGGAGCTGCAGGGGCGCCTGCGCTGGGTGCTCAGCCGCACGGGCGGCGACGACTGGCTGGACGCGCGCGGCGGCATCTTCCTGCTGCGCGAGGACCAGCTGGCGCCGCAGGACATGACGCTCCTGAAGAGCGTGGCGCGCGTGATCCTGGACGCCGACGAGGGCCCCTTGGCCGGGCAGCTCGACCGCCTGAAGGCGGTGCCCGAGGAGCTGCCGCAGCTGCGCCCCTCGGCGCGCGCCGGCGAGAACGGCGCCGCTGTGCAGCCCACCCCGCGCCCCGAGGGGCTGCTGTTCGACAACGGCTGGGGCGGCTTCGCCGACGGCGGGCGCGAGTACCAGATCCACCTCCCGGGTGGCGCGCTGCCCCCCGCGCCTTGGGCGAACGTGGCGGCGAACGAGGCGGCCGGCTTCCTCGCCACGGAGGGCGGCATGGGCAGCAGCTGGGCGGCCAACAGCGGCGAGAACCGGCTGACACCGTGGCACAACGACCCCGTCACCGACCCACCCGCCGAGGTGGTCTACCTGCGCGACGAGGAGACCGCCGAGGTGTGGTCGGCGACGCCCTTGCCCAGCAACCTGAGCGCCAGCTTCCTGGTGCGCCACGGCGCCGGCTACACCGTCTGGCAGCACGAGAGCCGCGGGATCGAACAGGAGCTCGAGGCGTTCATGGCGGCCGAAGACCCCGTGAAGCTCGTGCGGCTGAACCTGACGAACCGCAGTGACAAACCCAGGCGCCTGACCGTCACCTACTTCGCCCCCTGGGTGCTGGGCGTCGACCACGCCACCACCCAGCTGCACGTCGTGCCCAGCTACGACCCCGGCCGCTGCGCGCTGCTGGCCCACAACCGCTACAACGCCGAGTTCGGGCAGATGGAGGCGTTCCTGGCCAGCAACAAGGCGCCGCACGGCGTGACGACCGACCGGCGCGAGTTCCTCGGCAGGCTCGGCAGCCTCGCGCGGCCCGCCGCGCTGGGGCGCCTGGGTCTGAGCGGCGCCGTGGCGGCAGGCGCGGACCCCTGCGCCGCGATCCAGCTGCACGTCGACCTGCCGCCCGGCGGCAGCGAAGAGGTGCTGTTCGTGCTGGGCGAGGTGGAAGGGCGCGAGCGCGCGCTGGAGCTGGCCGACCGCTACCGCAACCTGGCGCTCCTGGACGAGCACCGTGCCGCGGCCCGTGACCGGTGGGAGGGGCTGCTGGGCAAGGTGCAGGTCGAGACACCCGACCCGGCGATGGACGTGCTGACGAACCGGTGGCTGGCCTACCAGACGGTGTCGGCGCGCCTCTGGGGCCGCAGCGCCCTCTACCAGTCGAGCGGCGCCTACGGCTTCCGCGACCAGCTGCAGGACGTGCTGGCGCTGCTGCACACGGCGCCCGAGCTGGCGCGTCAGCAGCTGCTGCGCGCCGCGGCGCACCAGTTCGAGGAGGGCGACGTGCTGCACTGGTGGCACCCGCCCAGCGGCCGCGGCGTGCGCACGCGCATCAGCGACGACCTGCTCTGGCTGCCGTACGTGGCCGCGCGCTACGTGGAGGTGACGGGCGACGAGGCGGTCCTGCAGGAGGAAGCGCCGTTCCTGACGGGCGCGGCGCTGGGGAAGGACGAGCACGAGCGCTACGACCACTACCCGAAGGGCGGCAGCGGCACCCTGCTGGAGCACTGCCGCCGCGCCATCGCCAAGGGCGCCACCGAGGGCCGCAACGGCCTGCCGCTGATCGGCGGGGGCGACTGGAACGACGGCATGAACCGCGTCGGCATCGAAGGGCGCGGCGAGAGCGTGTGGATGGCCTGGTTCCTGATGGTGACGCTGCGCGAGTTCGGCGCCCTCCTGAGGCGTGTCGGGCGCGAGGAGGAGGCGCAGCGGCTGGAGGCGCGCGCCGAGGCGTACGGCCGGGCCGCGCAGGAGAACGCCTGGGACGGCGACTGGTACCTGCGCGCCTTCTACGACGACGGCGCCACCATGGGTTCGCACGAGGACGAGGAGTGCCGCATCGATTCCATCGCCCAGTCGTGGTCGGTGTTCGCCCTGGGCGACCATGAGCGCGGCCGGCGCGCCATGCGGATGGTGGAGGAGCAGCTGGTGCGCCGCGAGGACGGCCTCATCCGCCTCTTCACGCCGGCCTTCGACCGCACCGTGCGCGACCCCGGCTACATCAAGGGCTACCTGCCGGGCGTACGCGAGAACGGCGGGCAGTACACGCACGCCGCCATCTGGACGGCTTGGGCGTTCGCGGAGCTGGGCGACGGCGACAGGGCGCACGAGCTGTACTCGCTGCTGGCCCCCGTGCGCCACGCGCAGGACCCCGAGGGCGTGGCGCGCTACAAGGTCGAGCCGTACGTCGTGGCGGCCGACGTCTACAGCCTCGAGCCGCACGTGGGGCGTGGCGGCTGGAGCTGGTACACGGGCTCGGCGTCGTGGTTCTACCGGCTGGGGCTGGAAGGGATCCTGGGCCTACGGAAACGGGGCTCGACCCTGACGTTCGAGCCCCGCATCCCGGAAAGCTGGGACGGGTACGGCGCCACCTGGCGCGAAGGGGAGAGCACCTACCGCATCCGCGTGGAACGCGGCCAGGCTACTGCCGGGGACGGAAGCGGCGCGAGCGGGGCAGTGCGACGCGTGACGCTAGACGGCGAGCCGCGCCCCGACCTGGCGGTGCCGCTGACGGACGACGGCCGTCATCACGAGGTGCTGGTGGAGCTTCACTGATCGTAAGGCTGGTCAATCCTTGCGGTGCCACTTCCCGTCGTCCCCTTTCTCGTAACTGTTCTTGACGGCCGCCCAGGCGACGGCGTGCGAGGTCTCCTCGCGCGTGGCGTCGCCGCGCCGCTCCTCGGGTTCGTCGTACTGGTCCCAGGCGCTGTTGTAGGCCGCCTGGTAGATCTCCTGGGCGTGCTTCGGAAGCACGTTGCGGACGTTGTCGGGCAGGTCCTGCAGGTTGTCGTACGGCATGTCGGGCTCCTCTCGACACGGAAGGTGCGCGCCGGAGATCCCGGCGCGCACCTGTTCCTTCGGGTTGTCATCGATCCGAGTTCGCGTTGGGTCGATGCCAGCGAGACGAACTCGCGTCATCGACCACCCGTTCGCGTGACGACTTGCTCGGGAGTTCTAGGCCCGGTGCGTGTCGTGGCGCGCGCGCGCCCAGTCGTCCACCTGGCGCTCGGCGGCGTCCTTCGTGATGCCGTAGCGCTCCTGGACCTTGCCGACCAGCTTGTCGCGGTTGCCTTCCAGCTCCGCCATGTCGTTGTCGGTCAGCTTGCCCCACTGCTTCTTGACGTCGCCCTTCATCTGCTTCCAGTTGCCTTGGATGGTGTCCCAGTTCATGACTGTCTCCTTCCAACGAATGAAAAAGCCTTTCGGGCTTACTCCCGTAGGGTGCACGATGTCCACCTGTGAGGCGTGAAGCGTGAATGTGAGGGCAGGTAACAACTCTCATCAACGCTCCGGCCCCGGCTTCCCTCACCAGCGCAGCAGTCCGGCCATGCCGCCCAGCTCCTGCAGGCGCTCCTCGGCGCTGTTCGTCAGGAAGCGCAGCTCGACGCCATGCTCCTCCACGAGGTGCGGCAGCACCTCGATCAGCTCGACCTCCTCGACCTGCTCGTTCGGCACCGCGAAGCTGGCGGCGCCGTGCGCGAACACCTGGCCGCTGGTAGGCAGCCGCTGGACCGTCACCTCGGGGTGGCTCGGCACCAGCAGCAGGTAGACGCGCCCTTCGTTCACGAGCTCGAGGGTCTTGGCGAGCCCGGTGACGTTCTGCTCCACGGCCTCGTCGAGCAGCGCGTTCTGGCCAGCTTCCTGGGCCTTCGCCGCGCTCTCCTGCAGGGCCGGCTTGAGCGTGGTGGTGGGGGCGTCGGGGTCAGGGAAGCTGGACACGCGCGCGCCCACGAGGTTGCGCACCTTGTCGGGCAGGTGCTCCTCGAAGGCCGCCACTTCCGATTCCGTGCCCGCCAGCAGGACGCTGGTGACGCCGTGCTCCTTCACGAGCTTGGCGCTGTCCTCGGCCACGCGCTTGTTCAGCCGGTCGGTCCAGGCCTCCTCGCGGTCTTCGAAGCCGTCGCGCCCCGTGCTGGAGCGCGCCCGCTCGCTGGGGTCGCCGGCCGGGCCGCCCTGCATCTCGCGCCAGGACGAGTCGTCGCTCATCTCGATCTCGGTCGCCAGCTCCTCGACGTCCGTGGGCGTGACGATGAAGCGGCGGACGCGCTCCTGCGAGACGTGCAGAGCGAGGGTGACGGGGCGCTGCATGCTGGCCAGCTGCAGCGGGGCCAGCATGGGCTCGCCGAGGCGCGCGGTGGCGCCGTCCTCCAGGACGAGAGAGGGGATCTCGTGCTCGATGCTGACGATCTCGAACAGCTCTTCGTCGGACGGGTGGGCGAAGACCGCTGCCAGCGGTCCGGGCTCGCGGGCGAGCCGGTCCTGCAGCGTCATGGTGATGCGCTTGACGGTGCCGGCGTCCAGCTCGAGCTGCTCCATGGCGGCGCGAGCGCGCAGCGCCCAGGCCTTGGTCGTGTTGGCGTCGGGGTCCTTGCGGTCTATCTCCACGTAGACGGAGATGACGTCGCCCGGGTAGGACGACAGGCGCTCGCGCAGCCGGTCAACGGTGTCGGTTCCGAGCATGGCTCCTCCTGATACCGCCTGGCCGCGGTGGTCAGGGCCAGGGTTGGTCGAGACGGTCCGAAGGAGGACGCGCGGGTGAGTGATGGCAGAGGATGACGGTCCGGAGCGCCCTCCGTGACGCTCCGATTATCGCCACGCCGCCGGCCGTTCCCCGGCGTGGGGGTCACAGCAGTCCGCCCGGGGACCGAGTCGAGGTCGCCGGGCGGGTCGGTTCAGCTGAGCGGTCGGCTCGGCAGGTCGTTCAGAAACCCGAGAGCTTGAAGTTCTTCTCGATGTACGACGCCCACTCGGTGGGGACGTCGATCTCGGGGTAGATGGCGTCCACCGGGCAGGCGGGAACGCACGCGCCGCAGTCGATGCACTCTTCAGGGTTGATGTAGAACTGGTCGTCGGCTTCGTAGATGCACTCGACAGGGCAGACGTCGACGCACGAGGCGTCCTTGGTGCCGATGCACGGTTCTGTGATTATGTAGGCCATCCTGGTACTTTCCTCTCGGGAGCCTGCGCGAGCGGGCGCACCTACGCAGGTGCTTCCTGTTCCTAGGCGGCACGCCCGGCTCCGTTGACTGCGCTGGGTGGCCGGCGTTCGGCCGTTCACCGGAGTTGTAGCAGTTATGGGGCGCCCGCTTCAAGGACTCAGCTATCCGAGTGCACGCTTCCCAAGGACAGCTATCACTGGCCCGCCCCAGGCCGGAGGCTACCATCGCAGCGGAAAGCCTACGGCGCTCCCACGGACAGAAGCTCCGAAACTCGCTCGAGACGAGGTGCCACCATGTCCGACGCAGGTAGTGGCGAGACCCGATCCCCCGAGCGCGGTGCGCCCGCGCGCCGCGAACGCTCTTCGAAACGGAACGATCCGAAACGTAACGACTCCGAACGG
>CAZVCT010000035.1:20146-23137 GCA_964625655.1 uncultured bacterium
CTGACCGACGTCGTGGAAGACCCGGTGGAGGCGGCCGAGGTCGACGTCGAAGCGGAAGTGGAAGCCGAGCTGGAGGTCGAAGTAGAGACCGCAGCCGAGGCTGACGCGGAAGCGGACCCCGAGGCCCCCGCCGTGCCCCGCGCCGCCGAGCGTGCCGACGCCAGCGACATCCAGCGTTACCTGAGCGAGATCGGGCGCGTGCCGCTGCTGACGCGCTTTGAAGAGGTCGACCTGGCGCGGCGCATCGAGGCCGGCGCGCAGGCGGCCGCCGAGTTGGACGGCCTGCCCGAGCGCGAGGGCGACAGGAAGCTCGAGCGCCGCCGCCGCGAGCTCCAGCGCCAGGTGGAGGACGGCGAGGCGGCGAAGGAGGCGTTCGTCGAGGCGAACCTGCGCCTCGTGGTGTCGGTGGCGAAGAAGTACCGCAACCGCGGCCTGGGCTTCCTGGACCTCATCCAGGAGGGCAACCAGGGGCTGCTGCGCGCCGTCGAGAAGTACGACGTCAACACGGGCTTCAAGTTCTCCACCTACGCCGTCTGGTGGATCCGCCAGGCCGTGGTGCGCGCGCTGGCGAACGCCGGCCGCACCATCCGGCTGCCAGTGCACTTCCAGGAGACGCTGTCGCAGATAGCGGGCGCCAGCGAGAAGCTGCGCCAGGAGCTGGGCCGCCCGCCGACGCGCGAAGAGATCGCGGCGGCGATGGGCGAAGGGTGGAGCGCCGAGCGCGTCGACGAGACGCTGCGACTGTCGCGCGAGCCGATCTCGCTGGAACGACCCGTGGGCGAGGAGGAGGAGACCGCGTTCGGCGACCTGGTGGCCGACGAGGCCGCCGTCTCGCCCGTGGAGGCCGCCAGTGACGAGGCGCTGTCCGAGAAGCTCGACGAGCTCCTGGACCGGCTGCCGGAGCGGGAAGCTGCGGTGTTGAGGCTGCGGTTCGGGCTGGAAGGGGGCCGCGAGCACACGCTCGAGGAGATAGGGCGCATGTACGGCGTCACGCGCGAGGCCATAAGACAGGTCGAGTCGAAGGGCCTGCGGAAGATGCACTACCTGGCCAAGCGCTCGAAGTCGCTGACCGACTTCCTGGAGTGACGTCTGGCGTCACGATGAGCGCAGTTGCCTGTGGGCTCTCGGCGCTCGACGAAGCGGGGCCGGGGCCCAGACATGGAACGGCCCCGGTGCCTTTCATCTGTGCTCTGTCGGTGCCTGCTCGCCTTGTTGCAGTAAATGTGCGAGTGGGTTACTCAGTCGAGCCTATAGCGGAACCAGGGCCGTTCGTTCAAGAAGTGGTCTATTGAGTCTATGTGTTAGACCTCCTTCCGACCTAACGGTACACCCTAACGGCCATAACGAGTAGGGCCGGACGTCCTAGTGTCCGGCCCTGCATTCCGCTATGGTTGAAGATTGGGTGCCGGGCCCGGCGGGTAGCCGGAGCCCGGCCTAAGATCAGAAGAGCAGCCAGCCACCCGACACGGCGATGACGCCGGCGAAGATGAGCGCCACCGTGTTGATCACCTTGATCAGCGGGTTGATCGACGGGCCGGCGGTGTCCTTGTAGGGGTCGCCGACCGTGTCGCCCACCACGCTGGCAGCGTGGGCGTCCGAGCCCTTGCCGCCGTGGTTGCCGTCCTCGATGTACTTCTTGGCGTTGTCCCAGGCACCCCCGCCGTTCGACATCATCAGGGCCATCATCAGGCCCGAGACGATGACGCCGATCAGCACGCCACCCAGGGCCAGCGGCCCGAAGAGGAAGCCCACGATCAGCGGCGCGGCGACGGCCAGGATGCCCGGCAGCGCCATCTCGCGCAGGGCGGCGGCGGTGACGATGTCGACCGCGCGGCCGTAGTCGGGCTTGGCGGTGCCCTCCATGATCCCCTTGATCTCGCGGAACTGGCGGCGCACCTCCTCGATGACGGCGCCGGCGGCCTTGCCCACCGACTCCATCAGGAAGGCGCTGAACAGGAACGGCAGCATGCCGCCGATCAGCAGGCCTATGAGCACCACGGGGTCGTTGAGGCGGAACGCGCCCTCCGCGAAGCGGACCGGATCGACGAGCTTGAGGCGTTCGGCGAAGTCGGCGAACAGCACGAGGGCCGCCAGCGCGGCCGAGCCGATGGCGTAACCCTTGGTGACGGCCTTGGTGGTGTTGCCGACGGCGTCGAGGGCGTCGGTGTTGACGCGCACGGAGTCGGGCAGCTCGGCCATCTCGGCGATGCCGCCCGCGTTGTCGGTGATGGGGCCGTAGGTGTCCATGGCCACGACCATGCCTGCGACGGACAGCATCGCCACGGCGGCGACGGCGATGCCGTAGAGGCCGGCGAGCATGAAGGCGGCGTAGATGGCCACCACGAGCAGCAGCACGGGCAGAGCGGTCGAGTGCATGCCGACGGCCAGGCCCGAGATGATGTTCGTGGCGCTACCCGTCTCGGACGCCTTCGCCACGCGCCTGACGGGGGCGTAGCGGGTGGAGGTGTAGTACTCGGTGATGAACATCATCAGCACCGTCACGACGATGCCCACGATGCTGGCGCCGAAGACGGCACCCCAGCCCATGTCGCGGCCCAGGACGGTGAAGTCGAAGCCGTTGAACATGAGGTAGGTGGCGACGGCGAAGCCCACGAGGCTGATGCCGGCGCTGACGAAGACGCCCTTGTAGAGCGCGCCCATGATGTTGGTGGAGCCTTCTGGCAGGCGCACGAAGCCGACGCCGACGATGCTGGCCACGATGGCGATGGCGCCCAGCACGAGGGGGTAGAGCACGAGGTTGGTGATGTCGCCCGTGCCCGGCAGCAGGTAGCCCAGGAAGACGGCGCCGATGGCCGTCACGGCGTACGTCTCGAAGAGGTCGGCGCCCATGCCGGCGCAGTCGCCCACGTTGTCGCCCACGTTGTCGGCGATGACGGCGGGGTTGCGCGGGTCGTCCTCGGGGATGCCCGCCTCGACCTTGCCCACCAGGTCGGCGCCGACGTCGGCGGCCTTGGTGTAGATGCCGCCGCC
>CAZVCT010000036.1:0-9945 GCA_964625655.1 uncultured bacterium
TCGACATGTTCACGGACGAACGGTTCGCGGCGCAGATGCGCGCCGAGCAGGCCGCTGGCGAAGCCGCCTACCGCGCCGACCTGTTCTCGGCCGGCACGCTGGCCACGGCGCCGGGTGGGCACGGCACCCAGTTCGGTGTCGACGTCGCCGCACTCACCGACCCGGCGCAGGCCGAAGGTTGGGTGGCCGACCGCGTGGCGGGCGGCGCCGACTACATCAAGGTGATCATCGAGACGGGCGAGGAGATGGGCTTCACGAGCCCGGCGCTTGATGACGAGATCGTGCGCGCCGTGATCGAGGCGGCCCACGCTCAGGGGCTGCTGGCCATCACCCACGTCCAGACCCTGGAGGCGGCCGAGATGGCCGTGCAGGCGGGCACCGACGGGCTCGGCCACATGTTCTCGGATGCTCTGCCGAGCCAGGAACTGATCGACGCGATGGTAGCGGGCGACGTCTTCGTCATCCCCACCCTGTCGGTCTTCCAGACCGTCGGAGTGAGCGACCCGCTCGAGGTCGACATCACGGCCGACGAGCGCATCGCGCCGTTCCTGTCGCCTTCCGACATGCAGAGCCTCGCGAACCCCTTCGCCGACTACCCGCTGCTGGCGTACTCGAACGCCCGCGAGGGCATCCGCATGCTGCACGAGGCGGGCGTTCGCGTCCTGGCCGGCACGGACGCGCCCAACCCCGGCACCGCCTTCGGCGCCAGCATGCACGGCGAGCTCGAGCTGCTGGTGAACGCCGGCCTGTCTCCGACCGAGGCGTTGACGGCAGCCACCGCACTAACGGCCGACACGTTCGGCCTCGAGGGCCGCGGTCGCATCGCCGAAGGCATGCCCGCAGACCTGCTGCTGGTGGAGGGCGACCCCACCCAGGACGTCACGGACACGCGCAACATCGTCGCCGTCTACAAGGCCGGCGTGCCCGCCGACCGTGAGGCGTACCGCGCCGAGCTTGCAGCAGCGCAGGAGCGGGCGCGGCAGCAGTCGCAGGCGCAGGCCAGCCATTTCGAGGGCGAAGGTCCGGTGCTGGTAAGCGACTTCGAAGCGGGCGACGCCAGCGTCGCCTTCGGCACCCCCTGGATGCCCACCACCGACGTGCAGGCGGGAGGCAACTCGCAGGCCGCCATCGAAGTGGTGGAGGGCGGCGCTGGCGACAGCGGGTACTCCCTGAAGGTGAGTGGCACCGTGGGTGAGGCGTTCATGTTCCCCTGGAGCGGCACGATGTTCATGCCCGGGGCGCAGCCGTTCGGCCCGACCGATCTGTCCAGCCATCCGGAGCTCGTATTCGCCGCCAAGGGCACCCCTGGCGAGTACCGCATCCAGCTCTTCTGCCAGAACACGGGGCAGACGCCGCCCGAGCATCGCTTCGACCTCTCCGAAGAGTGGACCGAGGTCAGCGTCGACCTGAGCACCGTGGGAGGCTGCGACGTCTCGGGCCTGATGGCCGTGATCTTCTCGGCGATCGAGCCCGGCGAGTTCGAGTTCCAGCTGGACGACGTCACGTTCCGCTGACCCTCAGGCTTTCCGCCAAACGTCGGCCGGCTGAAGCTGCACGCTAGGTCGCCGACTACCCCGACCGGCCGCTTGCCCCTCCAAGGGCGAGCGGCCGGCTGGCCGCGCCAGGCTTCACGCCTCGCGCGGCCCTTCCTTGGAGCTATATCGCCAGGGTCGTCGGGCCGCCGTTCGTCAGAAGCGCTCGCTGACCCGGCCCGGCGTGACCACGAGAGCGATGGTGTACGCCTCCTCGTCCGCCCCGGCCTGGGCGGCGGCGATCTTCCCCTGGAACCTCTCGAAGAGCGCACCGACCGAATGTGAGGCGAGGTCGTCCACCTCGAGCATCTCCACGCCAGGAAGCTGGCTGTCGTCCTCGCCGCGTAGCTCGCGCGCTTCCACCTCGTCCGTCACGAGCTGGCCCAGGGTCGCCATGATCTTCCGTGCGAAGTCGACGCCAGACCCCGAGCTGGCGGCAGCGGCCGCAGCGGGCGTAGTACGGAACCGGCGGCTGCGCCCATCCCGGTCGACCTCCTCGAGCAGACCGCCTTCTTCGAGCTTGCGCGTCCAGTAGTGCACCGTGTTGGCCGGCATGCGCAGGGCTCGCGCCACCTCGCTCGGCGTGGCCGGCTCCTCGTACGCCGTCAACACCAGCCGCGACTTCAAGGTTCCCAACTGCTCCGTGCGTGCCTGATCGGTTCCGTTTGCCATGCCCGAGTGTGGGCCAGACGTGCTTTCAGTTGCTACCCCTGGCGCTGAAAGGCGAGAGCATCGAGCGCTTCGTGGACCTTATGGACGGAGTACTCCTGCGCTCCCGGTGAGTTCGGGTGGGGGCGGCGGCAGGCTCTCGCGGTGCCCGCCGAGCGCTAGAGTCCAGCGGATGACGAAGCCCCGCCTCGCTACCGACGTCGTGCGCTGCCTCGTGCAGAGCCAGTTCCCGCAGTGGGCGCACCTGGAGGCCGAACCGGTAGCGCGCGACGGCTGGGACAACCACACGTTCCGGCTGGGCGACGACATGTCGGTGCGCCTGCCGAGCGCGGATGCCTACGCGCCGCAGGTCGGCAAGGAGCAACGCTGGCTGCCGGCCCTCGCCGCCGGGTTGCCGCTACCCATCCCGCAGCCGCTGGCGCGCGGCGAGCCGGGCTGCGGCTTCCCTCGCCCTTGGTCGGTGTACCGCTGGCTGGCAGGCGCGCCGGCCAGCCTGGGGAGGATCTCCGACCTGACCCGCTTCGCGGCAGACCTCGCCGCGTTCCTGTCGTCCTTTCACGCCTTGGGCGCCACGGCTGGGCCGCCCGCCGGCGAGCACAGCTTCTTCCGCGGCGGCTCGCTCTCCGTCTACGACGCGCAAACCCGTGCGCTCATCGAGGAACTGGCCGACGAGTTCGACCCGCAGGCGGCGACCGCCGTATGGGAAGAGGCGCTGGCCTCACGCTGGTCGCGGGAGCCGGTATGGGTGCATGGCGACGTTACGGCCGCGAACCTCCTGGTCGTGGACGGAAGGCTGGCAGGAGTCATCGACTTCGGCTGCATGGCGGTCGGCGACCCCGCCTGCGACCTGGCGATCGCATGGACGCTGCTGGAAGGGCCGAGCCGATCCGAGTTCCGGGCCGGCCTCGGGCTGGACTCGGATACCTGGGCTCGCGGGCGCGGCTGGGCGTTGTGGAAGGCGTTGCTGACACGCGCCGAGGCGCGCCGCGCCGGCGGTGATGAAGCCGCCTGGCGCAGGTACGGCTGGCGCACGGACCCTGGCTCCTTGGTGGCAGAACTCCTCGCGGACTGCTGACATCGCAACGCAGGTTCGCTGCTAGGCTGCCCGACCCTCCGGCGTAGCGAGTGGCCGGCTGGCCAGCGCCTGGTCGACGCTCCAGGCGCGGCCGGCTTCCCGGTGGGCGGCCAGTTCCGTGGCCTCGAGGCTCTGCTCGAGCGCCTCCAGGTACGGGGCGTAGAGGATCATGTCGAAAGGCGCGCGGGGCGTCTGCACCTCGTCACGCAGCCGGTCGGCCAAGCCGAAGTAGCGCGCCCCGGATGACAGGTCGCCGACGGTGATGGCCACGCAGCCGAGCGCCTCGAAGCAGTAGGCGAGGTACCAGCGGTTGCGCAGCTCCAGCGAGTCCCTGGAGCCCTCGTCCAGCAGCCTGAGCGCCTCGCCCACGTCACCGGCTCCGAGCGTGGTCATGGCCAGGTCGTGCAGCACGAGCACCTGGCCGCTCTTGTCGCCGTTGGCGCGGAAGAGGTCGACGCTCTCGCGCAGCTTGCCGATCTCGTCCACGCCCCTGCCCTGCACGGCTTCGTAGCGCCAGAGGTAGTGCAGCACGTGCGCCGTGCCCCACCAGTCGTTCTCCTGGCGGAAGATCTCGAGCGCGTCGCCCAGGTGCTGCCCTGCAGCCGGGAGGTCTTGCGTGTAGAGCGCGATGAGGCCGGCGCCCAGGAGCCCCACGCCTTCGGCGAACCGGTTGCCCGTGGCGCGGGCGAGGTCGATACACGAGGTCACCCACGGGCCGGCGGCCTGCAGGTCGCCTTGCGCGATCGCCATCGCCGCGGCGACGAAGTAGGCCTGTACCTGCTTCTCCGGCGGCAGGTCCTCGACGCGTCGCAGGGCGCCTTCCATCCAGCGGCGCCCTTCGGCGTGGTGCCCGCGGATCCACCAGTAGCGCCACAGGTTCCAGCCGACCTCCACGACGGGCGCTGCCTCGTCGTGCATGAGCGCGCGCCGCAGGAGCGCGCGGATGTTCGCCTGCTCGCGCTCCACGAGCCCCAGCCAACGCGCCTGGTCCTTGCCGAGCAGCCCTCCGTCGGCAAGCCTGGTGAACTCCACGAAGTGGTCGCGGTGGTTGCGCGCCGGCACCGTCGTGTCCTCCAGCTCGTGCAGCTTCTCGCGCGCGTACTCGCGCACGATCTCCAGCATCGAGAAGCGCGGCTCGTCCTCTTCGAACTGGTGGCGTAGGAGGCTCTTGTCGGCCAGCGAGAAGAGCACCTCGACCACGTCGACGTCGAGGTCCTTGGCGACCGCCTCGGCGCCGCCGAGTCGGAAGCCGCCCACGAAGAGGCTCAGGCGGGTGAAGACCTGACGCTCGAGGGGCGTGAGCAGGGCGAAGCTCCAATCGAGGGTGGCGCGCAGGGTGCGCTGCCGGTCGGGCAGGTCGCGGGCGCCGCCCGTGAGCAGGTCGAGGCGCTTGTCCAGGCGCCTCAGCAGCGCCGCGGGCGGCAGGAACTTCACGCGCGCGGCCGCCAGCTCGATGGCGAGCGGCAGGCCCTCGAGCCGCCGGCAGATCTCGATGACGGCGTTGCGGTTCTCCTCGGTCAGCTCGAAGTCGGGCTTCACCGCGCGGGCGCGGGTGACGAAGAGGTTGACGGCGTCGTTCGCGGCCAGCGCCTCCAGCGAGGCGTGGTCGTCGGTGGCCGGCAGCGGGAGGGGCTGCACGGCGTACTCGTGCTCGGACGAGATCTTGAGGACGGCGCGGCTCGTGACGAGCACCTCGAGCTCGGGCGCGTCGCTGAGCAGTTCGGCCACGACCGGCGCCGCGTCGAGGATCTGCTCGAAGTTGTCGAGGACGAGCAGCGTGTGCTTGCCGCGCAGGAAGCCCTTGATGCTGTCGAGCAGCGGCACGCCGGCGTTGACGTTGATCCCCAGGGCGCGGACGAGCGCGCCAGGCAGGAAGTCCGGCTCGCGAACGGGCGCGAGGGGCACGAAGTAGACGCCGTCCGGGTACCTGTCGCGCGTCCGCTCGGCGAGCGCCAAGGCGAGGCGGCTCTTGCCTATGCCGCCCGGGCCGACCAGCGTCACGAGGCGCACCTCCCCCCTGCCCAGCAAGGTGCACAGCTCGGAGATCTCGCGCTCGCGGCCGACGAGCGGGGTGGCGGGCAACGGTAGCTGCGGGACGGCGCGGTCGGCCGCGACGAAGCCCCCGGCGCCCGAGCGCTCGAACCGCTCGGTGAGCAGCACGGCCAGGTCGTTCTCGACCAGCTCCCGCAGCTCTTCGGGGGACGAGAACGGCTTGTAGGACGCCTGGTCGTCGGCGCGGACCAGCTCCAGCAGCTCCTCGAGGCGCTCCTCGCGCTCGGGGGCGGGGGTCTTGACGTAGATGAGCTTGGGGCGGTCGCCGCTGAGGCGGTACTCGTCTTCCAACCCTGAGACGCTCATGCCGGGCGCCACCCAGCCGTAGCGCTGCCAGTAGATGCCGACGAAGATGTGGCTCTGCTCGAGGTAGGCGCGGTAGAGCTCGCGGGGCGGGTAGGGGCGCGCTCCCAGCTCGAAGAGGACTGGTGCCAGCCTCAGGTTGCCGATCGCCCGGCGCACGGCGGCGCGCTCGTCTGCCAACTCGCCGAGGGTGCTGCTGACGAACACGCGTAGCCGCTGGTCGGGCGTGCGGATCGACGCGGTGGGCCGGTCCGCCCCGGTGGGAGCGCCGACATGCTCTACAGCGCTGTCTGCGTAAGCCATGGCCACCTCTTTAGTGACACGCGGGACGGTAGGAAGTAGGAGTTGCGAGCGCGATTCTAGCAGCCGGAGGCCTCGCGGTCTGCGCTCATGGGCCACTGTTCAGCGGCACGGGAGCCCGCCGGCTGGCCGTCTAGAGTTGGGCATGGGAGCGCACCGGGAGGATGGCACGACGGGGACGCGGCTGGAGCCGCGCAGGTCGCTTCTGGCTGGCCTCCTTATCGGGGCTGGCTCCATGGCAGCGGTGGACGAGATCGTGTTCCACCAGCTGCTGTCGTGGCACCACTTCTACGACCGCTCGACGCCGACGGCGGCGCTGTTCAGCGACGGGCTGCTGCACGCAGCCGAGCTGGTGGCCATCGTGGCTGGGATGTTCATCATCGCCGACCTCCTGAAGCGGCGCAGCTACGCTCCCCATCACTTCTGGAGCGCACTGCTGCTGGGCGCCGGGGCGTTCCAGCTCTTCGACGGGCTCGTGAACCACAAGGTGCTGCGCCTGCATCAGATCCGCTACGGCGTAGACCTGGTGCCTTACGACGTCGCCTGGAACGCTGCGGCGCTCGTCCTGCTGGCCACCGGGCTGCTCTGGTGGCGCAGTGCGCGGGCGCGGCGCGAGGCAGCCGTGGCTGTCTGAGTCGGGGCCGATAGTGGGCGCTTACGTCCCGCTCCTGTTCCCGGTTCTGCTGCTGGCTGGTTACTGGGCACTGGCTCTGCGCCAGTGGCGCCATGGGCGCGCCTGGCCGCCGTGGCGGGCGATGGCCTGGGCGCTGGGCTGTGTGCTGGTGGCGGCAGCCGTGTCGCCGGGGATCATGGAGCGGGGGCACCACGACCTGCGCACACACACGTGGCAGCACCTGCTGTTGGGGATGTTCGCGCCGGTGCCGCTGATCATGGCTCGTCCCGGCACGCTCCTGCTGCGCGGCATCGGCAGGGGCGGCGCGCGCCGCCTCGTGCGACTGCTCCACGCGCCGCCCATGCGCCTGCTCGCTTCCCCGGTCACGGCGCTGTTGCTGAACGTCGGCGCGCTCTACCTGCTCTACCTGACGCCTCTGTACGCCGCCGTCTCGCACGACCCGGTGCTGCACTGGCTGCTGCACCTGCACGTGCTGGCGGCCGGTTGCCTGTTCACGCACGTCGCGCTGGCGCAGGACCCGTCCCCCTTCCGGGCCAGCTTCGGGGCGCGCCTGGCGATGCTGCTGGTAGCGACGGGCCTGCACGCCACCCTGTCGAAGCTGATGTACGCGCACGCCCTTCCGGCGGGCACGGGTCAGGACCGAGCCGTGGTGCTGGAGGCGGCGCAGCTCATGTACTACGGAGGCGACGCGGCCGAACTGCTGGTCATCGTCCTGCTCTTCGCTACGGGCAGGCGGGCCTGGGCGAGACGCGCGCCGGTGAAGCTGCACACGGCAAGTGCGGTGGCGGCGCCACCACCGAGGACCTAGCACGCGCAGACGGCGGCCCGTCCTGCCTACGGGCCGTTCGTAACTTGTCGCCGCAAGCTTCCTGGTGGAACGGGTTTGGGCGTAGGATTAGCCAACCTATGAGCCCCCACCGACTTCCTTCCCGTCGCGACCTTCCCCAGACGCTCTCTCCCGGAGAGAGCGACGCCTGGGCCTGGGGCTTGCTGGACGCCATGCCCGATCCTGTCATCATCACCGACGGCTCGCGCCGGGTTCGCGGCTGGAACCGGCGCGCGATGCAGCTTTACGGCTACGAGCCCGAAGTGACGATAGGCGAAGACCTGCTCTCCGTGGCGCCGTTCGTGGGCCCGATCGGCCTCGGGCCGCTTCTGCTGGACCGGCTGGAGCAACGCTCGTTGGTCGACCCCGCCGTCTTCGCCTACGACGATCACGGTCGCGGAGTTGCCGCGCTCGAGCTTCCGGTCGAGGAGCCACGGGCCGAGGACGCCCGTGCGGTGGCTGGCGGCGGGATGATCGTCATCGTCCACGAGCCGCTGTTGGACGAGGAGGCGGACGTCGGCGCCCTGCGCGGACGCGTCCACCGCAAGCGGTTGCTGCTGGACACCCTCATCCAGCACCTGGGCATCGGCCTCGTCGTGGTGGAGGCGCCGTCGGGAGCGATCTTCCTGCAGAACAAGGAAGCCGAGCGCTTCATGTCGCAGACCACGGTCACGGACCTGGAGTCCGCGATCGTCGACGCGATGGGGGCCGAGCGGCCGGACGGCATCCCGTACACCCCTGCGGAACTGCCGATGCTACGGGCCCTGAAGGGCGAGGCGGTGCGGCAGGAAGAGGTCGTCTACCGGCGTCCCGACGGCACCCGCATCCCGTTCTCCGTCAGCGCCACGCCCGTCAGGGACGATTTCGGGCGCGTGATCTTCGCCATCGCCACCTTTGACGACATCAGCGTGCAGTCCGCACGCGAGGAAGACCTCCGCGAGAAGGAAGAGGAGCTGACGCGCCTCAACGCGCGCCTCCTATACGACGCCCTGCACGATGTACTGACCGGTCTGCCTAACCGTACGCTGCTGCTGGACCGGCTGGAACAGGTGCTGCAGCGGCGGCTCAGGGATCCCGACAGGGACGCTGCCCTCCTCTACCTGGACTTCGACCGCTTCAAGATCGTCAACGACTCGCTGGGCCATGCAGTGGGCGACGCCATGCTCATCGCCATCGCCGAGACGATCTCGAACATCGTGCGGCCGGAAGACACGGTCGCGCGCCTGGGCGGCGACGAGTTCGTGATCCTCATGGACCACCTCGACTCGCCCGACCGCGCCGTCGACCTCGCCCAGCGCATAAGGAAGACGTTCACCGAGCCGCTGGCGGTGGACGAGCGCCAGATCTTCACGAGCGCCAGCGTCGGCATCGTGCCTTCGCTCGTGGGCTACACCAACGCCGACGACGTGCTGCGCGACGCCGACACCGCCATGTACGCGGCCAAGGAGGCGGGGCGTGCCCGCCACCGCGTCTTCGACCAGCGCATGCGCAACGAGGCGCTTGCAGCCCTGGAACTCGAGAACGGCCTGTGGCAGGCGCTCGCCCTGAACCAGTTCACGGTGCTCTACGGCCCGATCCACCGGCTGGACGACGCCAGTGTGGTGGGGTTCGAGGCGCTGGTGCGCTGGGAGCATCCCGAGCGTGGCCTGCTGATCCCGCGCGACTTCCTGCAGACGGCCACCGAGATGGGCATCGGCCGCGACATCGACCAGCTCGTATGGCGCCAGGCGTGCGAGGCCGCGAACGAATGGCGCGAGCGCTTCGACCCCGAACTCGTGCTGAGCCTCAACTTCAACGCGAGGCACTTCCTCTCGCCCAAGCCCGAGCAGGCGATCCTACAGACGCTCGAGGAGATGGGGGCGGACGCCGGCAGGACCGCGATCGAGCTGTCGGAAGGGACGCTGCACGACGCCACCGACGAGGCGAACGCGGCGCTCCTGAAGATCGTGAGTCAGGGCGTGAGGCTGCACCTCGACAACTTCGGCAGCGGCCACCACTCGCTTTACAGCCTGCAGCGCTTCAACGTCGGCGCCATCAAGATCGACCAGAACCTCGTGGCCAGCCTCAATACCGACCCCAAGAGCATCGAACTGATCCGGGCGATCACGGCGATGGCCGAGAGCCTGAAGCTCGACGTGATCGCGAAGGGCGTCACCGACGAGGCGCAGAGGCAGCAGCTGCTGGAACTAGGGTGCACCTACGCGCAGGGCGACCTCTTCTCGGTGCCGCTCGACCAGGATGGCGCCAAACGCCTGCTCCAGGAGCAGGCCGAGCGCAAGGGCTGAGGTTCCGACAGCTGTCGTCAGCGTCCGAAGGCGGGTGCCGCCAGTTCGGCTAGGTAGGTCCGGACGTCTTCCGGCCAGTCGCTTGTGAGCTCCTCGAACCGTTCGGCGTCGCCGGCATCGAGCGCCCGGTAGGCCTCCTCGAACCCTTGCCTGTCGCCAGCCAGCACGGTCATGGCGCGCCCCGTGGCGGCGGCGGCGCGCTTGGCCAGCTCGTGGCCACCCTCGGAGCGGCGCGCCTCGTCGACAAGGCGCCTGAGGGTGGCGGAGGC
>CAZVCT010000036.1:10045-12543 GCA_964625655.1 uncultured bacterium
GGCCACCCTCGGAGCGGCGCGCCTCGTCGACAAGGCGCCTGAGGGTGGCGGAGGCGCCGCTGGGCTGCTCCGCCAACCACTCCCAGTGCCGCGGCAGCAGCGTGACCTCGCGCGATATGACGCCGAGGCGGGGGCGGCCCGGGCCGCGCGGGGCGGGGCGGGGCAACGCGCGGGCCACGACGTCATCGGGCGAGCCGCGCATGTCGAAGTCCACCTGGCGTCCCGTCTGGTCGTCGAAGATGACGAGGCTCGACTCGGGGTGCTCGTCGAGGTGCGCCTTCGTAGCACGCAGAATCTCTTCCAGATCACCTGTCACGACCCGTAGGTCGCCGGCGAAGGTGGTGTAGGTACGGTCGTCGTTCACCCCGGCATTATTACCCGGGTTAAACTAGCCGGTCAACTCGATCGTCGCGCGGCTGGAGCAAAGCGCAGCACCTGACCCTCGCCTCGCGTCATCCGGCCACGTGGCCGGGAACCTTCTCCGCTTCGTCCCACTCGGCCAGCTTCCGCTCGGCTCGCTCGGCCAGCCACTCGCCGAACTCGAGCATGAAGCGCACGTTGGCATCGGTCGTCTTTGGGTCGACCGCCAGCTCCAATGCGCGCAGCATCGAGCCCGCCTCGACCGGGTACCAGGCGGAGAAGCTCTCGTAGGAAGGCCAGAGGTCGCGGCTGTAGCGCCCTTCGTCCTCCATCACGAGCTCCATGCCCAAGCGCAGGAAGCGCCGGGCGAGCCACGACACGAACTCGGCCTTGTCCTCCTCGGGCTCGTTCGGGTACTCGCGCCGGAACGTCTCGAGGTGCTTGCGGAAGAACCGCGTCTGGAACGCCACCTCGGGGCCTAAGCGGAACGGCGCCACTACGTCCGAAAGGTCGGTGCCGTACACGCACGCCGATTCGGTCTTGAGGGCGAAGGCGTAGAAGCCGCGCCCCTCGGTGACCGTGGCGTAGGGCACCAGGTCGAACTCGACGCGCGTGACCGGGTACCGCGCGGTGATGCTCGCGTTAAGGGACTTCGTGCACTGGTCGAAGCGAACGGGGTCGATCTCGCGTCCGTCCGGCGCCAGGACGGCGAAGGTGTCCAGGTCGGACACGCCCTCGACGGCCGCGCCGCTCGCCACGGAGCCGCGCACGTAGAAGCTGTGAAGGGAATCGCCCAGCTCCGAGCGGAACCGCTCGACCACCTGCTCGATGGCGTCAGCCCACGGGCTCTCCATCCGAACGACACCGCTGCCGCTGGGTAGGAAGCCCTCGTCGTCAGGCACGACGTAGGCCCCCCTGCGTTCTATCTTCTCGCTTGCCGGCACTAGGGACGATTCTAAACGACTCGCTACAGGCGGGTCGCCCGTTCCGGGGCGTAGGTACACGGCGCGAAGGTACACAGCGCGGCCCAAGGTAACCGGCCGCCTGGCCCCAGGCCGCGAACGGCGCTAGAGTCGGGCGTGGACCACGCTTCTCCCGACACTCACGAGCCGACCCTCGACTACCTCGACCTGTCCCTGGACGCACCGAAGCGCGAGCGTTACGCCGAGTTGCGCCAGCGCGTGAAGGCGCTCGTGGAGCACGAGAGCGACTGGCTCGCCAACCTGGCGAACGCCTCGGCCGAGATCTTCGCCTGGCTGCCGAACCTGAACTGGGCGGGCTTCTACCTCGTGCGCGGCGACGAGCTCGTGCTGGGCCCGTTCCAGGGCCGCCCGGCGTGCGTACGCATCCGCATGGGCCGCGGCGTGTGCGGCACGGCCGCCGCCACGCGCCAGACGGTGGTCGTCGAGGACGTTCACGCCTTCCCCGGCCACATCGCCTGCGACGTGCGCTCGCGCTCCGAGATCGTCGTGCCGGTGGTCGTAGACGACGAGGTGGTGGCGGTCCTGGACCTGGACTCCGCCGCGCTGGCGAGCTTCGACGACGAGGACCGCGCGGGCCTCGAGGCCGTGGTCGCAGACCTCGTGCCCCATGTCGATTGGAAGCGGGCGCGCGGGCAGTAGGCGGCCGTACTAACGCGCGTTCTCGGGTACCGCCACCTGGTCGAAGTTCCGCGCCAGCGCGGTCAGCGCTGCGCGCATCTCCGGCCCGCGGAACGCGAGGCCGTGCATCGTTATCGCTACCTCGGGCTCCAGCTCGGCCAGCTGCTGAACCGAGCGGCGCGCGCTGGCCCAGTCGGGCGTGTAGTACTGCGGCGGCCCGTGCATCTCGGGCTTCTGGCGCATGACGTCGTAGGCGGACTCCTGGTTCGTGGTGATGAAGGCGTCGCCCGTGATGAGCGTGCGGTCGGCGGGGCGCCACAGCGAGACGTGGCCGGGCGTATGGCCCGGCGTGTGCAGCCACTGCCAGCCCGGCATCGGCTGCACCTCGCCGCCTTCGCCCAGGTCGTGCAGGTAGGCACGGACGTCGATGGGGCCGCGCGGGTAGAGGCTGGCGGCGCGGGCCATCATGCCGCCACCCACGCTGGGGTCGGGTGCCGGGTACGAAGAGGTGCCGTCCAGGAAGGGACGCTCGGCGGG
>CAZVCT010000036.1:12643-22975 GCA_964625655.1 uncultured bacterium
CCGTCCTCCACATGGTCGGCCTGAGCCTTGGCGTCGAGGGGGATCTGGTTGGACATGCCGCACCTCCGGAGGATCGATCGCTTTCCAGGTGATCACTCGAGCGGTGATCGCTGACCCTAGGTATAGAGGGACGCCGGGTTCGCGCCGGTGAGCACTGGTACAGGCCCCCACCGTCGCCCGGACGCCGCCGAGCCGTGCTGCAGCGTGTTGTGATGGCCGATGGCCGGATAGTGGCAGGTGCTGGCAGGAACGCTGAGCGCAGCGCCACGCCGGCCGGACGAAGCTGATGATGAGCAGAGCCGTAACCAAACCCAACCCGCACGCCGTGACCGTCGAACGCACGCTGGAAAGCACCGGTTCGACCGTCCGGCTGACCATCGAACCGCTACCCGAGAGGCACGTCCTGATCGTCGAGTACCGGCGTCGCCGCAAGCCCGAAGGACGCTTCGAACGCCAGCGTTCGGAGGAGGGCAAGGCCGTCCCCTTCGAGCTGCTGAACCTGGACGAAGAGTTCGAGACGCTCTTCCCGCAGGGCGGCCTGTTCGACCAGCAACCTGCCGGGGGCACGCGCAATGGTGGAAGCAGCACCGCACGAGGCGCATCTGGCACCGCTTCGACCCGGAAGGTCAGGCGGTCGCGCAAGGGGTAGGCGTTCAAGGCCTTCAGGTAAGGCAAGGCCCGCTGCCAGGGGGGATAGCAGCGGGCCTTGTATAAAGGGGTTTCCCCCAACCTCAAGGAGAGCATGCCGCCCATGGGCACGTATGTACGACTCTCCGCAATCGTTGGGCCGGCGCGATGCGGTAGGCTCTTCCTCAAGCAGAAACGCAGGGTGCCCCGTTCGCGGGGCACGACGTTCGAGGAGGTAGCAGATGTCCTTGGCAGCCACCACCCGTTCCCATAAGCACGTTCTCACGCCCTGGAGCAAGCAGTCCGCCGTGGGCGGGCCGACCTTCGTGCGGGGCGAGGGGTCGTACCTCATCGACGAGGACGGCAAGCGCTACCTCGACTTCTCGGCCGGGCTGGTGTCGACGAACCTGGGCCACGGGCACCCCGCCGTGGTCAAGGCGATCCAGGAGCAGGCCGCGAAGCTCGCCTACCTCCCCCCTTCCCTGCCGCACGACGCCCGCTCCGACTTCGCCACGCTGCTGTCGGAGATCGGCCCCTGGAAGGGCGGCGCGCGCACCTTCTTCACGACGGGCGGCGGAGAAGCCAACGAGGACGCCGTCAAGATGGCCCGCATCATCACCGGCCGCCGTAAGGTGCTGGCCACCTACCGCTCGTTCCACGGCTCCGGACCCGGGGCGGGCAGCCTGACCGGCGAGGACCGGCGCTGGACCAACGAGCCCGGCATGGCCGGCGTGGTGCACTTCTTCGCGCCCTACCCGTACCGCAGCCCCTTCTTCACCGACGACCCGGCCGTCGAGACGCAGCGCGCCCTCGACCACCTCGAGCAGGTGATCGCCTTCGAAGGCCCCAAGAACGTGGCCGCGTTGGTGCTCGAGCCTGTGGTCGGCAGCAACGGCGTGATCGTCTACCCCGAGGGCTACCTGGCCGGCGTGCGGCGCATAACGGAGCGGCACGGCATCGTGCTCGTCTTCGACGAGGTGATGACGGGCTTCGGGCGCGTCGGCGACCGCTTCGCCGCCACGCGCTTCGACGTCGTGCCCGACATGATCACGTTCGCGAAAGGCGCCTCGTCGGCCTACGTGCCGCTGGGCGGAGTGATGGTGCGCGAGGAGCTGGCCTCGCACTTCGACGACGTGGCGCTGATGTGCGGCCACACGTACGCCGGGCACCCCATGTCGATGGCTGCCGGGCTGGCCACGGTCACCGCGTTACGGGAAGAGGGCCTGTTCGAGCGCGCGCGCGAGCTCGACCCGCTGCTGAAGGCGGGCCTGACGAAGCTTCAGGAGAAGCACGCCGTCATCGGCGACGTGCGCGGTATCGGCGCGTTCTACACGATCGAACTCGTGAAGGACCGCGACACCAAGGAGCCGCTCGTGCCCTGGTACGGCGGCGACAACTCGCCCATGGCCAAGCTGTTGGGCGCGCTGCGCGCGAACGGCGTCTACGCGTTCGGCCGCTACAACGTGGTGCTGGTAACGCCGCCCCTGAACATCGCCAAGGAGGACCTGGAGGTCGGCTTCGCGGGGCTGGACAAGGCCCTCGAAGCGCTGGCCTGAGGGCGCCTACCGAGACCGTCGTCGTCGCCATCTTCTCGGAGCCACCCTAGTAGCATCTCGCCACGTCGTGGTGGAAATTACACCACCAAGTGGTGGATTTTCGCCAGGTTCAGTACCGCGTACCGCACCCAAGGAGGAGGAGCGCACCCATTGCGGGTGCGCTCCTCCTTCGCGCGTGGTCCATTGAACTACCGACGTGAAGCAGCGTGCCGCTCCGCGTGGGCGTCTAGGCGATCAGCTCAGTTGCCGAGCCAGCTCTGGACGAGCTCGGGGTTCTCCGAGATCCATTCGCGGGCGGCGTCCAGGGGCTCCATGCCGTCCAGGACCTTGAGCATGACGGCGCCCATGTCTTCGCCGGTCCAGTTGAACGCGTCGAGGAAGGCGATGGCGTCGGCCGGACCGTTCTGCTCGAAGTCCTGGCTGATCAGCGTGTGGATCTGCTCGGCGTCGCCGAAGACGCCTTCGGGATCCTCGAGGTACTTGAGGTCGTAGGCGGCCCACATCCAGTGGGGGCGCCAGCTGGTTACGACGATCGGCTCGTTGCGCGTGATGGCGCGGTCGAGCGCGGCGGCCATGGCGGCGTCGGAGCCGTCGATCAGCACGAAGTTGCTGAGGTCGTAGGTGTCGAAGGCGGCGTCGGAGGCGCGCATGAGGCCGGCGCCGGGGTCGATGCCGATGATCTCGCCGTCGAACTCGTCAGCGTACTGGTTGAGGTCGGCGATGCTGTCGACCTCGACGTAGGCGGGCACGGCCCAGCCGATGTCGGCGCCGTCGAGGTTGGGGCCCAGGTCGACGAGCTGGTCGCCGAACTGCTCCATGTACGCCTCGTGGGTGGCGGGGAGCCAAGCGGCGACGATGGCGTCGAAGTCACCCTGCGAGAGGCCCGTGAACATGGGGCCGGCGTCGACGGAGGTGAGCTCGACGTCGTAGCCGAGCTCGTCCATCAGGACGGCGGCGACCACGTGGGTCGAGGCGATCTCGGAGTCCCACAGGACGTAGCCGAGTTCGATGGTGCGGTCTTGCGCGCTGGCGATACCGATCGCCAGGACTGCAGTTAGCGCGATAATCAGGCGCTTCACAAATGTTCCTCCAAACAGGAGTGCGAATCGAAGATGGAAGGGCGACACGTTCGCCCTACGGCACAAATACTTGCGCCTTACGTACACTTGACCACAGCGCGGCCGCCTTCGACCGTAGCATGGATGTTCAGGCGCTGCCAACCCTGGTTAAGGAAGCGTAAGCGCGCGAAAGTTGGCTCCGGGACGCAAGAGCCGGCTTCCGCACACGGCGCTGGAAGCCGCGCGCCGTATGCTCCCGGCATGAACCAGAGCCGCGTTCACCTTCCGAGCCGCGCCTTGGCGCTGATGGCGCTCGCAGCGCTCACGCTCCTGCTCGGCGCCTGCTTCCCGCAGATCACCATCGAGACCCCGGGGGACCCGAGGCCCGTGGTGGTGCGTCCGCAGAACAGCGGGGTCGTCGACTTCGTGCGCGTCCCGTCGCCGCGGCAGGGTGGCGCGCTCGAAGTGACGCGCCCCGACGGCAGCAGCTTCCGTATCCCACCCGGCCACTTCCCGCCTCCTGGCAGTTGCCGCGTGTGGAACCCAGACCTGCCGCCGGGGCAGCAGTCCGCGCCCGGCAGCTGCTCGGAGCTCGAGCGGCGTGTTCCGGCTGGCCACTACCTGGTGTACGGCTGAGCCCAACGCCGCACAGCGAGGTCACTTCTTCGTGCGGCTACGCTCCGAGCGTTCCCCGATGCTGGCGGTCAGGCGATCGAGGATGATGGCCAGGATCACCACCGCCAGGCCTGCCTCGAAGCCCTGACCGACGTTGATGCGCTGGATGCCGCGCAGCACCTCGGTACCCAGGCCGCGCGCGCCGATCATCGAGGCGATGACCACCATCGACAGGTTCAGCATGATCGACTGGTTGAGGCCCGCCAGCACCGTGGGCATGGCGACGGGGAACTGGACCTTCACGAGCTTCTGCCAGCGCGTTGAACCGAAGGCGTCGGCGGCCTCGATCAGGTCGACGGGTACCTGTCGGATGCCCAGGTTCACGAGGCGCACCAGGGGCGGCAACGCGAAGACGAAGGTGGCGACCACGCCGGGCACCAGGCCGATGCCGAAGAACATCACCGCGGGGATCAGGTAGACGAAGGCGGGCATCGTCTGCATGAAGTCGAGCACCGGGCGCATGATGCGCTCTGCGGTCTGGCTGCTGGCGGCCAGGATGCCCAGCGGCAGGCCGACGATGACGATGAGTATCTGGGCGGCCAGCACCAGCGCGAGGGTGTTGAGGAACGGCGACCAGAGACCGATGTTCTCGACCACGAGCAGGCCGATGGCCGAGAAGAGCGCCAGGCGCCAGCGCGCGAGCCACAGGACGAGCAGGACGATGACGGCCATCAGCACCAGGGGAGGAACGGCTTCGAAACCGCTTAGTAGCGCGCTGATTATGGCGTCGACGACGTCGGCGAAGCCGTCGAAGACGGCGGCGTACTGCACCTGCAGGTAACGGACGGCCGTCTCGATCCAGTCGCGGATGGGGATACGGAACTCAAACATCGGCAGCCCCCTCGGTCGCGCCGTCACCGTTGGCCGTAGCGCTCGGTTGCGCCAGGGCGGCCAGGATGGCGCCCTTCACTACCACGCCGCGCAGGCGCTCCCTCTCGTCGACCACGCCGATGGGCGCGCTCGCTTCCAGCGCCAGCCCGATGATCCCCTGCAGGGGCGCGTCGAGGCTGACGAGCGTCGCCGGCTCCAGGCGCGCGGGGTCTATGCGGTCGCGCGGCGAGTTCGGGTCCTCGAGTTGCGCGCGCAGGCTCTCGGAGGTCACGTAGCCTTGAACGCGCCGCTCGGTGTCGGTGATCAGGATGCCCGAGAGGCCGTGCCGGCGCATCTTGGTGCGCACGGTGTTGGGTCCGTCGCGCAGAAGCGCCGTCTCCTTCACCGGCTGCATGATGTTGGCCGCCGTCAGGATGCTGGCGCGGTCGACCCCCTCGACGAACGCTTCGACGTACTCGTCGGCGGGCTCGGTAAGGATCTCCTCGGCGGTGCCGACCTGCACGACGCGCGCGTCCTTCATGATCGCGATGCGGTCGCCCAGCTTGAGCGCCTCGTCGAGGTCGTGCGTGACGAAGACGATCGTCTTGTTCACGCGGGCCTGCAGCTCCACCAGCTCGTCCTGCATCTCGCGGCGGATCAGCGGGTCGAGCGCGCTGAAGGCCTCGTCCATCAGCAGGATGTCGGCGTTGACCGCGAGGGCGCGCGCCAGGCCGACTCGCTGCTGCATGCCGCCCGAGAGCTCGGAGGGGTAGTAGTTCTCCCATCCCTCCAGGCCGACGAGCGCCGTCGCTTCGCGGGCGCGCCTGCGACGTTCGTCCGCGCCGATCCCCTGCACCTCCAGGCCGTACGCGACGTTGTCGAGCACGTTGCGGTGCGGCAGGATGGCGAACTGCTGGAAGACCATGCCGCTGAACTTCTCGCGGCGCACCTCTAGCAGCTGCCGGCGGTTCAGGGCCGTGATGTCGTTCCCGTCGACGAGCACCTTGCCGGCCGTCGGTTCGTGCAGGCGGTTCAAAAGGCGCAGCAGTGTCGACTTGCCGCTGCCGGAGAGGCCCATCAGGACGAACGTCTCCCCTTCGCGGATGTCGAGGGAGACGTCGTACACCCCCACCGCGTTGCCGAGTTTCTGAAGCTCGGCCTTGGTGCCGCCCCCGTCCAGGATCTCGAGCGCGCGCTCGGAGCGGGGACCGAACACCTTGGAGAGATGCTGTGTCGAGAGCTTGATGCGGGCAGCGTCACCGGCGCCGGCTGCGGCGGCCGCGACGGGCCGCTGGTCGGGCACGCGTGCCGGCTCCAAGGAGCCTGGGCTGTTGGGGGTGGGCGTTGTCATGTGAACACTCCGTAACGGGCAGGGGGAACGGTCGGTGGATCTTTCGAAGGCAGTGGCCGGCGGATAGTGAGCAGCGGACGTCGACGGCGGCCGTTCGCGGGGAACGCCCGGGGTCGCGTCGTCAGCCGGACCGATTCCATCAGGGTACAACTCCGGCGCGCCGGGGGCCAAACCGCTCCGGGCGACGGGCATGGTCGAGGTGACACGTTCCCCGCGCGCGGCCAGCGCGGCCCTCTACCATTTACCTGGCAAGCCCAAGGCATGAACATCGCCGCCATATCGCCTACGCCCCAGCCTTAGAGAGGACACGAGACGAATGAGCGACGACCCAAAGAACCGCCCTGCGCCCACCCAAACCAGCAAGGACGAGCAGCTCGAAGCCCACCGCGAGGACGGCTCGGGCGAGTTCCTGACCACCAACCAGGGCGTGCGCGTCAGCAACACGGACGACTCGCTGAAGGCGGGCCCGCGCGGCCCGACCATCATGGAGGACTTCCACTTCCTCGAGAAGATGCAGCACTTCGACCACGAGCGGATCCCCGAGCGCGTGGTCCACGCCCGCGGCAGCGGCGCGCACGGCTACTTCCAGGTCTACGAGCCCCTGACGGAGCTGACGCGCGCGAAGTTCCTGCAGGACCCGTCGGTGAGGACGCCCGTGTTCGCGCGCTTCTCGACGGTGCAGGGCTTCCGCGGCTCCTCCGACACCGTGCGCGACACGCGCGGCTTCGCGGTCAAGTTCTACACGGAGGAGGGGAACTACGACCTGGTGTCCAACAACATGCCCGTCTTCTTCATCCAGGACGCCATCAAGTTCCCCGACCTCGTGCACGCCATCAAGCCCGAGCAGCACCACCAGATGCCGCAGGCGTCGGCGGCGCACGACACGTTCTGGGACTTCATCTCGCTGATGCCCGAGTCGGCGCACATGATCATGTGGGTCCTGTCGGACCGAGCCATCCCCCGCAGCTACCGGATGATGGACGGGTTCGGCGTCCACACGTTCCGCTTCATCAACGAGGCCGGCAAGTCGCGCTTCGTGAAGTTCCACTGGCGGCCCGTGCTGGGCGTGTCGACGCTCGTATGGGACGAGGCGCAGAAGCTGGCGGGCAACGACCCCGACTTCAACCGCCGCGACCTCTGGGAAGCGATCGAGAACGGCGACTACCCCGAGTTCGAGCTGGGCATCCAGGTGGTCGAGGAGGAGGACGAGCACAGGTTCGACTTCGACCTGCTGGACCCCACGAAGATCATCCCCGAGAGCGAGGTCCCGGTACGGATCGTCGGGAAGATGACGCTCGACCGCAACCCCGACAACTTCTTCGCCGAGACCGAGCAGATCGCGTTCCACCCCGGACACGTCGTGCCGGGCATCGACTTCACCAACGACCCGTTGCTGCAGGGGCGCCTCTTCTCCTACCTCGATACGCAGCTGATCCGCCTGGGCGGCCCGAACTTCTCCGAGATCCCCATCAACCGGCCGCTGGCGCCCGTTCACAACAACCAGCGCGAGGGCTACCACCGCCGCACCATCAACAAGGGGCGAGTGTCGTACTCGCCGAACTCGCTGGGGGGCGGCTGCCCCGTCACCGCCGGCGCCGACATGGGCGGCTACGTGCACCACATGGAGAAGGTGGAAGGGCACAAGATCCGCCAGCGCAGCGAGAGCTTCTCCGACCACTTCACCCAGGCCACGATGTTCTGGCACTCCCTCACGCCGCCCGAGCAGCAGCACCTGGTGGAGGCCGCCCACTTCGAGCTGGGCAAGGTCGACGTGATGGAGATCCGGCAGCGCATGGTGCACGAGTACTTCAACAAGATCGACCACGACCTGGCGGTGCGGGTGGCGAAGGGCATCGGCGTGGAGCCGCCGACCGAGAGCGCGGCAAAGCCGGTCGACAAGCGGGCGCCCGAGGTGGGGGTCGAGGCGCGGCGCCGCACCGACACCATCAAGGCGCGCAAGATCGCGATCCTGGCGGAGGACGGCTACGACCACGCCTCGCTGATGGCGGTGAAGGAGGCCCTGGAGGCGGCGGGCGCCAGGCCCGAGATCGTCTCGAGCTACCAGAAGACGCTGCAGGGCGAAGGCGGCCAGACGGACGCGAAGAAGAGCTTCGTGGTCACGGCCTCCGTGATCTACGACGCGCTCTTAGTGGCGGGCGGCCGCGAGAGCGTCGAGGCGCTGAAGCAGAACGGCGACGCGGTGGGCTTCGTGAACGACACGTTCAAGCACTGCAAGGCGATCGGGGCCATCGGCGAGGGCGTAGACCTGCTGCGGAGCGCGCAGGTCTTCGGGGTGTCACTCGCCGAGCCCGGCGGCCTGATGGACGACCTGGGCGTGGTGACGCTGGCTGGCGGTGGAGCCGGCGGTGGCACCGGTTCCCCTGGCGGAAACGGGGTGGGAACGGGCGCCGCTCAGAGCGGCGGCGCCTCGCTTGACGACTTCACGCAGCGGTTCATCCAGGCCGTCGGCATCGACCGCCACTGGGGCCGCCAGGAGAAGGACCGGGTGCCGACCTAGCCCTCAGCGCGGCTCGGCGAAGACGAGCGTCCAGAAGTTGCCGTCCTCGGCCGCGCCGAGCTCCGAGTAAGTCGGTCCCATGATGGCGGCGCAGTGGCCGGGACTGGCCATCCAGCCCTGCATCACCGCTTCTGGGGTGCGGTAGCCGAACGCGACGTTCTCGGCTACCGCGCTCCACTCGTAGCCCTGCCGGGTGACGCGTACGCCCACGGTGCTGCCGTCCGAGCCGGCGTGGCCCATGAAGCCGTTGCGGTGCATGTCCGCCGAGTGCAGAGCCGCGGCGCGGGTCAGGCGCGGCTCGAGCCGGACGGGTGCGGCGCGGCCGAAGCGCTGGCCGCCGCACACCGCGCCACGGGCTCGCTCGGCGTTGATGCGGTCGAGCAGTTCCACCGCTTCGGCAGGGTAGGTGGCGGACGGTCCGGGGTCGGGTCGCGGCGTTCGGGGCTGGGTGGCGCAACCCACCACCAGCAGGACCAGGAGCAAAGGGAGAAGCCTCACGCTGAAAGAGGGTACACCCGGGTGCCATCCCGTAGAGTCGTGGCATGACGTTTCAGCACCAAGTGGAGCAGGAACTCAGTGGTGCGGAGGAGCCGTGCGCCCTCAGCAGCGCCGAGCTCGAGGCCGCGCTTCCGGCCGAGCCGGTCGTGGCGGAAGCGGTCACGCTGCTGAAGGGCTTCGCCGACCCCACGCGGCTCAGGATCCTGCTACTGCTGCGCGCCGGCGAGGTGTGCGTGCACCAGATCGTGGACGCGCTGCACATGACGCAGTCTGCGGTGAGCCATCAGTTGCGCGTGTTGCGGAGCGCTCGCCTGGTGAGCTTCGAGAAGCGCGGCCGGCACGTGTACTACCGCCTGTCCGACGAGCACGTGCGGTCGATGCTGGACGGGGTCGTGTCGCACGCGCAGGAGGTGTGAGACCGAGCGTCATGCGGGTGGAAACGCATGAGCATTTGTTCATATAATGGGTAGGGACGAAGGAGGTCCCCACCATGGCGACCGCGAGCTTAGGTCAGGAACACGCCTCGAAGGGCCGTAGCCGGCTCTCCGCCGAGCTGCTCATGAGCATCGGCGCGGGCGTGGCGCTGGTGCTGGGCTTCGCGCTCGAGCGCAGCAGCGCGCCCACCGTGGCCTGGTTGACGTCCTACTGGGTTGCCTACGTAGCGGGCGGGTGGCAGGCAACCCGGCACGCCATCAAGGCGGCCGCCAGGGGGCGCTTCGACATCGACATCCTCATGGTCGTCGCCGCACTCGGCGCCGCCACCCTCGGAGCGTGGGCCGAGGGGGCGTTGCTGCTCTTCCTCTTCTCGCTCGGGCACGCCCTCGAGCACCTGGCCATGGACCGGGCCCGTAGCGCTATCCGCGCCTTGGCCGACCTGACACCCCAGGTAGCGCGGGTGATCAGGGAGGGCGCCGAGCAGGAGATCCCGGTAAACGACCTGCGCATCGGCGACCGCGTGATCGTGCGTGCCGGCGAACGCCTTCCGGCCGACGGCGAGGTGGTGGCGGGCGCCAGCATGGTCGACCAGGCAGCCATCACCGGCGAGAGCGTGCCGGTCCTCAAGGAGATCGGCTCCGAGACGTTCGCCGGCACCATCAACGGCTCCGGCGCGCTCGAGATCCGCACCACCAAGGGTCCCGAAGACACGACGCTGGCGCGGGTCGTCAGGGCCGTCGAGTCGGCGCGCAGCGTCAAGGCGCCCAGCCACCGCTTCTCCGACCGGTTCCAGCGCATCCTCAC
>CAZVCT010000037.1:0-11990 GCA_964625655.1 uncultured bacterium
CGAACACGGCGTACGGGGCGCGGCGCTGCAGCACGAGCGGCGCCCCCAGGCTTAGAACCTCGCCTGCCGCCAGCTCCAGTTGCTGCGTGATGGTCTCGTAACCGGCCGATCGCACGCTCAGCTCGAACGTGCCCTCGGGCACATCCTCCAGGACGAAGGTCTCGCCGGGCCCAACCCGGTCGTGGAAGGGCGTGCCTAGAAGATAGGCGTCGACGACCGCGCCGTCGTTCGGGCGGTTAGGGTCTGCGATGTCCGAGAACGTCGCCGTGCCGGTAACGCTACCTACAGGTCCTAGGCGGACGTCCAGTTCCGTGGTCTGGTCCTCGACTACGCCGACGCTGGGGACATGTGAACCCGTGTCCCCCGGCGTGGAAACGGTCAGGCCGTACTCGCCAACCAACACCCGTTCCAGCCGGAAGGTGCCGTCGCTGCCGCTTGTCGCGGTGCGGTCGCGCTCGTGCAGCACCTCGCCAACCCGTACGAGGCGGGCTTCCGCCCCGGCGACGGGCTGGCCGGCAGCGTCGACGACACGCCCCTCTACCGTCCCCATCGGCGGCAGAGGAGCCATGCACGAGGCCAACGCCAGGGTCAGCAGTGTCAGCAGTGTCAGCAGTGTCAGCAGCCCGGAGAGACCCGCGGGCCAGACGGTACGTCGCATCGCAACCTCTCGTTTCCGACCAGCGCGCCGAGTATAGGTCCAGTCCGGGTGAGTTTCACGGGAGGCTTCCTTAACCGTGAGGCTCGCATGCAGGCGCCTCACCGCTGAGGCGCGGGCTAAGTGAGCGCAAACTTCGGCGCACGCCGTGTAGCCGTCCGGGAACCTCCGATGGTCGCTGCTAAGCTGGATGCTCGTGCCGCGCCGCCTGCCTGGCGAGTTCCGCGGCCCGCCCCACTCGACCCTCAAGGAGGCACCCATGAACCAGTCCTACCGGCTCACGCCGCCGATCAGGCGCCAGCAGTCCGCGCTCGCGCCGTTCAGGGCCGCGCTCGCCCTCCTCACAGCGGCGCTCCTGCTCGGCACAACCGCCCTCGCCCAGGAACAGCCCGCCGCCGGCCCAGCGGGCACTTGGGTCGGAGCCATCCAGATCCCCGGCGCCCCCTTGGGCGTGCAGGTGACCCTCAGCCAAGAGGGCGATGCCTGGAGCGGCCAGATCGACATCCCCGCCCAGGGCGCCCTCGGGATACCCCTCGAACCCGTGACGGTCGAGGGCGGCACCGCCACCTTCACCATCGCCGGCGTGCCCGGTGACGCCACGTTCGAGGGGACCGTCGAGGGCGACACCCTGTCCGGCTCCTTCACCCAGGCCGGCCAGGAGTTCCCCTTCGAGCTCGAACGGGCCGAACAGGCCGGAGCCGGTGCCGTACCGGCCGAGCCAGGCGCCGATCCGGCGGGCGACGCCGAATCGCCCGCCGCCTCGAGCGTGCCGGCCGGCCCGGCGGAGGGCGAGTACGTCGACCCGCAGGGCCGCTTCAGCCTCCAGGTCCCGACCGGCTGGACCGCCACCGAGCACGACGGCTTCGTCCGCGTCGAGGGCGCCGACGGGCTCATCCGCATGGACGTGGTGGTCAGCCCTACGGCCGACCCCGCGGCCGCGGTAGACGAAGCCTGGGCGCTGACGGCTCCCGACGTAGAACTCGAGGAGACCCAGAGCCTGGAGCCGCCCTCCGACCCCGGCGTCGACCGCACCCTCGTCGCCAACTACGACGCGGGCGACCCGACCCAGATCTACCAGGCGGTCGCGCAGGTCGTGGGCGACGAGACCTACGTGCTGCTCGTCTACGGCGAGCTCGGCACCCTGCAGCGCCTCAACGCGCAACTCCAGATCGTCGCCACCAGCTTCACGATCGATGCCCTGGAAGCCACCGACCTTACGAACGCCGAAGCCGTCGACGTGCGCGAGGTGATCCCGGAACTGCGCGAGTTCGCCACCCGAGCGCTGCAGGCCTACTCCATCCCCGGGGCCAGCCTGGCCATCGTGCAGGGCGGCGAGATCGTGCATATGGAAGGCTTCGGCGTCACCGAGGCAGGCGGCGGCGAACCGATCACCCCCGAGACGCGCATGATGATCGGCTCGATCGGCAAGACCATGACCTCCATGCTCGTCGCGAACCTGGTCGACGACGGCCTACTCGCTTGGGACACCCCCGTCGTCGAGCTGCTGCCGCGCTTCGCCCTCGCCGACGACGAGCTGACGCCCACCCTCACCGTTCGCAACCTGCTGTGCGCCTGCATCGGCGTGCCACGCCGCGACCTGGAGCTGGCGTTCAACTACGACGAGCTGAGCGCCGAAGGCGTCATCGAATCGCTGCGCGCCTTCGAGTTCTTCACCGGCTTCGGCGAGGTCTTCCAGTACAGCAACCAGCTCGTGGCCACCGCGGGCTACGCCGCCGCAGCGGCCGCCGGCGCGACCTACGGCCAGCTGTACGAAGGCTACGCGGCAGCCCTGCACGAGCGCGTGCTGGAACCGATCGGCATGCCCGCCACCACCGTCGACTTCGACGCCGTGCTCGAAGCCGGCGACCACGCCATCCCGCACCAGCTCGACCTGAACAGCGGCGTGTACGAGCCGATGGACATGGAGTACGAGCGGCTGCTGTTGCCCGTCGCCCCCGCCGGCACGCACTGGTCGACGGCCGCGGACATGGCGCGCTACCTGCAGACCGTCCTGGCAGTGGGCGCCGCGCCGGACGGCGAGCGCGTGGCGAGCGAGGAGAACATGCTCGTGACGTGGGAGCCGCAGGTGCAGATTTCCGCCACCGACGACTACGGCCTCGGCTGGATCGTCAGCGATTTCCACGGCCTGCCGATGCTGAGCCACGGCGGCAACACCCTGGGCTTCAGCTCCGACATGGTCTTCCTGCCCACCGCCGACCTCGGGATCATCGTGCTGGCCAACGCGCAGGGCGTCAACGCCTTCACCGGCGGCGTGGCTTCGCGGCTGCTCGAGCTGGTCTACGACCTGCCCACCGACACCGAGGCGTTCACGGCCTTCCAGATCGAGCAGATCGACCAGGTGCTCACCGAGCAGCGCGACCAGGTCGTAGACCGCGTGCCGCTCGCCGACTCGCTCCGCTACTTCGGCGCCTACACGAACCCCGCATTGGGCGAGGTCAGCCTGCGCATCGAAGAGGGCCAGCTGATGCTGGACGCCGGCGAGTGGAGCATGCAGGTGCGCCCCCTGCTCGACCGTCAGGGCGAACCCGACGGCTACATCACGTACGGCGCGCCCCTCACCGGGTTGCCGCTGCGCTTCGAGGAAGGGGAGGACGGCGACACGGTGATGGTACTTGGGGACGGCATCGTTTCGTACACCTTCGAGCGCGTCGAGTAACCGGCCGCGCAAAGACGGGTCCGAGCCGTGCCCCGCGGCTCGGACCCGTCGTTCGGCCCGGGCGCTACTTCTCGGTCGCTGCGTAAGCGGCCTGCACGTCCAGCAGCTCCGCTGTGACGCTGTTCTGCCGCGCCTGGCGGTAGGCCGTCGTCAGCTCCGCCAGGCGCTCCTCGATGTTCCGCTCGGCGGCGTCCATCGCCGCTAAGCGCGCAGCGTTCTCGCTCGCCTGCGACGCGGCGAACGCCTGTACGAGCGCGTGCGCCACGAACTGACGCACGAGGCCACGCAGCAGCTCGTCCGTGTCGCCCAGCGCCACCGGCAAGCGGTTGGTGGGCCAGGGCCGCTCCTCGAGGCGGGCTAGCCACCGCTCGTCCACGGGCAGTATCCGCAGGGCAGTCGGCTCGTAGCCCGCCCCCCGGGTGGGGCGGTTGTAGGCCAGGTAGAGGCGCTCCGCGCGCCCCTCGGCCAGCCAGCCGTCCAAGATCAGCAGCACCTCGGCCACGGAGTTCTCGATGGCGTCGACGCTGCCCGGCGGGCTCACCCGCGCGGCGGGCTGGTAACCTTCCGCGCTCAGGCGAGCGGTGAGACGACGCCCGACGGCCAACACTCTCGCAGCGTCATCGCCCTGGACGCGCGCCCGCAGCAGGCCCGCCACGTGCCGGGCCATGCGCTCGTTGAACGGGCCAGCCAGGCCGCGGTCGGAGCCGAGCACCACGGCAGCGACGGAGGAGCGCTCCGAGGAGGGCGTGGGCGCCAGAAGCTCGGGGCGTATGTGCAGCAGTGCCTGCACCGCCAGCTCCAGCGTCTTCGTGGCCTCCTCGAGTGCCGCTACCGAGCGGCGGTACTGCACGATGCGCACGGACGCCAACGTCTTCATGGTCGTAACGACACCCTGCAGCGTCTCGGCGCTCTGCAACCGGCGGCGGGTGGAGGAGATGCTGCTCATGCGCCGGCCGCCCCCTCCTGCTCGGTTACGGAGAGGCGCGCAGCCTCCAGCAGCGCCTCCCGGTCCGCATCCGTCAGCGCCTCGCCCGCCTCCAGCCGCTCGATCAGTTCGGGATGCCGGCGCGTCAGTTCGTTCAGACGCCGCTCCGCCGCGGGCATGGCCTCCACGGGCAGCGCGTCGTACACGCCCTCACCGACCGCCAGCATCAGCGCCACCTGCCGCGCAGCCGGCACCGTCTCCAGGGCGCCTTGGGCGAACGAGGCCCGGACGCGCCGCCCCCTTCGCAGGGTTCGCTGTGTTGCCTCGTCGACGTCCGCGCCGAAGCGAGCGAAGCGCTCCAGCTCCTCGAACTGCGCGTACGCCAACCGAAGCCGCCCGGCCACCGACCGCAGCGCGGGAAGCTGCGCCTTCCCGCCGACGCGCGAGACGGAGAGGCCGATGTCGACCGCCGGCTGCACGCCGCGCGCTACCAGCTCGGGTGACAGCACGATCTGGCCATCGGTTATCGAGATCACGTTGGTCGGGATGTACGCCGACAGGTTCCGCTCCTGCGTCTCCACGATGGGCAGAGCGGTAAGGGAGCCGCCGCCGCGGGCGGGCGAGAGCTGCGTGGCGCGCTCGAGCAGCCGCGCGTGCAGGTAGAAGACGTCGCCGGGGTACGCCTCGCGGCCCGGGGGGCGCCGCAGCAGCAGCGAGAGCTCGCGGTACGAGCGTGCGTGCTGCGTCAGATCGTCGTACACGACCAACACGTCGTGCCCGGCCTCCATCAACGCCTCACCGATGCTGGTGGCCGCGAACGGAGCAACCTGCCGCAAGCCCGGCGGCTCGTGGCTGCCGGCCACCACGACGGTCGTGTACCCGAGCGCCCCCGACTCACGGAGCGTCTGTATGGTGCGTGCGACCTGCGAACCTCGCTGCCCGACGCTGCAGTAGACGCATCTCACGCCGGTTCCTCGCTGCGCGAGCACGGCCGTCAGCGCCACCGTGGACTTCCCCGTCTGGCGGTCGCCAACGATCAGCTCGCGCTGGCCGCGGCCGATGGGGAAGAGCGCGTCGATCACCTTGATGCCGGTCTGCAGCGGGCGGGTGACGGCGCTGCGCTCGAAGATCGGCGTCGCTGGACGTTCCACCGGCAGCCGTTCGTGCGACCCCAGCGCCCCCAGATCGTCTAGGGGTGCCCCCAGCGGGTCGACCACACGCCCAAGCAGCGCCTGGCCCACCGGCACGTCGAGGACGCTGCCTGTGCGCGTGACCCGCGTTCCCGTTCGGATGCCCGCGGGGTCCTCCAGCAGGGTGACGCCGATCTCTTCCTCGCCCAGGTCGGCGGCCACGCCGCGCTGGCCCCCTTCGAAGGTGACGATCTCGTCCACCGCCACGCCCGGCAGGCCAGCGACACGGCAGACGCCGCTGCCCACGAACGTCACCACCCCGACCTCGTCGACAGCGAGGCCCTTCCCGACGCGCTCGCGCGAGACGTCGAGGGCGTCCAACCCCTGCAGAAGGTCGCCTGCCACGTCGCGCTCGTCACCGTCCGGCATGCGCACCCCCTCGCTCCCGCACCACGAGCTCGTCGAGCGCTCCCGCGAAGGCGGCGTCGAGCGCCGCGAGGCGCTGCCTGCCCGACACCGCGACGCGGAGCGCGCCGGCCCTGAGCTCGACGCCGAACAGGAGGCTCTCGTCGGTCTCGAAGCGTGGCGCCGCCCCGGCGCCCAGAAGCCCCGTCAACGACTCGCTCAGGCGAGCGCGCTCGCCGTCGCCCAGCGGGTGAGCGGTGGCGAGGACGAGAGGCCCCTCCGCTGCCGCCGTCCGCAGCTCCTTGACCTGCTCGTCGTCCAGCGTCGCCAGGCGCTTGACGAACACTTCCGCCACTCGTTCGTCGAGCTGGGTGTCGGCCAGGTCGGCAAGGCTGTCCCGCAGTTCGTCGACCAGCAGTTCCGCGCTCCGCCGCCTGAGCCCCTCCACGACCTTCTCGCGTGCCGCTTCGAGCGCAGCCGCGCGCCGTGCGCCGTGTGCGGCGGCCTCGGTCTCCGCCTCGCGCAGGCGCCGCTCGCGGTGCCGCTCGGCTTCCTCCTCGATCCGGCTCAGCCTCTGGCGGCGCTGTTCCTCCAGCTGGGCGCGTTCCGCGGCCAGCCGGTCCGCCTCCGCGCGCGCCTCGGCCTGGACCCGCTCGGCGTCGGCCCAGGCAGCAGCCAGGCGCTCCTCGCGCTGGCGCATCACGTTCAGCACCGGCCGGTAGAGGAACATGCGCAACAGCACCAGCAGCAGCCCGAAGTTGACGAGCTGCGCCAGAAGCGTGAACCAGTCGAAGCCCACGCTGCTGCTAGCCGCCCGCTACGGCGCCCCAGAACGGGTTGGCGAAGATCAGGATGAGCGCGATAACGAAGCAGTAGATGGCCGTCGACTCGATCATGGCGAGGCCCACGAACAGCGTGCGCGTGATCGAGTTCGACTCGTCGGGCTGCTGGGCGATGCTCTGCAGCGCCTGCGCCAGGGCTCGCCCCTGACCGAGAGCGTTCGAGATCGAGCCGATGGCTACCGTGAGCCCAGCCGTGAGCACCGAGATCATGCCGATTAGCGCCAGGTCCGTCACTTGTCTCCTCCTTCTGCGAGTCCTGCGCCGGGGACCGCCTGGGCCCCGACACTATCGATCCGGTCGTCGCTCACGCTCGCCGCCGAGGCGATGTAGACGATCGCGAGCACCGCGAAGATGTACGCCTGCAGCACGCCGATCAGGAGCCCGAACGCCTGCATGACCACGGGGAAGAAGAGCGGCGTGATCGAGAGCAGGATCACGACGATCACGCTACCGCTCATGATGTTGCCGAAGAGGCGCACGGCCAGCGACAGGGTGCGCGTGATCTCGCCGATCAGCGTGAACGGCAGCATCAGCGGGGTGGGCTCCAGGTAGCTCCGCAGGTACCGCCCGACGCCCACCCGCGAAATGGCGAAGAACGGCACGGCGCCGAAGACGGCGATGGCGAGCGCGGCGGTGGTGGTCAGCGAACCCGTGGGGGGATGGAAGCCAGGAACTACCCCCAGCACGTTCGAGGTCACGATGAACAGGAACAGCGTCCCGACGAACGGCAGGTACGGCTTCGGGTCGTGCTGGGTCACGTCTTCGATCTGGTCCAACAGGAACGTCACCAGCGCCTCGAAGAGGTGCTGGCCGTAAGTGAACGGGCCGGAGGTCCGCAGGCGCCGCGTAACCAGCAGACTGGCCACGACGAGCGCGAGCATGATCAGCCAGGTGAACGCCAACGTGGCGCTGATCGGGAAGGGGCCGAGCCACAGGTAGACGATCTCGTCAGGCGACAGCGTCATCCCGCTCCTCCCTTCGCGTGGTCAGATGCGTCGCCAACCACCTGGCGCACAGGAAGCCGAGCAGGGAGGCGACCAGCCCTTGCGGCCCCAGCCGCATCAGGCCGTAGAAGGCGAGCAGCACGAGTGCGGCGCGCGCGAAGAAGCTGACCAGCAGCAGGCGGGCGTTGCCCGTCCGCGTGACGCGTTTCACCGTCCACCACAGCCCGAGCAGGTAGACGGCGCCCAGCCCCAGGCCCGCGGCGAACGCCAGGGAGAGGACAGCGAGGTTCACGCCGTCTCCGATCGTGCGGTAGCCCTGGCCTCAGTCACGTTCGGCTTCCTTGCGCACCCAGTACCAGGCGTTCGCGCACCCGAGGGCCAGCCCGACGAGCATCAGCATCAGTGTCCACGAGTAGGGGCTGCCGCTTCTGCCGTCGATCCACACGCCGAGGGCGATCCCCAGGAGCGTCGGCACCACGACGGACCACCCGACCACGCCGAACAGCCCGAAGCCGTGCTGCAGGCCGCGCTTCCCCTCGGAGCGAGCCCGGGCCTTGCGCGACGCCTTGCGGGCCACCGCGTCCACGAGCTCGTCGCGCGGTGCGTCCGGTGCGTCCGGCGCGTCCAGCTGGCGGCCATCGGTGGCGTTCGGGTCGCTCGCCACGTCAGCGCCTCAGCTCCGCGACGCGTTTGAGGATCTCCGTCTCCAACTGGGCCAGGGTGGTCCTGGCGCGCTTCTCGCTCTCGCTGCGCACAGCGAAACGCTCGCGGACGGTCTCCTCCGCGCTGGCCAGGTCGCCGGCCAAGGCCGCCCGCTGGCAGGTGACGCGGACGTCCGCTCCTGCCTTGACCAGCACGCCGTGATCGACCGCCACGAAGACCTCGGCCTCGTCGTCAGCGAGGAACGACAGCAGGCCCGGCACGAGAAGCGCAGCGACGTCGGCGTGCTTAGGGAGAAGGACGAACGAGCCGAAGTCTGCGTCGGCCACGACCTTCGTCACCCGTCTATCGACGAGCACGCCGGCGGGCACCGTCAGGAGCAGGTTCACAGTCCCGCCTCCGCCAGCGTGCCGATCATGTAGAGTTCGCTCTCCGGCACGTCCGACAGCTCGCCTTGCAGGATCCGCTCCACGTCGTCCAGCGCTTCCTCGAGCGCGACCGTCTTGCCCTCCTGGCCCGTGAACGCGCCGGTTACGTGGAACGGCTGCGTTAGGTAACGCTCCAGTCGCCGCGCCTGGGACACGGTGCGCTGGTCCTCCTCGGACAGCTCCTCGAAGCCGAGCATGGCGATGATGTCCTTCAGGTCCTCGTAGACCGCAAGCGTAGCGCGCGCCTCGCGCGCCAGGCGCGCGTGCCGCTCGCCGACGATGACCGGCGACAGCAGCGACGAGCCGGACGCGAGCGGGTCGATGGCGGGGTAGAAGCCTTGGCTCGCGCGCTGCCGCGAGAGCACCACCGAGGCGGTCAGGTGACCGAAGACGTGCACCACGGCGGGGTCCGTGAAGTCGTCGGCGGGCACGTAGACGGCCTGCACCGATGTGACGGCGGCGCCTTCGGTGCTGGCGATACGCTCCTGCAGTTCCCCCAGTTCCGTCGTCATGGTCGGCTGGTACCCCATCCGCGACGACAGGCGGCCCATCAGCCCCGAAACCTCGGAGCCAGCCTGCACGAAGCGGAACACGTTGTCCATCAGAAGCAGCACGTCGCGGCGCTCCTCGTCGCGGAAGTACTCGGCCATGGTGGTGGCGGTGTGCGGCACCCGGAAGCGCGCGCCCGGAGGCTCGCTCATCTGGCCGAACACCAGCACGGTGTCCTGCTTCACGCCCGCCTCCTCGACCTCGCGCACGAGCTCTTCGGCCTCCCGGGAGCGCTCGCCGATGCCGCAGAAGAGGCTCACGCCCTGGTGGCGCGTGGCCATGTTGCGGATCAGTTCCGTTATCAGCACCGTCTTGCCCACGCCGGCCCCGCCGAAGAGGCCGGCCTTGCCACCGCGCTCGATGGGCGCCAGCAGGTCCACCGCCTTGATGCCCGTGGCGAGCACCTCGGACGCGACGGAGCGCCTGGCGAGGGGCACGGGCGGCTGGAGCAGGGGGCGCTCGGCGGCCGCCTCCACCGGACCCGCACGGTCGATCGCTTGGCCGAAGACGTCCAGCACGCGTCCGCGCAGCCCCGGCCCGACCGGGAGCATCAGCTCGTTGCCGGTGGAGCGTGCCTCGTCGCCGCGCGCGAGGCCGCTGGTGGACGTGAAGGCGAGGCAGCGTACCGTTCGGTCGTCGAGCTGCTCGACGACCTCGAGGCGCACTCGCCCATCGGCACCGGCCGTCAGCATCTGCCGCAGTTCCGGCGCTGCTGCTTCGAAGCGCACGTCCACGACCCCACCACGGACAGCCGTGACGCTTCCGGGGTTCTCGTGGGCCTGGGTCATGGTCGCGAAGCTCCGTTCCAGTGAGGCTGCAGTGCACCTACGGACTTGCTGGTCGAACCTACCTTGGTGTCATCTTTACCACCTTGGCTGCGGTTGCAGGAGTACCTGTCGGCGGGAGACGGACGTCCGGCCCTGGCTTCGACGTCGACACCTGCGTTGGCGAGCTGGAGCCCTGTCATGATGGAGCGATGTTCGCGATGCTCAGTTTCCGGATCGTGGCCGCCATCGCCGCCGCGCAGATCTTCGTTGTAACCGTGCTGTGGCCCGACGCGCACCCGCTGCTCGGTCCCCTGCTGGGCGCCGCGGCGGGCGCCGTCCTCTTCGCCGTCGGGCGGGCGCTGATCGCGCAAGCGGCCGCCGAAGAGCAACCTGCCGAGCCGCGCGGCGCCGACGCCATGCTGCTGCTCGCCTCGGGCAGCGCGGTGGCCGTGATCGCCGCGCTCTTCTTCATCATCCGGGGGCCAGGGGCGGGCACGGGCACACCGTGGGTGGCCGTCGTAGTCCTGGTTCTGGGCCTGGTGCTGCTCGGCTACTCGTCCGTCCGCCTCAACCGGCTCGTGCGCGGCCGCGGCGCCTCGGGGCCCGCAGGCTCCTGAGCGCGGCTCGGGTTCCCGGAACGAGATCAGCCAACGGGCTCGGGCAGCGATAGCTGACCAGCTGCCTGCAACGCGAGCAGGCGGCTGGCCTCCTCGGCCGGCACGGGGCGGCACAGGTAGTACCCTTGCGCCTCGTCGCAACCCAGCTTCTGCACGGCGCGCCACTGCGCTTCGGTCTCCACGCCTTCGGCCACCACGTCCATGCCGAACCCCTTGCCAAGCGAGACGATCGCCCGGAACACGGCCTCGTCGCCGCTGTCGCCGTCCATGGCCACCAGGAACGAGCGGTCGATCTTCAGCACGTCGATGGGGAAGGCGCGGAGGTACGAGAGGCTCGAGTAGCCCGTGCCGAAGTCGTCGAGCGCGACCTTCACGCCCATGTCGCGTAGCGCCGCCAGCTTCGCGCGGGTTCCTTCGACGTCAGCCATGGCGACCCGCTCCACCACCTCGACCTCGAGCGCGCGCGGGTCGAGCCCGGAGCGGTTCAAGGCTTCCCAGACGTCCGAGACCAGGTCGTCCTGCGCTACCTGCCTGGCGCTCAGGTTTATCGAGACCCGCAGGTCCGGGTGGCCGTCCGCCCGCCACGCCTTCACCTGGGCCGCCGCCAGCTTCATGACGCGGCGCCCGAGCGGGATGATCAGGTTCGTGCGCTCCGCCAGCGGCACGAACTGGCCCGGCGGCACCAGGCCGCGCTCCGGATCCTGCCACCGCACCAGCGCCTCGAAGGAGACTATCCGCCCGCTGCGGGTGTCGACCCGCGGCTGGTAGTGGACGACTATCTCGTCGTTCGCGAGCGCGCGCCTCAGGCGCTCGTCGAGCAGCAGCCGCTGCCGGGGCGCGTTCTCCATCTCGGGTTCGAAGAAGACGGGCTCCACCCGGCCGTGCGTCTTGGCGTGGTACATGGCGATGTCCGCGCGGCGCATCAGGTCTTCCGGCGTGCGCCCGTGGTGAGGGAAGACGCTCGCGCCGATGCTGAGGCCGACGTGCGCCACGTTGTCGCCGACCGGGATAGGCGCCTCCAGCGCCTCGGCGGCGCGCCGCGCCAGCACTTCCGCCATGCCCCTCACGGCGTGGCCGCGTGCGAGGATGGTGAACTCGTCGCCGCCTATGCGCGCCAGGGTCGCGTCCGAGCCGGTGGCCGTGGCGAGCCGCGCGGCGACGACCTTAAGCACCTCGTCGCCCGCCCAGTGACCGAGCGTGTCGTTGACGGGCTTGAGGTTGTCCAGGTCCAGGAAGAGGACGGCGACCTCGCCCCCTTCGCGTTGCGCCTCGGTGACCGCTTCCAGGAGCAGGTCCCAGAAGCGGCTGCGGTTCGGCAGGCCCGTCAGCGGGTCGCTGTACGCCATCTCCTGCAGGCGCTCCTCGAGCTTGAAGCGCTCCAGGAGCATCGC
>CAZVCT010000037.1:12090-22665 GCA_964625655.1 uncultured bacterium
TGTACGCCATCTCCTGCAGGCGCTCCTCGAGCTTGAAGCGCTCCAGGAGCATCGCCGCGTAGCCGGCGTAGATGCGCGCCTCCTCGACCGAGTCGGGCGTGAAGACGTCCTTCGCCTCGAAGTTGTCGAGCGTCAGGTAGGCGACGTGAACGTCGTCCAGCAGGACGGGTACTACGAGCACCGAAGCGAGCTCCTTGTCGCGGCCGTGCTCCGTCATCACCTGCGCCTCGTCGGGCGTCAGGCCTGGGTCCATCCTGAGTTCGGTGACGACCTGCGGTTCCGGGCCTTGCATGCCCACGCCGAACGCGGCGCCTTCCGCCGTCAGCCGCACTTTCGACAGTTCGTCGAAGTCGTAGCCGTTCACGGCCGCGAAGCGGAAGCGGTCGTCCGGGTCGCGCACGAGCATCGAGCCGGCCTGCGCCCCGGAGATCGACCCCACAGCGTGGTCGATGACCCGTTGGTACAGGCCCGTGGCGTCGCCCTTGAGGGCGCTCTCCATGACGCGCAGCACCCCGCGGCGGAACTCGGCCATGCGGTCGAGGCGCCGTTCGCGCGTCCTCAGCTCGGCGACGTTCGTCCAGCTGGAGACCGCGACCTCGGCCAGGTGGGCAGCCACCTGCGCGAACGTCCGCTCCTCGAGCGTGGGGGTGCGGGGTTGCGTGTAGTACAGCGCGAAGGTGCCAAGCACGCCGCCCGTGGGCCGCGACAGCGGCAGCGACCAGCACGCCCTGATGTCGTGGCTCTTGGCCAACGAGCGGAACCGGTCCCAGTTCGGCTCCGTCTCCACGTCAGGCGTTATCACCTCGCGGGCGGTGAACGCCGCGGCGCCGCAGGAGCCGCTATCAGGGGCTATCTCCAGGCCGTCCAGCGCGTTCGTGTACGAGGCGGGCAGCGTCGGCGCCGCGACGCTCCGCAGGCGCTCGCCGCTCTCGTCCACCAGCAGCACCGAGGTGCGCACGCCCGACAGCTGCTCCTCCATGAACTCCATGATCCGCAGCAGCACCTCGTGGAGGTCGGCGCCACGCGCGATCCGTTCCAGGATCTGCGTCTGCGTCGAGAGGAGGAGCCTGTTGCGTTCGTCCTCGAAACGTTCCGTACCGGGGGATGTGTCGGGCGGGGCCATAGAGATAACGCGCGCGGGCCGAAGCTCGCGGCGTCCCACATTGTCCACCTTCTGAACCTGGAAAGGGAGGGGTCGCGTGACATCCCACCGACCCGGCGTCAGCCCGAAGCCTCCAGGAAGTTGAGCGTGGCTGCCTCGTGCAGCCGCAACTCGCGCGGCCTGCTGCTTCGTGCCGCCTCGAGCGCCCGAGCGTACGGTTCGGCGAACTCGCCGGCCAGGAAGCTACCGAGGAGGCGCGGGTGAACGTACGACTGCCGGCAGATGGTCGGCGTGTTGCCGAGCGCGGTGGCGGCGCGCTCCACGGCTGCCGCAGCCGCCTTCTTGAGCTCGCGTTGCGTGGCATCCGGGCCGACCTCGGTGCCGGCCAGCGCCTGGGCGGTGATGACCGACCCACCCCACGTGCGGAACTCCTTGGCGGTCAGCTCCGTGCCCGTCACCTCGCGCAGGTAATCGTTCACTTCCTCCGAGCCGATGGTGCGCACGGTGCCATCCTCGCCCATGTAGCGGAACAGCTCGTAGCCGGGCAGTTCCTGGCAGGCGCGGAAGACCTCGGCCAGTTCGGCGTCGGCCAGCGACAGAGCGTGCTTCTCACCGGACTTCCCCTTGAAGCGGATCGAGATCTCGTCGGCCATCAGCTTCACGTGCTTGTTGCGCAGCGTGGTGGCGCCGTACGAGCCGTTGTCGCGGGCGTAGCTGCTGTTGCCGACGCGTACCAGGGTGCGGTCGAGCAGCCTCACGGCGGCGGCCGTCAGCGGCACGCGGCCCAGCGGCCGCGCGCGGAGGTCACGTGCCACGCGGCGCCGCAGGCGCGGAAGGACGTGCCCGAAGGTGACGAGCGAAGAGAACTTGACGGCGTCGCGGACCTCGGTCCAGCGCGGATGATAGATGTACTGCTTGCGGCCAGCCTCGTCGCGGCCGGTGGCCTGGATGTGCCCGTGGGGGCTCCGGCAGATCCACACCTCGTCCCAGGCCGGTGGGATGGCCAGGGAGTCGATGCGCTTGCGTACCCGCTCGTCCGTGACGGCGGTACCGTCAGGGGAGTGGTAGCTGAACCCCTTGCCGCGCCTGCGGCGCGAGTAGCCGGGCTCGTCGTCATGAACGTAACGCAGCCGGGCGGCCTCGGCGGCTGCCGCCGGGTCGCCCAGCTGCTCGTGTCCGGTCGCGGCGTCGCTCAGCTGGCGGCGGCCTCGTTCACGGAACGCTCGGCGATCTCCGTCAGCAGCATGTCGGCGCCCTTCTCTTCCTCGAGCGTCTCGGCTGCCAGGCGTGCCGCTTCCTTGTTGCCGATCCGGTTGGCCAGCGCCGCCAGGGTGCCGTACCCAGCGATCTCGTAATGCTCCATCTTCTGCGCCGCGCCGATGATGCCGGCGTCCAGCACCATCGGGTCGCCACCGGCCTGGATGATCTTGTTGCCTTCCTCGATCAGCGCTTCGGCGCCGATGCACTTCTCGCCGTTCGGGTCGACGCCGAGCGCCTCCGCGATCTTCTCGAGGCGGCGGATCTGGCCTTCGGTGACCGTCACGTGCTGTTCCAGGGCGTCGCGCAGCTCGGGGCTGGTGGCCGCCTCGGCTACCTTGGGCAGCGCCTGTGCGAACTGCTGCTCGGCGCTGTACATGTCCTGGACTTCGTGCTTGATCAGGTCTTCGAACGATGCGAGCTTGCTCATGGGGTTCCTCCTACTGGAGTGGGGTTCGCCGGCGCGGGGGCCGGGCAGGAACCGCATGGTAGGGCAGCCTCCGGGCAGTGGGCGTGACACCCGCAGGTCGAGGCCGGCTCAGCGATGTGCCGTTTGTGGAGCAGCGCACCCAGTACGTCGGCGTGTCGTTCACTCGAGGCGCGGCGGCCACGCGCCTGGGCGCCCTCAGGCGGTGGTAGCGGCCTCGTCCTCGCGGCCCTGGGACAGCGCCACCAGGTCGGAGACCCGCTCGAAGCAGGCGCGGTACGCGTCCTCGTCCAGGAAGCCCAGCCGCAGGCGCCGGCTGAGGACGTCGTCGGCGTCGACGGCGAACTCGTGCCTCACCGCGTAAGCGGCCTCCGCCTCGATGAACGGATGGCCCTCGTGCAGCCGCGCGCTCAGCCCCTGCCGGCTCGCGATGTGCGCCACCTCGAGGGCGTCGTTGCCGTAAGAGCTGTCGAGGTGCTCGCACACGTCGGCCGGCAGACCGGTGGCCTGGGCCAGGGTGGCGGCTCCGCCGGGACGCCAGCCGTCGGCCCCGGCCAGCTTCACGGTCGCCGTGACGCAACCGCCTCTGGCAGGCAGGCCGCCGGCTTCGACGGCCAGGTCGACGCACTCCTCGGCCATCTGTCGGTAGGTGGTCCACTTGCCGCCCGTGATGGTGATCAGCCCCGAGGGCGCGCGGTCGATCAGGTGGTCGCGCGTGATGGCCGCCGTACCGCCCGCCTCGGCGGTACGGGGGCGAAGCAAGGGGCGCAGGCCGCTCCAGGCCGCCTTCACGTCGCTGCGCTGCAGGTCCACCTGAAGGTAGCGGCCCACGTGCGCCAGCAGGTAGTCGATCTCATCCTCGGTGGCCTGCGGGTCCGTGCTGGCGGTAGCCGGGTTGTCGGTGGTGCCCACCAGGGTGTGGCCCTGCCAGGGGAGCAGGAAGATGACACGGCCGTCGTCCGTGCGCGGCACGAGCAGGCCCGTGTCGTGCGGCAGGTGGCTGCCCTTCAGGACCACGTGCGCGCCCGACGAGACGGTGAGGAGGGGCGGGGCGGCCGGGTCGTCGAGCCGCACGACCGTGTCGGCCAGCGGCCCCGTGGCGTTGATGACCACGTCGGCGCTAACGGCGTGCTGCTCGCCGGTCAGTTCATCGCGGACGGCCGCGCCCGTCACGCGCCCGCCCTCCTTGGCTAGCGCCGTCACCGGCGCGTGGTTCAAGGCCACGGCGCCCGCTTCCACTGCGCGCCTGAGGATGGCCACGACCATGCGCGAGTCGTCGAACTGCCCATCGAAGTAGCGCACCGAGCCCTTCAGGCGCTCGCGCTTCAGGCCCGGCACGAGCTCGAGCGTCCGCTCTGGGGAGAGGAAGGTGCTGGCGCCGATGCGGAAGCGCGCCCCCGACAGCAGGTCGTAGAGCTTCAGGCCCGTCAGGTAGTACGGCGCCTCCCACCAGCGGTAGAGGGGGGTGAGAAGCGGCACGCGGCGCGTCAAGTGCGGGGCGATGTCGAGCAGCGTGCGCCGCTCGCGCAGTGCGCTGCGCACCAGGCGCAACTGCCCCGCGTCGAAGGTCTTCACCGCGGCTTCCAGGTAGCGGACGCCACCGTGCAGGAGCTTGGTGCTGCGGCTGCTGGTGCCCTGCGCGAAGTCCTGCGCCTCGACCAGCGCCACCTTGAGGCCGCGCGTGGCGGCGTCGAGCGCGATGCCGGCACCCGTCGCGCCGCCGCCGATCACCAGCACGTGGAAACGCTCCTGGCCCAAGCGTTCGAACGCCTGCGCGCGCCACTGCGTCATGCCGTCACCCCTGGGCCGCGGTGGCGAGCAGCCGGCGCGCGGTCCCTTCGTCGATGATCAGGGTGTTCATGAAGCCGCCCTTCAACGCGCCCTGCAGGGCCGCGAGCTTGCTGGCGCCCGCCACCACGCACAGGGCGTACGGGTGTCGCTTCAGGCCACCCAGGTCGGGGCCCGTCGAGCGCCGGTTGAGGGGGATGTCCTGCCAGGTGCCGTCGGCGCGGAAGAAGACGGTGGCGATGTCGCCGACGACCCCGTTCTTGCGCAGGGCGGTCAGCTCGGCGTCGGCCACGTAGCCGGCCTGGTAGATGTACGACTTCGCGTCGGGCGTGCCGATGCTGTAGAGGACGATGTCGGCTTCGGCCGCCAGGTTGCTGACGCGCTGCACGACGCGTTCTCGGAACATCGCCTCCTTGGTGGCGGGGTCGTCGAAGTAGGCGGGCATGGGCAGCAGGTGGCCGTTCGCCCGGTAGTTGGCGGCGAACAGCCCGATGATGTTGGCCGCTTCCGTCAGGCCGTGGCCGCCGTCGTTGTTGCCCGACCCCGTGAGCTGCACGACGTTCACGCCCGGCAGGGGCTTGGGGATGAGCCGCGCGGCGATGTTGGCGGTGGTGGCGCCCCAGGCGATGGCGATGGTGGAACTCTCGCCCACGATGCTGTTCAGGTAGTGCGCCGTGAAGCTGGCCACCGCGTGCTGCTGCTCGCCGATGGTGGCGTCCGGGTGGGTGGGAACGACCTTCACGTCGCGCAGGCCGAAGCGCTCCTCCAGGTCCGCCTCGAGCTTCAGCTGGAACTCGCGGTGATCGACGATGCGGAACTCGACCAAGCCGTTGTTGCGCGCCCAGGTGAGGAGGCGCGACACGGTGGGGCGCGCCAGCCCCAGCTGCGCCGCGATCTCGGTCGTGGTCAGGTCGAGGTGGTAGTACATCCGCGCCACCTTCAGCGCGTCATCGAACGTCTCGCGGTTCTCGTGCCGGAGTGCCTCCATCCGGCCCTTACCCCTCTGCCGCCGTGGTCGCCGGCGAGACGGACAGGAGCGCCAGCAGGTCGCCGAGGCCTTGGATCACCAGGTCGGGGGAGAGGTCGCTGCGGGCCAACTCCTCGTCGCCCGTGACGCCGGTCAGGGTGAGCACGCCGATGAATCCGTGATCGGCAGCCATGCGGATGTCGGTCTCCAGCCGGTCGCCCACGAAGGCGATACCGCCCGCTTCGAGCCCAAGGCGGTCGCTTACCAGGCGCGCCATGCCGCGGTTGGGTTTGCCCAGCACCGTAGGGCTCTTGCCCGTGGCGGTCTCGAACATGGCTATGAACGAGCCCACGTCGGGCTCGCCGCCCTCGGGCGTGGGGCAGATGGGGTCGGGGTGGGTGGCCAGGAACGGCACGCCGCGGCGGATGTGGTGAGCGGCCGCGCGGATCTTTGCGTAGTCGAGGGTGGTGTCGAATGCCAGCAGAACGCTGTCCGGCCGCTCTTCCTCGTGAACTATGCCGTGCCCGGAGTACTCCGTGCTGACCGCGGGCGGCGCCATCAGGTAGGGCCGCGAGAAGCCCTCCGCCTTCAGGTGGGCCACCGCGGCGTCGTTGGAGGTGAGGACGTGGCGCCGTTCGACCGGCAGGCCCAGGCGCCTTAAGCGCTCGACGTAGACCGCGCCCGGCACCGAGGAGTTGTTCGTGGCGAACACGTACGGCAGACCCAGATCCTCGAGCGCGCTGATCAGCTCGAGCGCGCCGGGCAGTAGAGCAGGACCCAGGTAGATGGTGCCGTCCAGGTCGAAGGCGAAACCGCGCGGCGCCAGGGGCGTGTGATCCGGTTGTAGGGGTGCCGCAGGCATCAACGAGCCAGCCTCCGCGTGAACGAACGTCAAACGTACATGAACAGATGTAGCAGAATCTAGCACCGCCCGTGCATCCCGTCAACAAGGGCCGCCAGGCACGCCCGGTGCAAACGGCAAGGTCGTGCCGCACGTCTGCAACTGCTATTGACACGTTTGTAAGGCGGTGCTAGCTTTGTCCCAAACAAAACCGAGCGCTGCACCGAACTGCCCACTGACCGATCCCGCCTGCCAGACCCGGCTCCGGACGCGACGGGCGAGGCTCGGCAGGCAGCCCACAGGAGGAACAGATGTCCAGCTTCCGGCAGTCGTTGATCCGCTTCCGCGCGTTCGCCGTGTTCACCATGGCTTTCGCGCTCCTATCGTCGACCGCCTTCGCACAGGAGTGCGAACGAGGCGTGCTCGACGCCATGTACTGCGACGCCGACGGCGACCTCGTCGCGGACGCCCCCACCGACGCCGCGCAGTGGATCGACCCCGACACCCTGGTGTTCGCCTACACCCCGGTCGAGGACCCCGCCATCTACGAGGACATCTGGGATCCCTTCCTCGAGCACCTCGCCGAAGTGACCGGCAAGCAGGTGCGCTTCTTCGCCGTGCAGTCCAACTCGGCCCAGGTCGAAGCCATGCGTAGCGGCCGTCTCCACCTCGCCGGCTTCTCGACCGGCCCCACGCCGTTCGCGGTCAACCTCGCGGGCGCCGTGCCGTTCGCGATCATGGGCAACGACGAAGGCAACTTCGGTTACACCCTGCAGCTCTACGTCCGCGCCGACAGCGACATCCAGGAGATCACCGACCTGAAGGGCAAGGTCGTGGCGCACACCTCGCCGACGTCGAACTCCGGCCACCAGGCGCCCGAAGCCCTCTTCCCGGGCATGGGCGTGGTGCCGGGCGTCGACTACGAGATCCGCTTCTCCGGCAGCCACGACAACTCGCTGCTGGGCGTGGTCGCCGGCGACTACGACGCCGCCCCGGTAGCCTCCGAAGTGGTCGAGCGCATGGCCGCCCGCGGCCTGTACGACCCCAACGAGCTGCGCATCATCTACGAGACCGACCGCTTCCCGACCACCTCGTACAACTACGTCTACAACCTCCACCCCGACCTCGTCGAGAAGATCAAGGAAGCCTTCTTCACCTTCGACTTCGCCGGCACCGAACTGGGCGAGGAGTTCGAGGGCGTCAGCAAGTTCGTGCCCATCACCTACCAGGACGACTGGACCGTCATCCGCGAGATCCAGGCCTTCAACGGCGTCGAGTACACCACCTCCGGCCTCGACTGAGGCAAGGAGCGGTCCGCTCCTGACAGCGGATGGCAGGGAGACAGTTGAACCTCGAGATCCACCAACTAGTGAAGAGCTATGGGAAGGGCGAGCCCGTGCTACGCGGGCTCGACCTCACCATAGAGGGGAGCGGCATCACCGCCATCGTCGGCTCCTCCGGCGCGGGCAAGAGCACGCTGCTGCGCTGCATCAACCGCCTCATCGAACCCACCTCGGGCTCCATCGTCCTCGACGGCGTGGACCTCACCACCCTGAGGGGCGCCAAGCTGCGCCACGCGCGCCGCTCCATCGGCATGATCTTCCAGGGCTTCAACCTGGTGGAGCGCCTGACGGTGATGGAGAACGTTCTGTCTGGGCGCCTGGGGTACGTCAACCTGTTCCAAGCCGCCACCCGGGCCTACCCTCAGCAGGACATCGACCGCGCGTACGCGCTGCTGAAGCGCGTCGGGATGGACGAGTTCGTCAACCAGCGCGCCTCCAACCTCTCCGGCGGCCAGCGCCAGCGCGTGGGCGTCGTGCGCGCCCTGATGCAGGACCCGTCGGTGCTCCTGGCCGACGAACCCACGGCCTCGCTCGACCCCCGCACGAGCGAGCAGATCATGGCCCTGACGCAGGAACTATCTGAAGAGATGCGACTGCCGGTACTCATCAACATCCACAACGTGCAGCAGGCGCGGACGTACGCCGACCGCATCGTGGGGTTGAGGTTCGGTCAGATCGTTTTCGACGGCACCGCCGACCAGCTCGACGACGCCGCGCTGGACCTCATATATGGCGGCAAGGACTGGAACGAACCCGACGACGAAGGCGCGGCAGCCTCCGCCCAGACCGGCGCCCGCCGGCTCGAACGGGCCTGACCCCGTGCAACGCACCGACCTGAGCGACACCGGCCCCCACTACCGCTGGAAACGCCCGGCCTTCATCGAGAACCCGTGGCTGCGCTGGGGACTGCTGGTTCTGGGCGCCTTGTACCTCGTGTGGGCAACCGGAACGCTCTCCATCAGCTGGGACCGCGTGGCGCGCGGCCTCCCGCGCGCCGCCGACATCTTCGCGCGCGCCTGGCCCCCCGACTTCAGCCGCCAGAACCTCATCGTCAGCGGCTTCCTGGAGAGCATCCAGATAGCCGTCTTCGCAACCGCGCTGGGCATCCTCATCAGCGTCCCGGCCGCCCTGCTCGCCGCGCGCAACATCGTGCCCAGGTTCGTCTACGTGCTCGGGCGCGGCCTGATCATCGTGGCGCGCAGCTTCCATCCCGTCATAGTGGCCATCCTCTTCGTGAAGGCGGTCGGCTTCGGGCCGCTGGCCGGCGTGCTGACGCTGATGGTCTACTCGATCGGCTTCGTCGGCAAGCTGCTGGCCGAGGCCATCGAGGAGATCGACGAGGGCCAGGTCGAAGCCATGCGCGCCACCGGGGCCGGCAACCTCAAGGTACTGATGTACGCCGTCTTCCCGCAGATCCTCCCGCGGCAGGTGGGCCTGAGCATCTACCAGTTCGACAGCAACCTCCGCGCCTCCGCGGTGGTCGGCGTGGTCGGGGCCGGCGGGATCGGCGGCACCCTCATGAACGCCTTCAGGCGCTTCGACTACGACTTCGCGCTCGCCATCCTGCTCCTGATCATCGCCATCATCCTCGTCAGCGAGGCCGTCAGCGGCCGTCTGCGGAGCCAGGTCTCGTGATCGGCGACCCTTCGCTGCAGGAGCTGCGCTCCTACAAGTGGCGGCGCTTCACGCCCTGGCAGCGCCTCGGGCGCTACCTCGCCTACCTGGCGACGATCGCCGTGCTCGTCTGGTCGGTCAGCGACCTGGACATCTTCTGGCCCTGGGTGTGGGACGCCCCCGAGCAGATCGCCGACCTCCTGCGCCGCATGTACCCGCCCGACTGGGCGCAACTGCGCGAGATCGTGCGGGTGATGCTCGAGACGATCAACATCGCCACCCTGGCCACCATCCTCGCGCTCGTGTTCGCCATCCCCACGGCGTACATCTCGGCGCGCAACACGTCACCCCACCCCGCTCTGGTGTGGGTCGGGCGCTTCATCCTGGTGGCGTCGCGCTCGGTGAACACCATCATCTGGGCGCTGCTGTTCGTGGCCATCTTCGGCCCCGGCGCCGTGGCCGGCGTGGCGGCCATCGCGGTGCGCTCCATCGGGTTCATCGGGAAGCTCATCTCCGAAGCGATCGAAGAGATCGACCACGCCCAGGTGGAGGCCATCCAGGCCACCGGCGCCGGACGCGGCAAGGTGCTCCTCTACGGCATCGTGCCGCAGGTGCTGCCCGCCTTCTTCGCCGTCACCGTGCTCAGGTGGGACATCAACATCCGCGAATCGACCGTACTCGGGCTGGTGGGCGCCGGCGGCATCGGCCTGCTGCTGCAGGGCTCCATCGACATCTTCGCGTGGCAGACGGTGGCAGCCATCCTAATCGCGATCCTCGTGCTGGTGGTGCTGGCCGAGTTCGTGTCGGCCTGGCTGCGGCAGAAGGTCATCTGAACCTTCGACGCTTTCCATAGCGCTCGTCGGGGAACTCGAGCAGAAGGTAGAAGCCCTGGACGCCCGAGAGGATCGCGGCGTCCAGGGCTTCGCTCAGCGCTTAGCCGAGGGCGACCAGTAGCGATCGCCCGGATTCACGCTCAATAGGCGAAATGGACCTGTGCGCGCCGGACCGAGGGAGCTTCGATCTCGTCGACCACGGCCAGCGCGAAATCGGCCCCGCCTATGGCGGACTTGCCTTCGGCATCGAACAGCGCGACGTCGCCCGACTTGCGGTAGACCCCGCGCCGTTCGCCCGGCGCGTGGGCCCCGAAATCGGCACCGGGGCTGACGAACAGCCAGTCCAGTTCCTGCGGAGCTTCGGCCTGCAGCAGGTCGAAGGCGTCCTGCGTGGCGCGCGCCC
>CAZVCT010000038.1:0-22603 GCA_964625655.1 uncultured bacterium
CGATCGTGCCCACGTTCACGTGGGGCTTCGTACGCTCGAAAACACCCTTAGCCATATCGATTACTCCTCGTTACTTGATCGCTTACTTCTTGAGTAGTTCTTCCTGGACGTTGCGGGGCACGGGTTCGTAATGATCGAAGATCATCGTGAACGTGGCGCGGCCCTGCGACATGCTTCTGAGGTCCGTGGCGTAGCCGAACATCTCGGCGAGCGGGACGTTGGCGGTGACGACCTGCGCGTTGCCGCGCGGGGTCATGCCCTGGATCTGGCCACGGCGCGAGTTGAGGCTGCCGATGACGTCACCCATGTACTGCTCGGGGGTGATCGCTTCGACGCGCATGATCGGCTCGAGCACGGAGGCCTTGCCTTTGGACATCGCCTCGCGGATCGCCATGGAGGCGGCGATCTTGAAGGCCATCTCGGACGAGTCGACCTCGTGGTACGAGCCGTCGTAGAGCGAGACCTTCATGTCGACGATCGGGAAGCCCAGCAGCGGCCCGCTCTGCATGGCCTCCTGCACGCCCTTCTGCACGGCGGGGATGAAGTCCTTGGGCACGGTGCCGCCGACGACGGCGTTCTCGAACTCGTTGCCGGCGCCACGCTCGCGCGGCTCGGCCTTGATCTTGACGTGACCGTACTGGCCACGGCCGCCCGTCTGGCGCACGAACTTGCCTTCGACGTCGACCGGGACCGTGATGGTCTCGCGGTAGGCCACCTGCGGGGCACCGACGTTGGCGTTCACGTGGAACTCGCGCTTGAGGCGGTCGACGATGATGTCGAGGTGCAGCTCGCCCATGCCCGAGATCTTGGTCTGGCCGGTCTCGGGGTCGGTCTCGACGCGGAAGGTCGGGTCCTCTTCGGTCAGCTTGACGAGCCCGTTGGTGAGCTTGTCCTGGTCGGCCTTCGAGGCGGGCTCGATGGCGACGGTGATGACCGGCTCGGGGATCTCGATGGACTCGAGGAGGATCGGGTGGTCGGAGTCGACCAGCGAGTCGCCGGTGGAGGTGTCCTTGAGGCCCACCACGGCGCCGAGGCTGCCGGCTTCGATGGTCTCGACCTCTTCACGCGAGTTGGCGTGCATCTTCAGCAGGCGGCCGATGCGCTCGCGGCGGCCGGTGCTGACGTTGTAGACGTAGCTGCCCGCGACCAGGGCGCCCGAGTAGACGCGCACGAAGACCAGGCGACCGACGAACGGGTCGGTGGCGATCTTGAAGGCGAGCGCGGCGGTGGGGGCGGTCACGTCGGCGGGGCGGCTCTCCACCTCGTCGGTGTCGGGGTTGATGCCCTTGATCGGCGGGATGTCGAGCGGGCTGGGCAGGTAGTACGCAACCGCGTCCAGCAGGCGCTGCACGCCCTTGTTCTTGAGGGCCGAGCCGCAGCAGACCGGGAAGATCTTGAGGTCGATGGTGGCGCGGCGGATGGCGGCGCGCACCGTGTCGATGCCGACCTCTTCGCCTTCGAGGTAGAGCATCGCCACGTCGTCGTCGACGTCGGCGAGGCGCTCGATCATCAGGGCGCGCTTCTCCTCGGCGAGGGGGCGCAGCGCGTCGGGGATCTCTTCGACCTCGATGTTCTGGCCCAGGTCGTCGTGGTAGTAGATCGCCTTCATCTCGACGAGGTCGAGCATGCCTTCGAAGGTGTCCTCGGCGCCGATGGGCCACTGGAGCGGCACGGCGGCGGCGCCCAGGCGCTCGCGCATGGAGTCGAGGACCAGCTGGAAGCTGGCGCCCGTCTTGTCCATCTTGTTGGCGAACGCGATGCGGGGCACGTGGTACTTGTCGGCCTGCCGCCACACCGTCTCGGACTGCGGCTCGACGCCCTGGCTGGCGTCGAAGACGGCGATGGCGCCGTCGAGGACGCGCATGGAGCGTTCCACTTCCATCGTGAAGTCGACGTGTCCGGGGGTGTCGATGACGTTGACGCGAGTGTCGTGCCAGAACGCCTGCGTTACGGCGGAGGTGATGGTGATGCCGCGCTCTCGCTCCTGCTCCATCCAGTCCATCTGGGCGGCACCCTCGTGGGTCTCGCCTACCTTGTGGATGCGGCCGGTGAAGAAGAGGATGCGTTCGGTCAGCGTCGTCTTGCCCGCGTCGATGTGGGCAGCGATGCCGATGTTGCGCGTCTTGCTCAGGTCGGTTGCTGTGGTGGTCTTAGCCATGATCTGTCGTCGCTTCGAGCGCTACTCGGGGGACCGGAGTCACCAGCGGTAGTGGGCGTAGGCGCGGTTGGCCTCGGCCATCCGCTCGACGTCCTCCTTCTTCTTGACGGCGCCACCGCGGCCTGCGGAGGCGTCGAGGAGCTCCCCAGCGACCCGCTCGACGGCGGTGCGCTCGGGGCGGGCGTCGCAGGCGGCGACGAGCCAGCGGAGGCTGAGCGACTGCGAACGGCGCGGCGCGACCTCCACGGGCACCTGGTACGTCGAACCGCCAACGCGGCGGCTGCGGACCTCGATGCGCGGCTTGATGTTGTCGAGCGCCTGGCGGAACACCTTGAGCGGCTCCTGGCCGCTGCGTTCCTGGATCAGACGGCAGGCGCCGTAGAAGATCCGGCTCGCGGCGTTCTTCTTGCCGTCACGCATGAGCTTGTTGATCAGCGCGGTGACGGTGGTGTCGGAGTAGACCAGGTCCGGCTCGAGCCGGCGGACTTCAGCGCGTCTTCTTCTTCCCATGATTACTTCGCCTTCGGCTTCTTGGTGCCGTACTTGCTGCGGCCCTTGTTGCGCTGGACGTAACGGCCGACGCCGACGCCCTGCGCGTCGAGCGCGCCGCGAACGATGTGGTATCGGACGCCCGGGAGGTCCTTCACACGACCGCCACGGATGAGCACCACGGAGTGCTCCTGGAGGTTGTGCTTCTCGCCGGGGATGTAGGCGGTGACCTCCTGGCCGCCGGAGAGGCGGACACGGGCGATCTTGCGAAGGGCCGAGTTCGGCTTCTTCGGGGTCTGGGTCTTGACGGCGGTGCAGACACCGCGGCGCTGGGGCGAGCCCTTCAGTGCCGGCGTCTTGCTCTTCTTGGCTACCTTGGTGCGCCCCTTGCGGAGCAGCTGGTTCACGGTGGGCAGAACGATCAACTCCCTCGTACCTGATCTCGCGCTTCTCTGGCGCGGCTACGACTTAAGGCCTCGAACTTATTTCGGTGACGTCGTTCGCGGCCGTTGGGGCAGCACACGACAAACTGGCCCTGGACCCAGCTCTGCGGGCCGAGGGCAAACCTACTGAGTGTAGCCTCTACAGGGGACCTAGCGCAAGGCCCTGGGCGACGCTACCGTCGGCGCTGGCCGCCGCTTCTAGCCAGCTGCTGCGCGGGTCAGGCGGTCGCGGACGGCCAGCCACGCCGGCCCGTCCGGCACCTGCTCCACCAGGATGACGCTCGGGTGGTGGGCGTCCAGGCGACGCAGCTCGGCGTAGAGCCGCTGGGCGTACCCCTCCGGCTCGGCGGGCAGCGCGCTCCAGACGCCCTCGAAGGCCATGGGCGCTGGGCGCAGGGCCAGCACGGCCGCCCCCGGCGACGAGAGCGCCAGGCGTTCCAGTTCGCCTCCTGCCACGAGCCGCGTCGGAGCGGCGGCGGCGTAATGGCTGCTCAGGCTGCCCGGCACGCGCGGTGCGTCGGCGCTTCTCGTGCTCTCCGTGCTTCCCGCGCTCCGCTCGCCCGGCAGCGACACCTGCGCGCCGATCGCTTCCTCGAGCGCTGCCACGCCCACCCCGCCGGGCCGCAGCAGGCGCGGCTGCCCGCCGCCGACAAGCGGGGTGAGGTCGAGGATGGTCGACTCCACCCCCACCCTGCTCGGCCCGCCGTCCAGCACGAACAGCTCGGCGCCCGCGAACTCCTCGGCGACGTGGGCGGCGCTGGTCGGGCTGATGCGCCCGAAGCGGTTGGCGGAAGGCGCGGCCACGCCGTCGCCGAACTCCGCCAGCAACCCGAGCGCCACCGGGTGCCCCGGCACGCGCAGCGCCACGGTCGGCTGTCCGCCCGTGACGGCCGGGGGCACCTGGGCGGCGCGCTCGAGCACGAGCGTCAGGGGGCCGGGCCAGAACCGCCTGGCCAGCTCCTGCGCCTCGGCGGGCACCGAGGCTGCCCAACGCGCCAGGTGCGAGGCGTCGGGCAGGTGGACGATCAGCGGGTGATCGCGCGGGCGCCCCTTCAGGTCGAACACCTTCCCCACGGCGCCTGGTTGGCGCGCAGCGGCGCCGAGCCCGTAGACGGTCTCCGTGGGGAACGCCACGAGGCCGCCGGCGCGCAGCAGCGCGGCCGCGCGGGCGAGGTTGCGTGGTGTGGCAGGCTGCACGACGGTCATCGTCGCCGGCGAGCATAACGGGCGGCGGGGTCGGCCCGTCGCCGGCGCACTACGCGGCGTGTCACACCCTGCGCTGCGCCGTACGGCAGGCGCCTACGGGCTACCGGGACTCGCTTACAACCGCAGCACGATGCGCAGGTCGTTGACGTTCGTGCCCGTCGGACCCGTGACGAACAGGCCGCCGATGCGCTCTAGGAGCGCGTGCGAATCGTGCCCGTCGAGGGCGGCCGCCACCTCTGTGCGTCCCAGGCGTCCTAGCAGGTCGGAACCGGGCAGTTCCGGACCGAGCAGGGCGCCAGCGGGCCCCGCCGCACCGCTGCCGCCGTCCACGCCGTCCGTGTCGGCGGCCAACACGGCGAAGCGTGGTCCGGAGCTTCCCTCGTTTCCCCGAGCGAGCCCGGAAGCACGCTCACGCCGAAGCTCGTGCTCCAGCCGCTCGGAGAGTTCCTGGGCGAACGCCAGGGCGTACTCCGCGTTCGGACCGCCTCTGCCCACGCCATGCTGGCCCGTCAGCGTGACGGTCAGCTCACCGCCCGACAGGAGCGCCACGGGGCCCGACCCCGGCAGCGTTGCCGCCACCTGGGCGTGCTGCCGGCCCACCTCCCGCGCTTCGCCCGTCAGGTCGGCCCCCAGGTTCACTACCGCCACGCCGGCCCCTTCCAGCACGCGCGCCGCGGCCTCGAGGGCCAAGGACGCGTTGCCGACGAGGCGGAACTCCGCCCGTTCCAGGCGCGGGTCGCCGGGCTTGGGGCTCTCGGGCGTCAGACCCGCTGCGCCGCGAGCGAGTGCGGCGCGCGCCCTCGGGTGGTCGGGGGCGTAGCGCGCGAGCAGTTCCAACGCCTCCCCGAACGTCGAGGGGTCGGCGACGGTGGGGCCCGATGCGATCGTGGCAGGGTCGTCGCCAACGACGTCCGACAGGGCCAGCGTGAGGGTAGGAGCTCCCGACTCCACCGCGAGCCGCCCGCCCTTGACGCGCGACAGGTGCTTGCGGATCACGTTGAGGCTGCCGATGTCGGCGCCGCTCGCCAGCAGCCGGCGCGTCAGCGCGGCCTTCTCGTCGAGGCTCACGCCGAGCGGCGCCGTCAACAGCGCCGAGCCGCCCCCCGAGAGCAGCACCAGCACCAGGTCGTGCTGCCTGGCACCCCGTACCAGGGTCAGGACGCGCTCGGTGGCAGCCGCGCCTGCAGCGTCGGGCACCGGGTGGCCGCCTTCCAGCACCTCCAGCCGCTGGAAGCGCAGGCCGGCGCCGTGGCCGTGCGGCGTCAGGATCAGCCCTGTCATGTCGGAGCCGGGGTAGGCCTCCTCCACCGCCGCCCCCATCCGAGCCGCCGCCTTGCCGACGCCCACGACGAAAAGCCGCCCCAGGGGTGGCGGCGGGAGGTGCGCCCGCAGCGCCGTTCCCGGGTCTACGGCCGCGATCGCGGCACCGAAGGCGCGCCGCAGAAGCGACGTTCCTGGGGTCGCGGGGCTCTGCTGCATGAGTGCCGCTTACAATAGCTTCATGTTCGGACTCTTCAGGCGTCAGGACCCCCGCTTCCGCGAGGAGGGCAACTTCCTGCTCTGCCAGGTACGCACCGACCGCAAGGGCGAGGTCATCAAGGTGCGGCTCTCCAAGACCAGCGAGATGAGCCTGCAGGGCAACGGCTACTTCGTCCGCAAGGCGCTGGTGGGCCCCGACTCGCTCGACAACGCGCTGCTCGAGGTCCTCATGACGCGCTCCTACAAGGTCACGAACGCCACCGTGGACGGCGGCGCGCTGCTGCCGGTCCGGGAGTGGGAGGCATGACCTCGCGCTGGGCCCTGCCAGCGGGAGCGCTGCCGTGAAGTCCGAGGCGACCCAGGAGGGACGGTCCGAGGCGCTGCGTGTCGACGTGGCGCCGGCCCCGGTGCAGGAGCTGGCCTACGCCTTCTTCAGGATCGTCGCCCACAGCAGCCCCCACACCAGCGCCGCGTTGCCGTGGCTGCGCCACCTGGAGACGCGCCCGCCGACCTGGTTCCAGGAGGCACGCGACAGCTTCGGCGACAGCGGGAAGTGGACGGGCTTCGAGCCGCTGCTGATGGCGTGCGCGCTCGGTTACGCCCTCGACGAGACGCCGGAGCGGTTCCTGGAAGCGCTCCCCAGGTTGCCCGGCGAGATGGTCCGCCGCCTAGACGAGCTGAACATCGGCGGCCACGAGCGCCCACCCGGCCCCGGAAGCCCCAGCGGCAGGCTGCGGGCGCGGCTCCTGGCGAACTACGAAGAACTGTCGACCCCGAGCGTCACCGCGACGCTGGAGCGCGCCGTGGGTGGGCTCTGGGAGCACCTGTCCGACGACTGGGAACAGGGCGGGCGTGCCGCCGCCGCGCAGGCCAGCGAGCGCCTCCTCGACGAGACCGCCGCGACGGGCGACATCATCGGCGCGCTGCCGCCTCACCACTTCGTGAGCCTCGAGACGTCGGTCAACGAGATCCGCCTGCGCCAGCAGCAGGTGCGCCTGGTGGTGGCGCCGCTCTACTTCGCGTCGCTGGGTGGCTTCAAGTTCGAGATCGGCAGCACCCTCTACCTCGGCTTCGGCGTGCGCTCGGAGCGCATCTTCCAGCAGCGGCAGGAGCAGGTGCAGGCCCTGTCGGCGCGGCTCAAGGCGTTCGCCGACCCGACCCGCCTGCTGCTGCTGGTGCTGGTCAGCCGCCTGCGCCGTTTCCCCTTGACGGTCGGCGACCTGGCGCGCCAACTGGGCGTCAGCCAGCCGACGGCCAGCGGTCACCTCAAGCTCCTGCGCGAGCTCGATCTAGTCGAGGTGGTGAAGCGCGGCAACCGTTCGTACTACCGGCTGCGCGAGGCGTCTTTGAAGGAGATGCTGCAGGAGCTCGAAGAGACGCTGCTGCTCGACCTGGAGGACTCCGAGTCGGACTGAAGACGCCTGGTGGCGCGTCACTGTGCGCTGGCCAGGTCGGGGCGCAGCACCTTCGCGCCCTTCAGGTAGATGTGGCGCACCTCGTCCTGGCGCTGGCGCGTGTTGACCTGCATCATCACGCGGATGCAGCGTGGCAGCCGGCCCGGCACCGGGATCTCCTGGAAGCAGAGCAGCGGCACCATCGTCATCCCGATCGCCCGCGCCCCCTCGGCGGGGAACGTGGCGTGGAGGTCGGGCGTGGTCGTGAAGAAGATCGAGGCGATGACGTCGAAGTCGTCGATGTCGTTGGCCCGCAGCATCTCCTCGAGCAGTTCCTGGGTGGCGGCCAGGATCTGCTCGGCGTCGTCGGCCTCCACGGTCGTGGCGCCGCGGATGCCGCGTAGCCAGTATGCCTCTCGCATGGCGCGGAGTGTACCAGGTAGTGAGAGCCGAGGTTCGGCCCGGCCCGGCGTCGGATAACTTGGCTCCATGACCCCGAACACCTCCGCTGGCCCCGCCTGGTTCGACCTGACCGATGACCAGCGCGCCCTGATCGGCCCGCTGCGCGACTACCTGAAGTCCGAGGTGGCGCCTGGCGCCATCGAGCGCGACGAGACGGGCGAGTTCCCACACGAGATCGTCAGGCAGCTGGGCGAGATGGGCATCTTCGGCCTGCAGGTCCCCGAGGAGTACGGCGGTGTCGGCCTCGACACCGTCACCAGCGCGTTGATCATCGAGGAGGTCGCCGCCGTCGATGGCTCGCTGGCGCTGACGGTCGCCTCGCACAACTCGCTCTGCATGGGTCACCTGCTTCAGGCAGCCAGCGCCGAGCAGAAGAGCGAGTGGCTGCCGCCCCTGGCGCGCGCCGAGAAGCTGGGCGCCTGGGCGCTGACCGAGCCGGGCGCCGGCTCGGACGCGGCGGGCTTGCGCACGCGCGCCACCGAGGTCGACGGCGGCTACGTCATCGAGGGCAGCAAGCAGTTCATCACCCAGGGAACGGTCGGGGGCACCTACGTCGTCGTGGCCCGTACCGACGACGCGCCCGAAGGCGGCCGCCGCTCGGACGGCATCAGCGCCTTCGTGATGGACGGCGGCGTCGACGGGCTGGTGCGCGGCGTTCCCGAGAAGAAGCTGGGCCTGAACTCGTCCGACACGACGCCGCTGACGTTCGAAGGGGTGCGTGTCGGCGCAGACCAGCTGGTCGGCAAGCGGGGCGAAGCGTTCGACGACGTGGGCGCGGTCCTCTCGGGTGGCCGCATCGGTATCGGCGCGATGGGCATCGGGCTGGGCCGGGCTGCGCTCGAGGTGGCCGCCCGCTACGCCGAGGGGCGCGAGCAGTTCGGCAAAGCGCTAACGCGTCACCAGGCCGTGGCGTTCAAGATCGCGGCGATGGCCATGGAGCTAGAGGCCGCGAGGCTGCTGGTGCGCAAGGCCGCCACGCTGCGCGACCAGGGGCGCGACTTCGCCGAGGCGGCCGCCATGGCGAAGCTGAAGGGGAGCGTGGCCGGGGTCGACGCCTGCGACGCGGCCATCCAGATCCTGGGCGGCTACGGCTACATCCGCGACTACGAGGTCGAGCGCATGTGGCGCGACGCGCGCCTCACTCGCATCGGCGAAGGCACCGACGAGATCCAGCACCTGATCATCGCGCGCGAGTACCTCAGGCGCCTCTAGGCCGCCTCTAGGCAACCTTCCTTACGCGGCAGTGTCTTACACGGCAGTGTCTTACGCAGCGGTGTCTTACGCAGCAGTGTCTTACGCAGCAGTATCCTATGCAGCAGTGCGCGCTTCCTGCTTAGGGGCGCGCTGCATGCCGGCTGGCTCCCGCCCGAACGCCTCGGCGGGCAGCGCCGCCAGCGCCGCCTCGACGACCTCCGGACCCGCCCCGGGCTTGTAGGCGTTCTCCGAGATGACGCGGCGCCAGGCCTTGCCGCCCGGCTGGCCGCGGAAGAGCCCGAGCATGTGGCGCGTCATGGCCTGCAGGGGGGTGCCCGCGGCGAGGCGCTCCTCGAGGTAGGGAAGCATCGCGTCCACGACCTCGCGGCGGCCGGGCGGCTCGGGCGCAGCGGGCTCGCCGAGGGTGCGCGCCACCAGAGCGTCCGCCCCCGCGAAGCGGTACGGGTCCTCGTAGAGCGCCCGGCCGATCATCACCCCGTCGACGTGACGCAGGTGCGCTTCGGCCTCGTCCAGCGAGGTGACGCCGCCGTTCAGCTCGACGGTCAGGCTCGGCAGCTCGCGCTTGAGGCGGTAGACCTCCTCGTAGCGCAGGGGCGGCACGGTGCGGTTCTCCTTCGGGCTCAGGCCCTGCAGCCACGCCTTGCGGGCGTGGACGGTGAAGGCGTCGCTGGCGGGGGCGTCTACGTCGCCCGCCACGACCTCCACGAAGTTCCGCATCTCCTCGTAACTGTCCTGGTGATCGATGCCGATGCGGTGCTTGACCGTCACGGGCACCGCCACCGCCTCGCGCATGGCCTGCACGCAGGCGGCGACCCGCTCGGGGTCGGCCATCAGGCACGCGCCGAAGTTGCCGCTCTTCACCCGGTCGGAGGGGCAGCCGACGTTCAGGTTGATCTCGGCGTAGCCGAACTCCACGCCGGCGCGGGCGGCGCGGGCCAGCAGCTCGGGGTCGTCGCCGCCCAGCTGCAACGCCACGCGCCCCTCGCCCGGGTGGCGCCCCAGCAGACGCTCCTGGTCGCCGTGGACGACGGCCGTGGCCGTCACCATCTCGCTGTACAGGAGCGTGCGGCGGGTGATCTGGCGAAGCAGGAAGCGGAAGTGGCGGTCCGTCAGCTCCATCATCGGAGCCAGCGACAGCACGGCCCGTTCGGTGCGGCGCGCGTGCTCGACGTGACGCGCCCCGTCCTCGTGGCGCGCACTCGTAGTGGTGCGCTCCCGCTCGGTGCCCCGGTTCACGGCGCGGGCGCGGGCTCCGGCGGCGGCGTCCTGCGCGGCTTGCGGAAGACGATGTTCTCCCACTCGCCCTCCTCCACCACGGCCAAGGCGGCGTTGCGCCGACGGAAGACTTCGACCACGCCCTGCACGAGGTCGTCGGGCGTGCTGGCGGCAGAGGTAACGCCGACGGAGCGGGCGCCCTCGAGCCACGCCGGGTCGATGTCGGCCGCCGACTCGATGCGGTACGCCCGCCCGGTGAGGTCCTGCGCCAGCTCCAGCAGCCGCATGCCGTTCGAGCTGGCCACGCTGGTGACGACGAGGAAGGCGTCGACGTGCGGCGCGATCTGCCGGACGGCGTCCTGGCGGTTCTTCGTGGCGAAGCAGAGGTCGTCGGAGGGCGGCACCAGCAGGTTCGGGAAGCGCTCCTTCAGCAGGTCGACGGTCTTCATGGTGTCGTCCACCGACAGGGTTGTCTGCGTGAGCACGACGACCTTGTCGGGGTCGGGCACGGTGACGGTGAGGGGGTCGGCGAGCTCGGGGTCGTGCTTGCGGTTGCCCACCACCGACACGACGGTGGTCTGCTCCGGCGCCTCGCCCCGCGTGCCGATGACCTCCTGGTGGCGCGTAGAGTCGCCTACCAGCAGGATGTGATAGCCCTGCGCGGCGTAGCGCTTCGCCTCGTTGTGGACCTTCGTGACGAGCGGGCAGGTGGCGTCGATGGTGGTGAGGCCCAGCTCGGCCGCGCGCTGGCGCACGACGGGGCTGACGCCGTGGGCGCTGAACACGACCGTCGTGCCCAGCTGCCGGCCGCGCTCGGCGGCCTCCCGGCGGGCGTGCTCCAGGTCGTCGAGCCGCTCCACGAAGGTCACGGAGTGCTCGTCCTCGAGGCGCTCGACCACCGTCCGGTTGTGGACGATGTCGTGGTAGACGGCGATGTCCCCCTCGCCCTGCTGGCGAGCTTCGGTGGCGGCCTCCTCCACCGCGTCGATGGCCATCACGACCCCGGCGCAGAACCCGCGCGGCTTGGCAAGGTATAGCGTCTCTATCATCTCGGGGGCATTCTACCGGCCGTCACCGCTCTTCCCCGTTGCTTGACCGTCCTGGGGGCGCGTGATATCCTCCGCTTCGCTCCGCGGACGGCCCAGTGGCCGCCGCCAGCGTTCCGGGCGATTAGCTCAGCCGGTTAGAGCGCGTCGCTGATAACGACGAGGTCAGTGGTTCGAGTCCACTATCGCCCACCACGAAGGAGGCGCACGGTTCCCAAGCCGTGCGCCTCTTCTCTTTCCCTGTAAGCCTTCTGAAGTTCGTCCGCTACTGTCCCGCGAATACGCTGGCCTTCGCCCCAAGCTCGAGCTCTATGCGGTAGGTGGCGTTGTCGCGCTGCACCGTCAGCGTCACCACGTCGCCGATCTGGCGCGTCTTGACGAGCGCCAGCAGGTCGTAGAAGGTCGGCGTGGCCACGCCGTCGAGCGCGACGATGACGTCGGCTACCAGGTCGATGCTGACGCTGCCGTCGTCGTTCGTGACCGTCTTCTGGCCCATGCCGCGCAGGCCGGCCAGGTCGGCCGGGCCGCCGTGCGCCACCCGGTGGATGATCGGACCCGGACGCGGGCCGAGGTTGTGCGGGCTGTTGCTCGGCCGGTAGTCGACCTGCCAGGAGAAGCCGATGACCGGTACGTCGCGCCGCTCCCCGGCCAGCACCGCCGTGGCGATTTCGGAGGTCGTGCTGAGGGGCACCGCGTAGCTCGCGAAGTCGCGCGACAGCGAGAGGCCGCGCAGGAAGTGGGGCACGAACTCCTGGGTCGTCATGGCGCTCGGGTTGAAGGAGATGTAGCTGACTACGCCAACGACCTCGCCCCGCTCGTTGATGACCGGGCCGCCCGAGTCGCCGGGGGCGAGCGAGTTGGTCAGTTCGATGGTGCCGTCGGCGAAGTCGGCGCGGCTGGCCACCACGCCCAGGCGCGACACGCGGCCCGCGCGCGCCGCCAGGAAGTCCTCGCGCGAGTTGCCGATGGCCACCACCGGCGTGCCGACGCTGGGCCCGCGCTCGGCGAGTGGCAGGAACGGGACCGTCCGGCCCACGTCGGCCTTGAGGGCCGCCAGGTCCATGTAGCCGTCGAAGCCCACGAGCCTGAGGGGGAACACTTCCTCCTGAGCCGTGATGGCCACCCACCGCACGGTGCATACGGAGCTGCTCGAAGCCGCGTCGACGACGTGGTACGCCGTCAGCACGAGGCCGTCGGCGCTCGCGAAGAAGCCGCTGCCGACCCCCATCGTGGTGCCGCCGCAGCGCGCCTCGATGCGCACGGCGGCGTCGCGCGCCTGTTCGAAGGCGGCGGCCAGCGCGCCCGTCGGCGCCTCGATGGGTGGCGGGCCGTCGACGACGTGCACCATGGTGGGCGGGCGCCTCACCTGGCTCGCCAGCACGGCGGTGAGGGCCAGCAGGAACAGCAGCAGCCAGGTGTAGGGGCGCGGCAACCCTCTACGGCGCTGGGCTGCAGCCTCGCCCGTGTCTACGAGCAGTGTCTGGGTGTAAGGCGGTGTGGGCGCGCCATCACCGAAGGGCGCCGCCTCGGTGCTGGGGGGCGCTTCTGTGGAGGAGGGGCGGTGCGCCCTTCCCAGCTCTTCGTCCATGGTCTCCATTATGCGGGTAATCGCGGGCGCGCGGGTATCATGACGTTCATGTCTTCCGGCAACCGAGCGCGTCCCGACAACCGTGGCAACGACAGTTACCCCCAGGTGATCACCCAGATGGCCGCCCGCGCCCTCGAGTGGGAGGGCCCCATCGTGATCGTGGGCCACGTGGACCCCGACGGCGACGCCCTGGGCAGCTCGCTGGCGCTGCTCCGCGCCCTGCGGCAGCTGGACAAACGCGCCATCGTGGCTATGGAGCCGCCGCGCTACCTCGAGTTCCTCGTGCAGGAAGGCGAGCTCTCCCCCGCCTTCCAGACGCTGGAGCCGGGCACCCTGGTCTTCGCTCTCGACGCAGGGGAGCCCGACCGCGTGTGGGGCGCCCCCCTCGATCAGGCCGAGGCCGTGTTCAACGTCGACCATCACGGCACTAACACCCGCTTCGGCGACCTGGTCGTGGTGGAGCCTTCCAAGGCGGCCTGCGCCATCCTCGTCAAGGAGCTCGTCGACGCTCTGGGTGTCCGCTGGACCGCCGACATCGCCACGCCCTGCCTGACGGGCATCCTCACCGACACGGGCAACTTCAGGCACGGCAACACGAGCCGCGAGGCGCTCGAGGTGGCCGGCGAGCTCATCGACCAGGGCGTCGACTACGCCGACCTCACCGACCGGCTGCAATGGCGCCACCCCAGCTACTTCCTCCTACTCGGGAAGGTGATGCAGACGGTCCGCTACGACCTGGACGGCCAGCTCGTCACGGCTTACGTCAGCGAGGAGATGCGCGAGGAGGCGGGCGCCGAGCTCGACGACTCCGACGACTTCGTCGGCCTCATCCGCTACGCGGAGGGGATCAAGGTGGCGGCGCTCCTGAAGCAGCGTGGCGACAGCGTGAAGGTGAGCGTACGGGCGCGCGAGGGCGCGTCGGCGCAGCGCATCTGCATCGAGCTCGGGGGCGGCGGACACGTCGCCGCGGCCGGCGCCACGCTGGAAGGCGACATCGACAGCGCGCGCGCCAGGCTCGCCGAAGCCACCGAGAACGAACTGAACCGCCAGCGCGAGGCCGCTACCGACTGAACGGCCAGCGCGGGACCGCTACCGACTGAGCCTCCTCAGGCGCCTTCACCGTTCGCCAGTGCGCGCGCCTCACCCGCCAGGGCGGGCAGCCGCGCCAGGTCCGCTCCGACCTCGAAGCCTTGAGCGGCCAGGAACGGCAGCACCTCTTCGGTAGGCAGGTTTCCCACGAGTTCGTCGCCGGCGAACGGGCAGCCGCCGATGCCCCCCAGCGCCCCTTCGAACCAGCGGACGCCGCGCCCCAAGGCGGCTTCCAGCTGGCCCGTCCAGGCGCCCGGCCGGGCGTGCAGGTGCAGGCCCAACGACCGGGGGTCGGCCACGGCGTCCAGCACCTGCGCCACCCTCCCGGCGTCGGCGTTCCCCACAGTGTCGGCCAGGGCGATGCGCCGCACGCCCATGGCCCTCAGGCGCTCGACGGCCTCGGCCGTGACCTCGGGGCTCCACGGCTCGCCGTACGGGTTGCCGAACCCCATCGACAGGTAGACGACGAGCCCGAGCCCACCCTCGGTGGCGCGCGCCAGCAGCCGCTCGACCAGCGGCCACGACTCGTCGACGCTCCTGCCGACGTTGCGACGCTGGAACGTGTCGTTGACCGAGAGCGGGTAGCCCACGCTGGTGACGCCCTGCGCCTCGAGCGCGCGCTCGAGGCCGCGTTCGTTGCCGATGATCGTCAGGAGGTCCGCATCGATCGGCGCCTCGAGGCCCGCCAGCACCTGCTCCGAGTCGGCCAGTTGCGGCACGGCCTTCTTCGATACGAAGGAGCCCAGGTCAAGGCGCCTGAAGCCAGCGGCCAGCAGGCCTGCCAGGTGCGCGCGCTTGGAGGCGGTGGGAACGACGTGCGTCAGGCCCTGCCACGCGTCGCGGGGGCATTCGACCCAGAGGATGCCATCTTCTGCCATGTTCCAGGAGCGTACCGCGGGTGGCGCCCCTATACTGGACGGTGTGCTGCACACGCTTGAACTGCAGGACTTCGCCATCATCGACAGGCTCGAACTGGAGCTCTCCCCCGGCCTCAACGTACTGACGGGCGAGACGGGCGCCGGCAAATCGATCGTCGTCGACGCCCTGCACCTGCTCACGGGCGGCCGCGCCGATGCAGGCATGATCCGCTCGGGCGCCGAGTCGTCGCTGGTGCAGGCCACCTTCGAGGGCGCGCCGGTGACGTCGGCTTCCCGCCGCCTCGCACAGAGCCGCCACACGGCCCGCCTGGACGGCGAGCTCGTCACGGTCGCCGAGCTAAGCGAGCGCGTCGGCAGCCTGGCGGTCGTGTTCGGGCAGCACGCCGCGCAGGAGCTGCAGTCGGCGGCGGCGCAGCGCCGCCAGCTCGACCGCCTGCTTCCACCCGACGCCCGCGAGGTGCTGGCGCGCTACCGCGAGGCGTTCGACCGCCTGGCCGAGCTCGAGCAGCGCCTGGCGCAGTTGAGGGAGGCCGAGCGCGAGCGCTCCAGGCGTCTCGACGTGCTGGCCTTCCAGATCGACGAGATCGACGCGGTGGCGCCGAAGGCCGGTGAGGAAGAGGAACTGCAGGCCGAACTGAGCACGCTGCAACACGCCGAGCGCATCGTCCTGGGCGGCAGCGCCGCGCTCGCCGCGCTGGACGGCGACGACCCGAACGCCGCGACCCTCACCGCCGACGCCGTCCGCGAGCTCGAGGCCGCCGGACGGCACGCCCCCGCCCTCGCCGCGCTGGCGCGCGACCTGAAGGAGGCGCTGGGCGCGCTCGGCGCCATAAGCACCGAGCTCGAAGCGTTCCTGTCGGGCTTCGAGGCCGACCCCAAACGCCTCGACGCGGTGCAGGCGCGCCTGGCCGCGCTCGAAGGCCTGAAGCGCAAGTACGGCGCCGACGTGGCGGCCGTCCTCGCCTTCCGGCAGGAGGCAGCCGCCGAACGGGCCGCCCTGGAGCGCGCCGACGAGGACATCGCCGCGCTCGAGGCCGAACGCAGCGTCTTGGACGCCTCGCTCACCGAACTCGCGCGGCGCCTGACCGCCGAACGCCGCAAGGCGGGCGACGCGCTGGCCGCGGGCGTCGTGCCCTACCTCCGGCAGCTCGGCATGCCGCAGGCACGTTTCGAGGTCGCGCTGTCGGCGGCGCCCAGGCGCCTGAAGCACGGCGTCGACGAGGTGCGCTTCCTGTTCTCGGCCAACCCCGGCGAGAGCACGGCGCCCGTCACCGAGATCGCCTCGGGGGGCGAGCTCTCGCGCATCATGCTGGCCCTGAACCTGGTCACGGGGTCCGACGTGCCCACCGTCGCGTTCGACGAGGTCGACGCGGGTGTGGGCGGGGCCACCGCGAACCACGTGGCCGCGTTGCTCGGCCAGCTCTCCGAGGCCCACCAGGTCCTGGTCGTCACGCACCTGGCGCAGGTGGCCGCCTTCGCCGACGCGCATTTCGTCGTCGAGAAGGGCCAGGCGGACGGCCGCACCGTCACGCGGGTGCGCCGCGTGGACGCCGCCGAGAGGCCCGCCGAGCTGGCCCGGATGCTGTCGGGCAAGGTGACGGAGGCGTCGCTGAAGCACGCGCAGGAGCTGATGGACGCCGCGAAGGCCGCCCGCGCGCCGGCCTGAAGCGCTGCGGCCACACCCCCGGACGCGTTACGGACCGTGCCCGCCGTTGTCAGTGGGCGGGGACACCTCGCCCGGTCTCCCCTGCTATAGACTTGGGCAAGCAGACGCCACAGGCGCCGGTCAGGAGCTGCAACGGTGAACAGCGCGGTGGATGCCGAAGGAAACTACGAAGGTGTCGAATGCCCGAACTGCGGCAGCCCCGACACCATCACGTACAGGTACATGGAAGGGTTCGAGGAGCTCGAATGCCCTCGCTGCGGCTTCCGCTCCGATCAGGACGAGCTGGCCGCCCTCACCCGCTACGACAACCAACTGCTGGAGTCGGACGACGACCCCGCCCCGGTTCCGATACGGAGCATCGAGGCGTGAAACATGGCGCCTCACGCAGGCCGGCCCGCCCTCATGGCGGACGCCTGCGTGGGGCGCTTCCCTTATGGGCAACCAGGGCACGGCGGCCGGCGGGAGGCGCCCACCGGGCGCCGCCGACGTCGGCTCGGAAGGAGACGGTATGGACGTGAAGGTCGTTCTCAGCTCGGACGAGATCAAGCGCGGTCTGAAGCACTACCGCCGCATCGCCCGCCAGGACCTGCTGCGCGCGGACGAGACCGACAATCCGGAGGCGTTCAAGCGCCACGCCGAGGCGCGGCGCAGCGTCTACGCCTTCCTCACCGAGGTCGCCGAGAGCAAGAGCCCAGACGACGTGGCGCGCGAAGCGCTGCGCGCTTACCAGGAGCTGCCGTTCGTCACCGGCTCTGAGGACGAAGCCCATACCGAGATCAAGGGGCGCGAGAACGCGCTCGAGAACTTCTTCCTGATGATCGGCCTGGAACCCAAGATCAGGCGCGAGGTGCGCAGCCGTCGGCCACCCGCCAAGCCGCGGCAGGGCGGCGTCGACCGGAGCGCGTAGGCGCGCCCGACGAAGCGGTGGATCCGCTCGCAGGCGGCGCCCGCGGACAGCGCGGGCCCGCCCGGAGGGGACGTGGGTCCACGCGAAAGGGCGTGGGCCCACGCGGAAAGGTCGTGGTATGACAGCCGGCGTGAGCCTGAAGGAACTGGAGCGCCGCGCGGCAAAGAAGCCGCCGGAGCTCGAAGAGCTGTCCGACAACCTGGTGTTCGGCACGGGCGACCCCGATGCCAAGCTGATGATCGTGGGCGAGGCGCCCGGCGAGGACGAGGACCTTAGCGGCGAGCCGTTCGTGGGGCGCGCCGGCCAGCTGCTGGACCGCATCCTCGAGTCCGTCGGCCTCGAGCGCGACTCCGTCTACATCACCAACATCGTCAAGTTCCGGCCCCCCGGCAACCGCAACCCGAAGCCGGACGAGATCCGTGCCAGCGAGCCGGTGCTGCTCGAGCAGATAAAGCTGATCCAGCCGCAGGTGATCGCGCCGCTGGGGAACGTGCCCACGCAGTGGTTCCTGAACACCCGCGAGGGGATCACGCACACCCGCGGGCGGTGGCACGAGTGGCACGGCATCCGCGTCTTCCCCCTCTTCCACCCCGCCTACCTGCTCAGGAACCCGAGCCGCGACCGCGGCTCGCCGAAGTGGCTGACCTGGAACGACATGAAGGAGCTGAAGAGCGTGCTCGACTCGCTTCCCGCCAAGGACCCGAACGTGATCATCGACACCGCCGAGCAGGGAGGCCTGTTCTGAACGCCCAGCCTGCCGAAACGAAGGAGGGCGCTGCCCACAGCGCCTCCGTGCGCTTCATCGGCCTGGTGCACGCCCTGCGCGCCGCCGCCGACACCGCCCTCGGAGACGACACCTCGCCGCTCAGGCAGGCGCGGGCGCGGGGGCTGGAGGGCGTCAAGGCTGCCCGGCGCAGCCTGGGCCTGCTGGAGATGCTGCAGGAGAAGACCCTCGGCAACCTGAACGAAGCCGAGCGCGAGGAGCTCTGGAGCGCGCTGCGCGGCGTGCGCGCGCAGCTCGAGGAGGCCGAGGCCCTGCTGGCCTCCGGCGAGGGCGGCCCTCAGGGCGTCGCGCTGCCCCAGATGGACGAAACGCTCGGGTGAGGGCGCTGGTCCAGCGCGTCGCCCGCGCCGAGGTGCGGGTGGCGGGCGAACGCGTGGGGGCCATAGGGCGTGGCTTCCTCGTGCTGCTGGGCGTGAAGCCAGGCGACGACGAGGCCGTGGTGCTCAAGCTGGCCCGCAAGGTGGCGAAGCTGCGCGTGTTCGAGGACGACGCGGGCAAGATGAACCTCGACCTCGAGCGGGCGGGCGGCGCCTGCCTGGTCGTCAGCCAGTTCACCCTGTACGGCAGCGTGAAGGACGGCAACCGCCCCAGCTTCACCGCCGCTGCGCGGCCCGAGGTGGCCGAGCCCCTCTATGAGCGCTTCGTGGAGGCGCTGCGCGAGCTGGGCATCCCGGTCGAGACGGGGCGCTTCGGCGCCATGATGGAGGTCGAGCTCGTCAACGACGGCCCCACCACCATCTGGATCGACTCGGACGAGCTGGCCTGAGGCCGGCGCTCCGAAGGCACAGGCGGCCGGGCGCGAACGCTGGTGGCCCTCGCCGGTCCGAGGGCGCTGCGGTTCAGCCCCCGATGCGCGCCGCGGGCAGCGCCGTGGCGCCCTCGAACGCGTTCACCTCTTCGATGAACCGCTTGAACATGTAGGACGAGTCGTGCGGGCCGGGGCTGGCCTCCGGGTGGTACTGCACGCTGAAGACGGGGTAGCGCGTGTGCGCCATCCCCTCGAGGGTGCCGTCGTTCAGGTTCACGTGCGTGGCCATGAACTGGCCACCCGGGATCGAGTCGATGTCGACGACGTAGTTGTGGTTCTGCGCCGTGATCTCGACCCCGCCCGTCACGAGGTTCTTCACGGGCGTGGTGGCGCCGTGATGGCCGAACGCGAGCTTGTGCGTCTTGCCGCCCACCGCCAGGCCCAGCAGCTGGTGGCCCAGGCAGATGCCGTAGGTGGGCAGCAGGCCCAGCATCTGCCACACGGTGTCGTGGGCGTACCTGGGGCCGGCGGGGTCGCCGGGGCCGTTGGACAGCACGAGGCCGTACGGGTTCAGGGCCATGATCTGCGCGGGCGTCGTGCGCGCGGGCACGACGATCACCTCGGCGCCCGCCTGCTCGAGCTTGTAGACGATCGAGTGCTTGATGCCGAAGTCGATGAGCACGACGCGCGGGTGCTCCTGGAAGGTGGGGCGTGCGTACGGCAGCGGCGTGGTGACCTCGGGGGTCATGTCGCGGCCGTCGATGTCCTCGTGGGCCTGCGCCTGGCGCACGAGCTCTGCCTCCAGCTCGTCGTCGCTCTCGCCGTGGTAGATGACGCCTTTCACGACGCCGCCCGTGCGCAGGCGGCGCGTCAGCGCGCGGGTGTCGATGCCCTCGATGCCGACGATGCCGTGCTGCTCCATGAACGACTGGAGGTCCTGGTTGGCGCGGTGGTTGGAGGCGATGCGGCTGAACTCGCGCACGACGAGGCCGCGCGCGTACGGCTTGTTCGACTCCATGTCGTAGACGCTCACGCCGTAGTTCCCGATGTGGGGGTACGTCATCATGACGATCTGCCCGTGGTAGCTCGGGTCGGTGAGGATCTCCTGGTAACCGGTCATCGAGGTGTTGAAGACCACCTCGCCGACGTTCTGGCCGCTGGCGCCGAAGGCGTAGCCGTAGTAGACGGCGCCGTCCTCGAGGGCCAGAACTGCTGGGGGCTTGCGAAGAAGCGACATGCGGCCAACAGACTATCAGGCGTCAGCCCGCACGCACGGTATGCGGCAGTATGTACGCGCCGCCCTCGACCTCCAGGTCGGTCAGGACGCTGTACGCACCGATGCGCGCGCCGTCACCCACGCGCGTGGCGCCGCGAAGCGCCACGCCCTGCTCCAGCACCACGTCCGCGCCGATCTGCACGCCGTCATCGATGAAGGTGGTGCGCGGGTCCAGCATCGTGACGCCCGCCGTCAGCCAGGCGCGTCTGACGCGCTCGCGCATCACCTCCTCCGCCAGCGCCAGCTGCCGCTTGTCGTTGATGCCCAGCAGCTCGGTCTCGTCCTCGATCACCAGCGTGCGCACTTTATCGCCGGCCTCCAGGTAGTAGCGCGGCAGGTCGGTGATGTAGTACTCGCCCGCGGCGTTGTCGTCGCTGAGCTGGTCGGCGCGCTCGAAGACGGTGGCGTCGAAGAGGTAGACGCCCGGGTTCACCTCGTCGATAGCGCGCTGCTCGGGCGTGGCGTCCTTCTCCTCGACGATGGCCGCGAGCTCGCCGTCCGGCCCTCTGACGATGCGGCCCAGGCCGGTGGGGTCCGAGAAGCGGCAGGTGACGAGCGCCATCCCGCTGCGCCCCTCGAGCTTGGCCACGAGGGCGGCCAGCGTCTCGGAGCGCAGCAGGGGACCGTCGCCGTTCAGCACGAGGACGTTCCCCTGGAAACCTTCGAGCCCCTTGGCGCTCTCGCGCAGGGCGTGGCCGGTGCCGTAGCCCGTGGAGAAGTCCTGCGTGACGAAGGTGACGCCATGTCCCTCGAAGCGGCGCCGCACCTGGTCGCCCGAGAAGCCGACCATCACCACCGTGCGCTGCGCCCCGAGCGGCTCGGCGGCGCGCAGAACGTGCTCGAGCAGCGGCCTGCCTGCCACCTCGTGCAGCACCTTGGGCAGCTGCGAGCGCATGCGCTTCCCCTCGCCGGCGGCCAGCACCACGACGGCCAGGGGCGTGGCGCCTTCGGAACCGTGTGCGCCGCTCACCGCTTCCTGCCCTTCTTGCCTTTGCGCTTCGCCTGCGGCTGGCCCCCGCCCCCGCCGGAGCGCGGTGCGGGTGCGGCCGCTGCGCTCGAAGCCGGGCCGGGCGTGCGCGGCGCGCCCACCGCGACGCCGGCGGCCGCCTGGCCCCGGACGCGCGCCAGCATCCAGACGGCGGCGGCGATGATGAGCACGCTCGCCACCTGCGTGACGGTGAAGAGCCCGATGCCCGGCTGGTCGAGGCCGTCGGCCAGGTAGACGTCGAACATCAGCGGGTTGTCGCGGAAGGTCTCCTCGAAGACGGCGCGCAGCACCGAGTACCAGAGCACCATCTGCCAGAAGGCGTAGCCCGGCTTCGTGTTGCGGTTCAGCGCCCAGAGGGTGATCAGCAGGACGGCGATGCCGATGAACACGCCGTACAGCTGCGTGAAGTGCACGGGCCCGCGCACGATCTCGCCCGTGCACTCCCACAAGGGGATGTACGAGCCGTCCGAGCAGACGCCCGGGAACGCCGCCCACAGGTTGTCGCCGAACACGAACCTGCCCAGCGCGCCGAACGTGTCGGTGCCGGGCTCGGGCCATGTGAAGCCGATCGGCCAGTTCGTCAGGCGGCCGCCCGTGTCGGTGCCGTTCATGATGTTGCCCAGGCGGCCGCCGATGATGCCGAAGCCGGCGATGGGGGCCAGCACGTCGAGGTACGACCACATGTTCAGGCCATGGGCGCGGCTGTAGAGCCAGGTGGCCACCACCACCCCGAGCACCCCGCCGTGGATGCTGACGCCGCCTTCCCACACCTTCAGGGCGTCCAGCGGGTTGCCGCCCGGCCCGAAGTAGGCCGAGGGGCTGGTCAGCACGTAGACGAGGCGGGCGCCGATCACGCCCGCTATGACGAGCCAGAGCGCCATGTCGAGGAGCTTCTCGACGTCGAGCCCGCGCCGCTCGGCGTAGCGGACGCCCACGAGGGCGCCGGCCAGGACGCCGAGGGCGATCAGGAGGCCGTACCACCTGATGGCGAGGGGCCCTATCTGCAAGAAGATCGGATCCATTCAAGCTCCTGCCTGGACGGCGCTCAGCCGCCGAAGAAGATCGGGAAGACGACGAACCCGACGGCGACCATGATCATCAGCTTCGCCACGGTGCCCCCCAGAGTACCCACGAACGCGCCTATGCCAGAGCGAACGGCCTCTTCGAACGGCCGCCCCGCCAGCATCTCGGCGACCACCGCCCCGACCAGCGCCCCGATCAGGAACCCGAAGGGCGGGAAGAGGAAGAGACCGAAGAACGAGCCGATGATGCCGCCCCACACGCCGGCGCGCCCGGCGCCGTAGAAGCGCGACCCGAGCCAGGTGCCCGCCAGGTCGACGACCTGCGACAGGACCGCCAGCACGCCGACGTAGATCAGGGGCATGATGCCGAAGCGCTCGAAGCCCATGATCCAGGCCGACAGCAACGCCCCCACCGCCACCAGGGGCACGCCCGGCAGCACGGGCACGATCACGCCGGCCGCGGCCACCAGGAAGACGAGCAGGAAGACGATGAACGCCAGGATCGTCATGCGCGCCACATCCTAACGGAGCGCGGCACCCGGTTACATGG
>CAZVCT010000039.1:0-22386 GCA_964625655.1 uncultured bacterium
TCGCGCTGCAGGCTCTTCAGCTCGGCGCGCAGCCGCAGGCGCATCCGCGCGTCCAGGCTCGAGAACGGTTCGTCCATCAGCAGCACCTGGGGCTCCAGCACCAGCACGCGCCCCAACGCCACGCGCTGCTGCTGGCCGCCCGACAGCTCGTGCGGGAAACGCTTCTCGAGGCCCGTCAGCCCCAGCAGCTCCACGGCGCGGCGCACGCGCTCCTCACGCAGCGCCCGGTCCAGGCGTTGCATGCGCAGGCCGTACTCGAGGTTCGCGCGCACGCTCAGGTGCGGGAAGAGCGCGTAGTCCTGGAACACCAGCCCCACGCCGCGCAGGTTCGGCGGGCGCCCGCTCTGGTCGGCGCCGTTCACCAGAACCCGGCCCGCGTCGGGCTCCAGGAAGCCCCCGATCATGCGCAGCGCGGTGGTCTTCCCGCAGCCGCTGGGGCCCAGCAGGGTGGTGAAGCTGCCCCGCGGCACGTGCAGCGTCAGGTCCTGCACCGCCGGGTCGCCACCGAACGACTTGCTCAAGCCGACCAGGCTCACGTGCGCCGCAGCTTCGGTGGCCACGTCAGCCGCCCGCCCTAGAGAAGACCCTGGCGCGCACCGAGTGGCCGGCCAGCAGGTAGAGGAGAGCGAGCGAAAGCATGGTCACGAGCACCAGCGCGCTGGCCAGCGCCGCCGCCCGCCCCCAGCTGCCCTGCTCGGCGAGGTTGAGGATCGTCACCGACGCCAGCGGCGTGTCGAACGACACGAGGAAGATGACCGTGCTCAGGGTGCCCACCGCCTGCACGAAGGCGAACACGAACGTGGCCGCCAGCGCGGGCCGCAGCAGCGGCGCGGTGACGCTAAGGAGCGCGCGCAGCTTCGACGCCCCCAGGTTGGCGGCGCTGTCGTCGAGCGACGGCCTGAGCTGCTCGATGGCCGCCGCGCAGATGCGGTACCCCACCGGCAGGTACGAGACGGCCATGGCCACCACGATTATGGTTGCCGACCCCGTCAGTCGCAGCGGCGGGCCGTTGAACGCCAGCACGAACGCCACGCCCAGCAGCGTGCCCGGCACCGCCGCGGGCAGCAGCGTGGCGAGGTCGAGCCCGCGCCGCGCCGGCACGCCGCCGCGCTGCACCAGGTACGCCACCAGCAGCGACAGCGCCGTGCAGAGCAGCGCCGCCAGGCCCGCGAAGCGCAGGCTGTTCCCAAGGCCGCCGAACTGCCCGAAGGCGTAGCGCACGTGCTCGAGCGTGAACGACAGGTCGATGCCCCACAGCCGCGTGAGCGCGCCCACCAGCACCACGCCCTGGCTGGCGGCCACGAACAGCGTCACCAGCAGGCAGAGCCCGAACAGCGTCCAGCGCAGCCACGGCCCCACGCCGGGTGCTTCCAGCCCCGAGCCGCGGCCGCCCACGGTGGCGAAGCGCTGCCGCGTGCGCGCCTGCACCGCCTGCTGTGCGGCGAACAGTGCCACCGCTGGCACCAGCAGCACCAGCCCCAGCGCCGCGCTCGTGCCGAAGCTCGCCCAGCCGGTCAGCTGCGTGTAGACGGCCGTGGCCAGCACCTGGAAGCGGCCGCCCACCAGCATCGGGTTGCCGAAGTCGCCCAGCACGCCGATGGCGACGAACAGCGCCGCCGCCAGCAGCGCCGGCGTTACCAGCGGCAGCGTCACGGTGCGCAGCACCTGGCCGCGCCCCGCCCCCAGCCCCCGGGCCGCCTGCTCCAGGGTCGGGTCCACCGCCAGGAACGCCCCGCGCAGCACCAGGTACGCCACGGGGAAGAACGACAGCGTCTGCGCCAGCCACACGCCGTGCAGCCCGTAGATGCTCGTCTCGAGCCCCAACAGGTGGTAGGTGAGCAGCCCGCGCCGCCCCAGCAGCAGGATGAACGCCAAGCCCGCCACGAACGGCGGCGTCAGCAGCAGGAACAGCGGCACCGCGCTGAAGAGCCGCGCGCCCGGCACCCGCGCCCGCGTGACGGCGAACGCGAACGCCGCGCCCAGCAGCAGCGACGACGTCGTCGAGAGCACCACCGTGACGAGCGTGTTCAGCGCCGCGCGCTGCCAGCGCGGGGTGGTTAGCACCTGCCGCCAGTCGGCGGCCGTGGGCTCGAGCGCCACCCGCACGAGGGGCGCGATCACGAAGGCGAGCAGGAAGAGCGCCGCCAGGCAGTACGCCAGCAGCAGGCCGCGATCGAAGCGCCAGAGCTGCCCCAGCGACCTGAGGCTGGCCGTCAATCGACCACCTGCTGCCAGCGCAGCAGCACCTCGTCGCGCTGCTCGCCCGCCAGCTCGGCGTCGTAGTCGATCAGGTCGTACTCGGCGGAGTTCGCCACGCCCTCCGGCAGCGCCGCGTCCGGGTTCAGCGGCGTGGTGAGCGACTGCGCCGCGAACGCCTCCTGGGCGGCGGCCGAGAGAACGAAGTCGACGAAGGCCCGTGCGTTGTCGGGGTTCGGGCCGCCCGCCACGATCGACACGGCGCCCACCTCGCCCGCCGTGGCGGGCGGCACGATGGTGCTGACTGGAAAGCCCTCGTTGCGGTAGCGCGCCAGCGCGTGCACGTACGCCACGCCGATGGCGTACTCGCCCGTGCCCACCAGTTGCGGCGGCGCCCCGCCACTCGAGGGGAACTGCCCGACCAGCGGCGCCAGCTGCTCGAGGTACTCCCAGCCCGCCTCCCAGCCCAGGCGCTGGAGTTGCGCCTGCACGAACAGGTAGGCGGTGGAGGAGGCCACGGGGTCGGTCAGCACGATCTCGCCCGCGAACGCCGGGTTCAGCAGGTCGTCCCAGGTAGCGGGAAGCTCGGTGCCCGGGAAGCGCTCGGCGAAGCGCTCCTCGTTCACGCCTATGCCCAGAGCCGTGACGTAGAAGCCGGTCCAGTAGCCGTCGGCGCTCTTCGCGTTCTCGGGTAACCCTGCGGCAGCGGCCGGCTGGTACTGCGCCAGCGCGCCGGTCTCGGCGATGGCGATGTGCTGCGCGCTGGGCCCGCCCAGCAGCACGTCGGCCTGCGGGTTGCCCGCCTCGGCGATCACGCGGCTCACCAGCTCGCCCGTCGAGGCGCGCAGGACGCTGACGCTTATGCCCGTCTGGGCCTCGAACATCTCGGCCAGCAGGCGCGCGTCGTCCTCGTTCACCACGGCGTAGACGCGCACCTCGCCCTGGGCGGTGGCCAGACCCGAGAAGAGCAGCACGGCGGCGAGGAGGAAATGTGTTGCTGGTAGGCGCATGGCATGTCTCCTAGGCAGCGCGTGAACGCGGCTGGTGACGCTGAACTCGTCGCGCCAGTCTATCGCCGCGCACCCGGCGGCAGTAGCCGTTCCCTTACCGCTGGGCCGCCAGATGCGGGTCCCAGGACCACGCGGCACGTTTGACGGCTTTTTGACGCGCCCTCCCTAGGCTGGTCACCGGTGGACAGCCCACACCCAGGGTGCCGAGGTGAGAGCGCGAGCTTGCCGTGTAGACTCGCCCTAGTCCCACATCCGAACGCTCTTCCTCGCTGCCGTGGCGCGCGATGGTGAGAGGCGCCTCGTGGCATGCCACGTGCGCCCGGAAAGGCCGACATGCAGAACCGTTCACGCAAGGCTCTCAGTTACCTGCTCAGCACCTGCCTGCTGCTGTTCGGCACGCCCATCAGCGCGCAGAGCGACGCGTACGGCGCGGCTCTCGCAGAGCTCGACAGGTCGATGGCCGAGATCGAGGCGATACGCGGCCTGATCGACCGCACCGCCTTCGACCTGGACGCCCTCAGCTTCGAGCTGTTCTTCGCCGACGCGGAAGAGCTCACCGCCTGGGTGCACGAGAACATCGCCTACCAGCCTTACGCCGGCCTGCTCCGCGGCGCCCAGGGCACGCTCCTCGCCCGCGCAGGCAACGCCCTCGACCAGTCCGTGCTGCTGGCCACGCTTCTGAACGGTGCCGGCTTCGAGGCGCGCATCGCGCTGGGGCGCCTCTCGCCCGAGCTGGCCGCGCGCCTGCTCGAGACCACCGCAGCCGCACCGGAGCGCGACTACTCCGAGCTGAAGGCGCGCTTGGAGGCCGTGCCCGGCGTGGACGCCGCCGCCATCTTCGACGCGCTCCCCGACCCCGAGCGCCTGGCCCTGACCGAGGAGCTCTCCGGCGAACTGCTGGCCGCCCTGCAGGGCGCCGGCCTGGAACTCGCCACGGAACAGCCGGAGCTGATCGACGAGGCCGCCGACTACGCCTGGGTGGAGTACCGCCTGGCGGGCGACGAGTGGGAGGCGGCGCACCCGGCCGCGGCGTTCCTGGCGGACGCGGTGGCGGCGGAGTCGTACCTGGACGACGAGGTGCCCGCCAGCATGCAGCACCGCGTCCGTTTCGAGGTCCTGGTGGAGGCCCTGATGGGCGACGAGCTCACCGTCTCGCCCGTGATGCCGGCCTGGGAACGCCCGGCCGCCAACGCCATCGGCACAGTCATCGACTACTCGAACGTGCCCAACACGGCGAGCATGAACGCCGACCTCGCCACCGTGCTGCAGGAGAGCGAGTTCTGGGTGCCGACCTTCATGGGCGGCATGCCGGCAGGCGCGCAGGCGTTCGACATGTTCGGCGCCCTGCTCTCGCCGGAGGACGCCGCCAACCCCATGGCGGGCGTTGTCCGGGCGATACGTGGCGGCTTCATGGACGCCATCGGCGCGCTCGGAAGCCTGAACGGCGAAGCGGGCGAAGCTGCCGCCCTCACGGCGCAGTGGCTAGTCGTGACCCTGGTGGCGCCTGACGGAACGGAACGCGAGTTCAAGCGCACCATCTTCGACCGGGTAGGGGAGGATGCCCGCGCTGCCGGCCTCACCACCATCGACAACCTCACGGCGGAGGAGGCCGAGCTGAGGCTCCTGGGCGAGCACCGCCTCATGATCTTCCCGGCCGCGCTGCCACTGGACTACCTGCTGGACGAGTTCCTGGTGCAGCTGCTCGACAGCCGGCCGCTGCTGGAGCGCGCCCTCGCGTTACAGCACGGCATGACGCCGGACGCGGGACTCGAGGACGCCCTGGCGGGAGCGTCGCCCATCGAGCAGCTGCTGACAATGCAGCTCTTCGACGAGGGCCCAGCGGGCGCCCTCTCGTGGCGCGCGGAGCCCGGCCTGCTCATGTTCAGCGACGCGCTGGCCGGCACGATCGACGACACGACCCTGGTAAGCAGCCTCGACATCATCAACAACGCCCGCCGGACCATGGGTGCAGGCGGGACGGTAAGCGCCGTGAAGCAGGGCGTGTGGGAGACCCTCACCGAGCGCGACCTGCTCGGCGACTTCGAACACAACACGGCCAACTTCGGCGCCGACTTCCGCGTCATAAGGCCGGGCGCGCGTGCGCCGGACGGGCTCTCGGAAGAAGCGCGCCACAACCTCCAGCGCGACCTCGACGACGGCTACGTGGCGCTGCTGCCGGCAGGGGCAGAGACGTGGTGGCGCGTAGACCTGGCCACGGGCGAGACGCTCGGCATCACCAGCGACGGCCGCGGCCAGGCGCTGACCGAGTACACGATCATGCTCTACGACAACGCCTTCACCCTCATGTTCGCGGTCAAGAGCTACAACGACTGCGCCGGCGGCTCGAGTTGGGAGGCGGAGGTCTGCTGCCTGGCCAAGGCGCACGTCAGCAACATCTTCGGCCTGGGCTTAGGTGGCAGCGTGGGCGGCCTCGGCAAGCTGGGCTTCGGCTCCGTGGTCGGCGGCCTGATGGGTATGGCGTTCGGCCTCGTGGCGGGCTTCGGAGGCGCCGACTTCTCCGAGATCGTCCCGGGCGGCGTCTGCTGAGTTCGATGCTTCTCTCCCGCCAAGCCGGCTCCTGGTTCGACCACGGTTCCCGCCCGATCGGTGTGGGCGCCGTTCGACGGGTCGCAACGCACCGATTCCCCCAGCGCGCCCCGCGCCCGAGGTGACCCCTAAGATGAGCATCCTCCGCATCCTCAGCTGCATCGCCCTCGTCTCCGTGGTCGCCGTCGCCAGCGCGCAGCAGTGCACCTGGGAGATCGAACCGAACGACACCCCCGCCAACGCCACGCTCATCACGGGCGCAGGGCCGGACTCGGCGCTACCGCCGGGCCAGGGCCGCCTCCCCACGGCGTGCTTGGCGGGCGAGATGAGCGACAACGACCAGGACGCCTTCATCTGGGAGGTCGACGAGCAGGGCGCGGACCAGCACTGGGTCATCGACCTGCAGGGCATACCCGGGCAGCTGACCCGGCTCGACCTGATGCGCGTCACCTTCGCCGACAACCAGGTCGACGTGACGGCACGCGAGGACCTCCTGACGCTCGGCACCCCCACCGGGCGCATGGTCACCAGCGTGGGGTTCCTGCTCGAGCCCGGCCGCTACCTCATCGGCACCTCCATATCCGGCGGGGCGGGTGAGTACGTGGCGTACCTCCGCCCCACCGCGGCGCTCAGCTACCGCTCGCGCGAGGCCCGCCTCGACCGCGCCTGGGATAGCGAGTTCAGCATCACGGGTGCCGCCCCCGAAGGTCTCAGCCAGGCCTGGAACGTCAGCGAGGACGACGCCGAATACGCCTGGAGCGTGACGCTCGAGGCCGCCCTCGGCACCTCACCCGAACTGGTGGTCAGCGGCCCAGGCGGCGTGGTGGGGCGCGTGCGCACCGACGCCCACGGGCACGCCCAGCTGAGCAACCTGGGGCTGGCGGCGGGCGAGTACGTCGTCAGCATCGAAGGCGCTACCGGCGTTTACCGCCTGAGCACTAGCAGGGAGGGGCGCAAGAGCGACGGCTTCGCCCTAGAGCCCAACAACGACTTCGCCACGGCCACGCGCTTCGACCCCGGCGCGCAGATGCGCGGCACCCTCTCGCGCAGCGACAACTTCCGCGTCACCGTCGACGAGGCGGCGGCGGCCACGGCCTGGACGCTCGACCTCGAGGCCGACGCCGCCCTCACCCTCGTCCTGTACTCCGAGGACGGCACCGAACTCCTGCGGCGCCGCAACACCACGCGCGGCCTGGACAGCCTCGTGCTGCGTCCAGGCGTCTACCAACTGCGGCTCGAGGGCCAGGACGGCACCAACTACACGCTGGCGCTTCGCAGCACTGCCGTCCCGGCCAGCGGCTGGGAGGTGGAGCCGAACGACGCGCCCCTCATGGCCACCCCGCTCGGCGAGGACGGCCAGGTGCGTGGCGAGCTGGGTCCGGACGACGTAGACGTCTTCGCCCTCGAGGTGAGCGGCGAGGCGCAGCTCTACCGGCTGCAACTCATCAGCAAGGGTTCGGTGGACCTCGCCGTGCTCGATGGCGGCGGGCGCGAGTACACCAGCACCCGGGGCGAGCAGCGCTTGCGTCTCGACAACCTGCTGCTGCTAACGGGTACGCACCACATCCGCGTAAGCCGCGGCGAAGGCGAGTACGCCCTGCGCGTCCTGCCGCTCGGCCCGGCGCCCGCGCAGGCGGCGCCAGCCGACCTGCCGGATCCCGACACGCCCCTGACGGCGGCGCCGGTGGTGGAGGAGCAGACGCCCGCCGAGGCGGCCGAGAACCCGGCCACCGCCGCCCTGCCGCCCCTGCCGCCACCCCCACCTGGCCAACTGGAGCTGGAGCCGAACGGCGACCGGACCAGAGCCAACCTCCTCACGCCCGGCGTGCCCCGCGTCGGCACCCTTCCGAGCGACACCGACGCCGACTACTACCGCTTCCACCTGGCCAACGACCAGCCCGTGCGCGTCGAGCTGGTGCCGCCGGCGGGTGGGCAGCCGATCCCCTTCCGCCTCATCGCCACCGGCTGGGTGGAGCCTGACCGGAACGCGGAGCCCGGCACGCCCACCGTGACGGAGCAGTGGCTGCGCGCCGGTGACCACTACCTGGAGGTGCGCGCGGCCACCACCGGCAACGGCTACTACCAGCTGCGCCTGACGCAGCTCAACGCGGCGCTCCCCTGGGGCGAGGCGGAGGCGGAAGAAGAGCGGATGAACGCCGGCGTCAGCGTCACGCTCACCAGCCCCGCCACCGACCTGGCGGCGTACTGGGGGCAGGGCCAGAGCGTCACCGCCACCGCACGCATCAGCAACGACACCCCACAGGCGCAGGACGTCGACCTGGCGGCGGCCACCACCGACGCGCGGGTAGGGCTGGAACTGCCGGCACGCCTCCACCTGGAGCCCGGCGCCAGCGCGGAAGTTCCCGTGATGGTGACGGTTCCCGCCGACCTGAGGGACGACCTGCCGCTACGGATCTCGCTGGCGGCAACGACGGCGGCGGGAAGCAGCGGCGCCAGCCTCGCCTTCGCGGCGCGCTGCGAGGCGCCGCCCGTGAACCCGGCTCCGCACTGGCCGGTGCCGGAACCGCTACTGGGCGGCATCGACCTCCTCTGGAGCGGCCTTGGCGCCACCGTTCACGGCGACACCGGTAAGGAGGCCCGCGACCGCGCGTTGATCGACGGGCGCGTTACGCCCTCTTACGGCGGCTGGATAAGCGTGGACGAGCCGGCCACCTACCAGCTCGCCGGCGAGGCGCCCGCCGAACTCGTCGGCGCCCTGCTCCACCCCCTGGCCCAGGCCAACGTCGACGACCAACTGAAGAGGTTCCGCATCGAGACGTCGCTCGACGGCGTGAGCTTCACCACCGTTCACGAGGGTGAGCTCCTGGCCGCCCGCATCGAGCAGGCGGTCGTCTTCGAGCGCCCTGTGCTGGCGCGCTACGCCCGCATCGTGGGCTTGGGCGACCAGCGCGAACGGCGCGGCGGCTACGTGGGCGAGTTCAAGCTCATCGCCAGGGAGCCGGCGCCCCTGGGCAGCTTCGACCTGGCCGACCCCGCCCTGGGTGGGCACGTCGTCTGGTCGGAGCCGCACACCGGCAACAGCTTCCTGTGGCCAGACGAGCGCCCGGCGATGGTGGACCTGCGCACGCTCGACGCCTTCACGTTCGTGGTCGGCTTCCACAACGGCCGCGCCGCGCAGATCACGCGCCTGGAATGGGCCGACAGCGCAGAAGCCGTCGCCGCCGGGACCGCGTTCCCCGCCACCACGGTCGAGGTGAGCCTCACGGGCGCCGCTGGCCCCTGGCAGCCCCTCGCCGAGTGGGAACTGACGCGCGACGCGAGCGGCAGGACCACCCTCGAGCTCCCCGAGCCCGTGTGGGCCCGCTACCTGCGCTTCACGGCCGCCAAGGCAAACGCCGAGCAGCGCAACTGGGCGGTGCCGATCGACCTGGTTGTCGAGGAACGCCGCGCCGACGGCGACTACGCGAGCGCCCTGGGGGAATGGGGCCTGGGATCGCCATTGGGCGTCTACGAGTACCTGCAGCCACCCGCCGTTCCCGCCACGACGGAGTCCGACGCCGATAACGACACCATGCAGAGCGCTACGCGCCTGGCAAGCGGCGCCGCGGTGGAGGGCACGGTGCTCGTCGGCGAGGACGTCGACTGGTACCGCCTCACCATCGAACCGGGCCACAACCACCTCGAGGTACGCCTCTCGGGCGAACCGACCATCGCCTACGACTACGCCCTCGTGGACGCGAACGGCGCGCCCGTCGCGTACGACCTGAGCACGAGCGGAGACGCTGTCGTACTCTCGCTCTACGGTGAGCCCGGCGACTACTTCCTCAAGCTCGAGGAGCCCAAGCGCACCGTGGTCTTCAGTTGGGACACGAGCGGCAGCATGGGACCGTTCCTCGAGATCACCTACAACGCCCTCGCCACCTTCGCGGCCGGCGTGGACAGCGCACGCGAGTCCGTGCAGCTCCTCGCCTACGATTCCCCCCTTCCCAAGTGGCTTCTGCCCATCTGGACGGGTGACACCCAGCGCGTGCAGCGCACCGTCAACGAGTTCGACCGCGAGCCCGACTCCAGCAACAGCGAGCCCGCCGTGCTGATGGCCACGCGCGCCCTCGAGGGGCGCGACGGCACGCGCGCGCTGCTCCTGATCACGGACGCGGAGACCGGCAGCTACGGCCTGACCACCGAGGTGTGGCGTGCGCTGGAGCAGGTGCGACCCCGCATCTTCACCTTCGAGGTGAGCAGCGGCGGCTCCCTCTTCAGCCAGCAACTCATGCAGGACTGGGCGGCCGTGAACGAGGGCTACTACGCCCTGGCCGCCACCATCGGCGACCTGGACGCGGGCTACAACCGGGCGTCCTGCATCCTGCGCCGCCCGAAGCATTACCGCGTCGAGGTGACGAGCAGCGCCGCGGCGCTGCCCGGACCGGGCAGCCTGCGCGTGACGCGCCCGGCCGACGCCCCCGAGGCGGCGGTGGAGGTCATCTTCGACGCCTCCGGCTCGATGGGCGTCCCCCTCCCCAGCGGCGAGCAGCGCATCACCGCGGCCAAACGCGTGCTGGAGAGCCTCGTGAGCGAGGTGCTGCCAGAAGGGTCCGCGTTTGCGCTGCGCGCCTTCGGACACGTCGAGCCCATGACGTGCAACACGCGCCTGGAGCTCCCGCTGGCGCCCCTCGACCGAGCCGAGGCGCTGGCGGCCGTGCGCGCGATCGAACCCAAACTACTGTCACAGACGCCGCTGGCGGAGTCGTTGGCGGCAGTGGGCGACGACCTGGCGCGAGCCGGGCGTTCGCGCACCGTGATCCTGATAACCGACGGGGAGGAGTCGTGCGGCGCCGACCCGGTCGAAGCAGTGAGGGCGCTAAGGCAGAACCACCCGGTGGACCTCGTCATCGTCTCGCTCGGCCTGGGGGCCGAGGAGAAGGCCAGCTTCGAGGCGCTCGCGGCCGCCACGAACGCCAGCTACGTCGACGTCACGTCCTTCGAGGAGCTGAAGGCCTCGGTGGACGGCGCCCTGAACAAGCGCTTCGAGGTCGTCGACGAGGCTGGCGAGGTGGTGGCGACGGGCCTGGTGGACGGCGAGGCGGTCGAGCTGCCGATGGGCGTCTACACCGTGCGCGTGTTCGGCGCACCCATGCAGGAGATCGCCAACGTGCGCGTGCCGGGGGAGAGCAGCGTGACCGTGACCTACGGGGGGTGGTGAGGGCTGCCTGGCCGCGCGAGCAACCGCAGCACCCCACTGCCCCATCGCCAGGAGACGCAGCAATGCGACGCCATGCAAGATGACGGCCGAGCGGACTCGGAGCGACCTTCCTGTGATACTGTGAACCTATGCGCAATATCACAGTATCGGTGGATGAAGAGACCTACCGCCGTGCGCGGATGAAGGCTGCAGAGCTGGATACTTCGGTCTCGAGGCTGGTGCGTGACTACTTGAACGAGCTGGCCACCGGCGCGACCGAGCACGAGCGGCTGAGATCGAGAGAGGCCGAGCTGCGCGCGCAGATCGAGGAGTTCTCGGGTGGCACCCGCCTTTCCCGAGACGAGCTTCACGAGCGTCTACCTTGATCCGCTTCCTGGACACCAACGTCCTTCTCTACTCGATAAGCACTGAGGCTGCCGAAGCCCGTAAACGCGAAGTCGCTGTAGCTTGCCTGGCCGAATCGCACAACGTGCTGTCGGTTCAGGTCTTGCAGGAGTTCTACGTACAGAGCACACGAGCGACGCGCGCGGACGGCTTGCCACACGAACTAGCTGTGGGTCTGCTCGAGACCTGGCTTCGCTTCCCGGTGGTGGAGACGAATCTCGGCCTTCTGCGCGATGCGCTCGCGCTCCGGATGCGGTACGGGTGGTCATACTGGGACGCTGCGGTGGTAGCGGCAGCCCTACGTGCAGGGTGCGACGAGTTGTGGACGGAGGATATGCAGGCCGGCCACAGGGTTGGCGGTCTACTGGTCGTGAACCCCTTCGCCTGACAGACCTCCCAGGCCGTGGGGCTCCGCGTTCCTAGGCTAGGACACGCCCACCATGACTTTCGCAGTCTCGACCCGCATGAGTTAAGAAGCGCCCAGGTTCTCGCTCGGCAGGTGCCCCACGATCGCCTCGGCTCCTAGGCGACTACCCGTCCGCTGCACGCGTTCACGGGCCTGGTCCATGAGTTCGGCTGGATCCGGACGCCGTGCCGCTTCGATCAATTCGTGCCGAAGGTACTCCTGCAGCGACCTGCCGGACTTGGCTGCGCGGGCCGCGAGTTCGTCACGGACCTCGCCTGGGACGTCGCGGATAGTGATCGAGGTAGACATGCATGCATTCTGCTGCGAGTGACTGCACGATGCAACCAGGTGCGAGGCGTATACGCATCGCACTGTAGCTTCATCCCCGAGACACTTCTTAGCGGCTTTCTCGCGCTGGAAGCGAGTCCCGGCGGTCCCCCCCATCCGTACGCCTCCGGTGCTGGCGCGGCACTAGACTGCGGCCGCGTTCAAGAACACAGGAGGTCCCATGGACACCGCGGAACTGCTCATCGACGCCGCCAGCCGCGCCGCGCGGTACCTGGACGGTCTTGCCGACCGCCGCGTAGCGCCGGACGCGCAGGCGGTCGCCGCGCTGGCGCGCCTTCGTGCGCCGCTACCGGAGGCGGGAACGCCGCCCGCCGAGGTGCTGGCCGAGCTCGACGAGGTCGTGTCCCCCGCCACCATGGCGATGGCCGGTCCACGCTTCTTCGGGTTCGTGATCGGCGGGGCGCAACCGGTGACGCTGGCGGCCAACACGCTGGCTTCCGCCTGGGATCAGAACTCCGCCTTCCACCAGGTGACCCCCGGAACGGCCACGGTCGAGGACGTGGCGTTCGAGTGGCTGCGCGAGCTGTTCGGCCTTCCCGAGGGGGTCTCGGCAGGTTTCGTCACCGGCGCCACCATGGCCAACTTGACGGCGCTAGCCGCCGCGCGCCACCGGGTGCTGGCGAACGCGGGTTGGGACGTGGAGGCCGACGGCCTGTTCGGCGCGCCGCCCGTGCAGGTCGTGGTGGGCGCCGAGGTCCACCCGACCGTTCGCAAGGCGCTCGGCCTGCTGGGCATGGGCAAGAATCGTATGCAGGAGGTGGCGGTCGACGGCCAGGGACGCATGCGTGCCGACCGGTTGCCGGCCCTCGAGCAGCCCGCCATCGTCATACTGCAGGCGGGCAACGTCAACACCGGCGCCTTCGATCCTTTCGGCGATGTCGTCGACCGCGCCCACGAGGCCGGCGCCTGGGTCCACGTCGACGGTGCGTTCGGCCTGTGGGCCGCCGTTAGCCCCGACCTGCGGCGCCTGACCGACGGCATGGCGCGGGCCGACTCGTGGTCGACCGACTTCCACAAGTGGCTCAACGTGCCGTACGACTCCGGCATCGCCTTCACGCGCGACCCGGCAGCCCACGCGGCCGCCATGGCGGTGACGGCCGCCTACCTGCCTGGCGCGGGCGAGCGGGCCCCTTCCGACTTCACCCCGGAACTGTCCCGCCGAGCGCGAGGGGTGGAGGTGTGGGCGGCGCTGCGCGCCTTGGGCCGCGAAGGCGTCACCGAGCTGATCGAGCGCAACGTGGAGCAGGCGCGGCGGTTCGCAACAGGACTGACGGAGGCGGGTTTCGAGGTGCTGAACGACGTGGTCCTCAACCAGGTGCTGGTGTCGTTCGGCGAGCCGGAGCGCACCCGCGCTGTCGTCGCCGCGCTTCAGGACGACGGTACCTGCTGGTGCGGCCCCACGGTGTGGCAGGGCCGCACGGCCATGCGCATCTCCGTGTCGTCGTGGGCCACCACCAACGAGGACGTCGAGCGCTCTCTCGAGGTCATGGTGCGCCTAGGGCGCCGAAAGGACCCTATTGACGTATTCCAACGCCTGGACGACGTGCTGGCAGGCATCGAGGAGGGTCGCGCATGACGACCAGAACGGACCGCAAGGGCAGCGCCAGGGTGACACCCGTCTCCGAGACGGCCTACGAGATCGAGCGCCGGTTCGACGCCGGGGCCGCGTCGGTCTTCCGCGCGCTCACGGAGCCCGAGCTGATCAAGCGTTGGTGGGGCTTCCCCGACATGGAGTGGCTCGACTGCCAGGTCGACCTGCGCGAGGGCGGCTACTGGCGCAACTCGGTGCGGGGCGACGGGTTCGAGGTGTCGTTCCACGGCCATTACCGCGAGATCGAGCGGCCGCGCCGCCTGGTGAACACCGAGGTGTACGAGGGGATGACGGGCGGCGGCCCGGACGTGCACGAGCCTCTCACCCTGATCACGACGAGCCTGACGGAGGAGGATGGCGTGACCACCATGACGGCGCACATCGAGTGCTACGCGCCCGAGGTGATGCACGCGATGTTCGACAGCGGCATGGAGAGCGGCCTGCAGGTCTCGTACGACCGCATCGAGGCGCTGCTGCCGGAGCTCGAGTCTACGAACGCCTAGGGCTCGCCAAGTACCGACTCCACCCACCTCGGTACGGTGACCGTCGCCGGTCCCGCGTGCACCTCGTCGAACAGGTCCGTTACGTTGCTCGTCTTCAGGTTCAGCTCCACCGTGCGTGCGCCCGCGGACGCAGCAACCGCCACGAAACCCGCGGCAGGGTAGACCTCGCCCGAGGTGCCGATGGCAGCGAACAGGTCGCACTCGTACAGCGCTTCCTGGATCTCGTCCATGTGGTACGGCACCTCCCCGAACCAGACGATGTCGGGCCGCAGGCGCCTCTCGCCACACGCCGGGCATGGCGGCGCGTGCGCCAGGTCCTCCTCCCAGCGGAACTTGCGCCCGCACGCCTGGCACCACGCCTTGAGCAGCTCGCCGTGCATGTGCACCACGCGCCGCGCGCCGCCGCGCTCGTGCAGGTCGTCGACGTTCTGCGTCACCAGCAGCACGTCGCCCTCGAACTCGGCTTCCAGCCGCGCCAAGGCCGCGTGCGCGTCGTTCGGCTGCACGCTGTTCACCTGGCGCCGGCGCGCGTCGTAGAAGCGCTGCACGAGCAGCGGGTTGCGCTCGAACGCCTCCGGGGTCGCCACGTCCATCACGTCGTGGCCCTCCCACAGGCCGCCGGCGTCGCGGAAGGTCTTGACGCCCGACTCCGCCGAGACGCCCGCACCGGTCAGGATCACGATTCGCATGCCCTCATCTTGACCCGCCTGCGCCGACAGGCAGGTGCCCGGCCCGCGCGCCTGCTGCCCGCGTCAGGGGGCGCCCCCTGGTAGCCTGAGCGCACCCAACCCGGAGGCCCCCGACATGACGACCGAACCCACCCCACCGGCCGAGAAGAAGCTCATCCTGGACGAGCTCGTCACCACCGACCACGAGGTCGTGATCGACGGCCAGACGGTGCGCTACCGCGCCACCACCGGCCTCGTCTCGCTGAACCGCGAGGCCACCGAAGACGACGTCTTCCGGGGCCCCAGCACCGTGGCGCGCCTCTTCGTCACGGCGTACACGCGCACCGACGTGGGCGACGTGTCGCACCGCCCCATCACGTTCGCCTACAACGGCGGGCCCGGCTCCTCGTCCGTGTGGCTGCACATCGGCGCCTTCGGCCCGCGCCGCGTGGTGATGGGGGAAGAGGGCGAGCCCCTGCCGGCCCCGTACCGGCTGCTCGACAACGAGCACTCGCTCCTGGACGCCACCGACCTCGTGTTCATCGACCCCGTCGGCACCGGCTGGAGCCGCCCCGTCGAAGGTCAGAAGGCCAAGGACTTCCACGGCTACCAGCAAGACCTCGAGAGCGTCGGCGACCTGATCCACCATTGGCTCGGCCGCGAGAACCGCTGGCTTTCCCCCAAGTTCCTGGCGGGCGAGAGCTACGGCACCACCCGCTCGGCGGGCCTCTCGGGCTACCTGCAGAACCGTCACGGCGTCTACCTGACCGGCATCATGCTCGTCTCTTCCGTGCTCGACTTCTCGACGATCCGCTTCCAGGTCGGCAACGACCTGCCGCCCTTGCTCTACCTGCCGAGCTACGCCGCCACGGCCTGGTACCACCAGCGCCTGGCGCCCGAGCTGCAGGCCAAGCCTCTAGAAGAACTGCTGCGCGAGGTCGAGGAGTTCACCGTCGAGCGCTACAGCCTGGCGCTGCTGAAGGGAACGCGCCTGGGCGCCGAGGAACGCCGCGAGATCGCTGAGAGGGTAGCGGCGTACACCGGCACGAGCCCCGAGTTCGTCGAGCGCAACAACCTGCGCCTAGCGCTGCCGCGCTTCGCGAAGGAGCTGCTGCGCACCGAGCGCAAGACGGTGGGCCGCCTCGACAGCCGCTACACGGGCCTGGACCGCGACGCGGGTGGCGAGAGCTTCGAGTACGATCCCAGCTACTCGGCCATCCAGGAGCCGTACACCGCCGCCTGGAACGCCTACGTGCGCACCGAGCTCGGCTTCAAGCCCACGCCGGACGTCACCTACGAGATCCTCACGGGCCTCTACCAGAAGTGGGACTACTCGCAGTTCACCGGCCAGTACGTAAACGTCGCCGACACGCTGCGCCACGCCATGAGCGTCAACCGCCACCTGCGGGTGCACGTCGCCTCGGCCTACTACGACCTGGCCACGCCCTACTTCGCCACGCAGCACACGCTCGACCACCTGGGGCTCGAGGAGGAGTTGCGCGACAACATCTCCACCTCGACGTACGAGTCGGGGCACATGATGTACGTGCGGCTTTCCGACTTGGCGCGGTTGAAGGAGGAGTTGGCAGCGTTCATTGCCGGCTGAGACTCGAATCGGAACAGCGCGACTAGCTAATGTTTCCGCTGCGACGAGGGTTGTTGGGAATGTGGACTCTATGCGGACCATAAGACTCGACGTCCAGCTGGAGGCGCGGCCCAACGAGTTGGTCGAAACCACGAGGCGCATATCTTGTACAACAACGCCTTGTTCTTGTATCATTCTCATATGAATAAGGTCGACGTCAGCACTGTCCGCACCAAGCTCGCCGAGATGCTCGATGCAACCAGAGGAGAAGACGTCTTGATCGAGCGGTACGGCAAGCCGGCGGGCGTGCTCATAAGCCCAGAACGGCACGAAGAACTACTGTCCGCCCTGGAAGAACTGGATGACTTACGGGCCTTCGACGAGGCTATGAGGGAAGAAGGCGAGAACATTCCTTGGGAGCAGGTGAAGGCTGATCTAGGCTGGACCTGATGTACCGCCTCGAGTTCCGACCGGCGGCATTGCGCGCCCTACGAAAGCTCGACCCAGTGATCGCCGAGAGGGTTCGAGGAGCTTTCGCGCTCCTTGCCGGCGAGCCACGCCCTCCCGCATCACGCAAACTGTCTGGGCGAGATGCTTATCGGATACGCGTAGGGGACTACCGCATCATCTACACCATCGACGATTCCCAACTCATCGTCGTGGTCGTATTGGTGGGCCACCGGAGCAGCGTTTACCGCTGACAACGCTCACTCTCGCTCTCGCTGCCGCCCGTAAACGCTCAGCAGCACCACCAGGATCGCGCCGAACACGATCATCTGGTACGCCTCGCCGATGCGCATCGAGCGCAGCAGGCTCTCGGTCATGGTCAGCACGAGCGCGCCGGCCATCGTGCCGAAGTAGCTGCCGCGCCCGCCCGCCAGCACCGTGCCGCCCACCACCACCGCCGCGATCGACGGGAAGAGGTACGTCTCGCCCAGCGTCAGGAACACCCGCTGCGTGAAGCCGAGCAGCAGGAAGCCGCCCAGCGCGGCCAGCAGGCCCGACAGGGCGTAGGTGAGGATCACGACGCCCGAGACGTTGACGCCCGACAGCGCCGCCGTGCGGCGGTTCGTGCCCACGGCGAACAGCTCGCGCCCGTAGCGGGTGCGGTGCAGCACGAACCACATCGCCAGGCCCAGCAGCGCCCACAGGTAGATGGCGCCGGGCACGCCCAGGAAGCGCCCCGTGACGAGGTTCGCCAGCGCCCGCGGCACGCCGCCCGGGATGTTGCCGCGCGTCACCGCCAGGATCGTGCCCTGCACCACCCCGGCCATGCCGAGCGTCATCACCAGAGGCGGTATGCGGATGAACACGATCCCCAGGCCGTTCACCAGCCCGATCGCCGCGCCCACCGCCAGCACCACCACCAGCGCCAGGAACAGCCGCTCGTTCGAGCCGCCGCTGATCATGAACGTCAGGATGGCGCCCAGCGTGACGACCGACCCCACCGACAGGTCGATGCCCTCACCCCCCGCGATGATCACCAGCGTCTGGCCCGCCGCGATGATGCCGAGGAACGCCGCCAAGCGCACGATGTTGATGGCCTGCGCCGGGTTCACGAAGTCGGGTTGCACCAGGCCGGCGGCGAAGAAGAGCACCACCGACAGCAGCAGCGCCACGGCCGCGGGCGGCACGCGCGAGACGAACGCCCTCATGCCCGCTCCCTCCGCAGCAGCCGCACGATGCCTGGGCCGGCCAGCGCCAGCAGGATGACGACGGCGTCGAACAGCGTCTGGTACCAGGTGGGCACGTTCGCGAAGGTGATGAGGTTGCGGATGATGGTGAGGATGGCCACGCCGATGACGGCGCCCACCACGCCCCCCTGGCCGCCTGCCAGGCGCGTGCCGCCCAGCACCACCGCCACGATCGAGGGCAGCGTCATGCCGTCGCCCAGGCGCGCGTTGCCCGAGCCCGTCGAGAGGGTGAGCATCATCGCCGACAGCGCCGCGAACACGCCCATGGCGACGTAGCTGGAGAAGCGCGTGAACGCCACCCGCACGCCGCTGGCACGCGCCGCGGCCGCGTTGCCGCCCACCGCGTAGAGGTACTGCGCGAAGCGCGTGCGCCTGATCAGCATCCACAGGAGCAGCAACAGGAGGATGCCGAACGCGGTGGCCGGGATGCCCACCGGCGCCGAGCGGTAGAAGGTCGTCAGTTCGCGCGGCAGCGCGCCGCCAGGGCGCGGCAGCACGGCCAGCGCTATCCCCGAGAACAGGAACGACGTGGCGTACGTCGTGACGATCGGCTGCAGCCGGAGGTAGGCCACGCACAGGCCGTTCACGGCACCGGCAGCCGCGCCCACCAGCAGCGCGACGCCGATGGCCATCAGCACCTCGGGCGGACCGCTCTCGCGCGTCACGAGCGTCACGAGCGTCACGTTCACGAGCGACACCATGGCGCCCACCGACAGGTCGATGCCGCCCGCGATGATCACCAGCGCCTGCCCGGCCGCCAGCACCATCAGCGGCAGCATCACGCGCAGGTTGCCGTTCACCACGCGCGGCTGGAAGAAGTTCGGCTGGAAGTAGAAGTTCAGGCCCACCGCCACCAGCAGCAGGAGCAAGGGCACCAGGTAGGTGTGGTTGCGTAGCCAGGCAGCGGAGAGCCTCATGCGGCGCCCGCCCCCGTTGCGCCCATGGCGGCGGCCACCAGGTGCGCCTGATCGAGCGTCTCGCCCTCGAGCGTCGCCGTCACGCGCCCGTCCTGCATGACGATGACGCGCTCGCACAGGCCCAGCAGTTCGGCGTCGTCGGAGCTGTGGAACAGGATGGTGGTGCCGTCTGCCTGCAGCCTGGCCAGCAGGCGGTAGAACTCCGCCTTGGCGTTCACGTCCACGCCCTTGGTGGGGTCGTCCAGAAGCAGCAGCTGCGGGTCTCGCAGCAACCACTTCCCGATCACCACCTTCTGCGCGTTGCCTCCCGACAGGTTGGCCACCGGCTCGGCCAGGCTGTCCAGCTTGATGGCCAGGTCGGTCACGACCGCGTCGGCGTCGGCTTCGGCGCGTTTCATGCGCAGTGGCATGCCGTAGCGGCGCCAGTTCGGCAGCTGCAGGTTCTCGAGGATCGGACGTATGGGTAACAGCCCCTCGCGGTTGCGGTCGCCCGGCACGTACGCCACGCCCGCGCGCATCGCCTGCCGCGGGTTGCGGAAGGCGACCCGCTCGCCTGCGAGCACGACCTCGCCCTGGTGCGGCACGGCCCCGAAGAGCGCCAGCAGCAGGCGGCTCTGGCCCTGGCCCTGCAGGCCGCCGACCCCCACCAGCTCGCCGCGGTGGAGCGTCAGGTCGAGCGGCTCCAGCTCGCCGCTTCCGAAGCGGCGCAGCTCGAGCAGCACGGGAGCGGCGGCCGCGGCCGCCGTTTCGGAAGGCGAGGCTTCAGGCCGCGGAGCTGCCGGCTTCTTCTTCTCCCGCTTGGGCCGGGTCGGCGCTGCCTCGGCGTCCGAGGCCGGTTCCGCCGCGACCTCCTCGAGGGCCAGCGCCGCCACCTCGCCGCCGCCCGTCATCAGCTCCACCAGCTCCTGCTCGGTGGCTTCGGTGATGCGCCGCTCGCCGACCGTCACGCCGTTGCGTAGCACCACCGCCCGGTCGGCCACTCGGAAGATCTCGTTCATGCGGTGCGATACGAACGCGACCGCCATGCCGCGGTCGCGCCACGCATGGACCAGCTCGAACAGTCGGTCTACCTGCCGGGCGTCCAGCGAGGCCGTCGCTTCGTCCAGCACGAGCACGCGCGGGCGCCACGCGAGCGCCTTGACGACCTCGACCAGCTGCCGTTCGCTGGGCGGCAACGTGTCGACGAGCGTGTCGGGCTCTACGGGCACGGTGAACACGCCCTCGAGGTTCTTCAGCAGCTCGGCCGTGCGTTCGCGCAGGGCGCGGCGGTCGATGCCGCCCCAGCGCACCGGCTCGTGGCCCAGCCAGACGTTCTCCGCCACGCTCAGGTCTGGCGCCAGCGACAGCTCCTGGTAGACGGCGGTGATGCCGAGTCGCCGCGCATGGGCGGGCTCGGTGAGATGCAGGGGCGCCCCGTCGAAGGTCAGGGTGCCCGCGTCGGGGCGGGTGATGCCGGTGATGATCTTGCCGAGCGTGCTCTTGCCGCTGCCGTTGGCGCCCAGCAGGGCGACGACCTCGCCGGCGCGGATGGCCATGTCGGCGTCCTCGAGCGCGCGCACGGCGCCGTAGCGCTTCGCGACCCCGCGCGCGTTCAGGAGCGGTTCGGTTCCGGGCTTACTTCCTTGGTGCATCAAGATAGGTCACGCCTTGGGGGAACGTTCATCAGATAGGTGGGGCGGGTGCGGCTCGAACGGCTCAAGCAGCCTGCGCCGGGGTTCGGTGGCGCTTCGTGCAGTGTACGGAACGGGGGCGGCGAACGTCGCTCGCCGCCCCCGACTGGTGTTCAGCTCACTTCATGTAGGAAGCGGCTTCCTCCTGGGTGATGATGCCGTCCATCGCGTACGAGTCGGGGCGATCCTCGTACTCGGCGAGGCGCGCTTCGAGGTCGTCGGCGGTGATGACGAACGGGATGTCGATGTAGATGCTGTTGCCGAACTGGCCCTGGAGCTGCGACTCGTCGAGCTCGCCGCCCTGCAGGATCTCGACGGCGACGCGCATCGCGCTCGAGGCGATGCCCGGCGGGTTCACGACGGCGACCGAGGCGAAGCCGGGGTGGTTGCGGGCGGTCTCGTCCCACAGGCGCAGGTAGCCGGCGTACGCTTCACCGGTCATGACCGGGAAGGGGTCGGGGTTGGCGGCGTTGAGGGCCGTCAGGATGCCCTGCGCCATGCCGTCCTGCGTGAGGATGCCGTCGATGTTCGGGATCGAGGCGAGCATGTCGGATGCCACGCGCTGGCCGGTGGCTTGGTCCCACTGGCCCGACTCGCGCGCCACGACGTTGATGTTCGGGTACTCGGCGAGCACCTCTTCGACGCCGGCCATGCGGTCCTCGTTGGCCGGGTGGCCCACGAAGCCCTCGATGATCACGATGTTGCCCTCGCCGCCCAGCTCCTCGGCCAGCCAGCGGGCGTTCTGGCGTCCCCACTCCTTCTGGTCGATGACGACGTTGTAGACGCCTTCGGCGCCGATCTCCTGGTCGGTGGAGATGACGACGACGCCCTCTTCGACCGCTTCTTCCAGCGCCAGGTTCAGCGCCTGCTGGTCGTTCGGGTTGATGATGATGGCGTCGACGCCGCGGTTCAGCAGGTTCTGGATCTGCTGGATCTGGCCCTGGACGTCGACGTCGGCGTTCTCGAAGACCAGGTTGATGGTGATGCCCAGCTCTTCCTCGAGGGCCGCGGCGGTCTCTTCGAGGTCTTGGACCATGAGCGTGCGCCACTCGCTGGCTACGAAGCCGTTGGAGACGCCGATCGTGTAGGTCTGTGCCGCGGCCAGGCCGAATAGGCCGAGCACGAGCACGCTTAGGAAGGTGGTCAGTCTCTTCATCTGTTCCTCCTTGGAACTTTCCTGCCCATGTTACCCGCGGGGCACGCCATGGGGTGCCCTGAAACGCGTGTGGGACGTGAACAGGTTAGCGGTTGCCGTATTCCATCACCGTGCGCACGTACTGCCCCGAACGGCGGATCGCCTCCTTGCGGCCCTCGAGGCTGTCCTCGAACGCGCGGTCCTCGACCTCGATGACCACGGGCTGCGTCCAACCGATCTCGTTCAGGGTGCGGAAGAACGCCACCCAGTCGATGTCGCCCAGGCCGGGGATCTTGGGGAAGTGCCAGCCGAGCCCGAGGATGCCGCGCCGGTGCAGCAGCTCCTCGTCGACGCGCTCGTCCTTCAGGTGCATGTGCACGATCTTGGAGGCGTAGTCGCGCAGCGAGCGGTCGATGTCGATCTTCTGCCAGATCAGGTGCGATGGGTCGAAGTTGAGCCCGAAGCTGTCGCTGGGTATGCGGCGGAAGAGCTCGTCCCAGACCTCGGGGGAGATGGCGAGGTTCTTGCCGCCCGGCCACTCGTCGAGGGTGAAGAGCATGGGGCAGTTCTC
>CAZVCT010000040.1:0-22128 GCA_964625655.1 uncultured bacterium
GCCTTCGGGCTGCGGGTCAGGTAGTGCAGGGTGCCGTTGAAGCGCTCGCCCTCCTTCGGCCAGCCATGGCGCAGCAGGGTCCAGGCGCGCGCGGCCAGCTCGCAGGCGTCGTCGCTTCGGCCCGCATCGCCCAGAGCGCGCAGGCTCTCGTCGAGAAGCTTGCTCAGGCGGCTCAGCGCCACCTCGGGCTCGGTGACGATCGGGCCGGTGGCGGGGATCTGGCTAGGTGCGTGTTCGGTGTCGCTCATGGCGCGAGGGTATGGCGCGGCTGCCGAGCGGGGCCATGACCTGGGCCAAGGCCGGCCGCTCTGCTTCCAAGGCTCTTTGTCGCTACGATGCCGGTCGGGGGCACCTACGGCCGCCTCGAGCGTTCGCCTCAGAACCCCTGCGCGAACGTGTCGCAGGCGTTCGGATCGCCCGTGTCGAAGCCGGTGGCGAACCAGCTGGTGCGCTGGTCGGCGCTGCCGTGGGTGAACGTCTCCTGGTTGGGGATCCGGCCGGAGCGTTGGGCGAGGGTGTCGTCGCCGACGGCGGCCGCGGCGGTCAGCCCCGCCTCGAGGTCGCCCCGCTCCATGATGCCCTGCGCGTCGGCGTGCGCCGCCCAGATGCCGGCGTAGCAGTCGGCCTGCAGCTCGGTGGCCACAGACATCTCGTTGGCGCTGCCGGGTTCGGTCTGCTGGCTGCGCTGCGACATCGCCAGCGTCCCCAGCACGTTCTGCACGTGATGACCCAGCTCGTGGGCGATGACGTACGCCTGGGCGAACTCGCCAGGGGCGCCGTAGCGGGTGCTGAGCTGGTCGAAGAACGACAGGTCCAGGTAGACGTTCTGGTCGGTGGGGCAGTAGAACGGCCCGGTGGCCGCGGGCGCCACGCCGCAGCCAGACTCCACGGCATCGCGGTACAGCACCAGCGTCGCCGCCGGGTACTGCAGGCCGCTCTGCTGGAACGTCTGCTGCCAGTAGCCCTGCACGTCGTCCAGGACGAACGACACGAAGCGCACCTGCTCCTCCTCGGCCTGCAGCTCCTGCTGCGAGGGCGGGGCCGAGGTGGGCGCGCTCCCCATGCCCAGAAGCGACAGGATGTCGACGCCGGTGATGGCGCTGATGGCGAAGACCAGGATGAGGCCGCCGATGCCGAGCGGTATGGCGCCGCCCGCCCGCCCGACGCCGCGGCCCACCCCGCCGCGCCCCCGCCGATCTTCGAGATTGCGGCTCCTGCCGCGGTCTTCCCATTTCATGATCTCACCTCGGGTAGCGCGAAGGCCCGTGGAACGGGCACCGAAGAACGTGGACCGATGTTACAAGTGCCCCGCACGGGGCCCGGTACGGACGACGCAGCGGCCCGCGCCCGGCCGACTCGCGACGCCGCTCCGACCTGCCCCGGACGGCGGCGAGGAACGTACTGGCGACGCAACCGGTAGCCCTGGCTTCCGCCAGCCACGGGTGGCGAGGGTTACCATCCTCGCGTGAGCAGCTCTTCCCCCACCCATGCCAGCCGTTTCCTTCCGCTCGTCGGAACCATGAACACCCGCGACCTGGGCGGCCTGCCCCTCGAAGGGGGCGGCGTCACCCGCTCGGGCGTCTTCTTCCGCTCCGACGTCCCGCTGGACCTGGGCGAGGACGACCTGGCCGAGCTGGAACGCCGCGGCCTGAGCACCGTGGTGGACCTGCGCCAGCCGTACGAGCTCGAACGCGACCCCTCGTGCCTGACGGACCGCAGCGGCGTCACGTGCCACAACGTCGAGGTGTGGGGGCGCATCGACCAGGGCTCCGCCCCACGCGACGAGTACGACATCACCGCCTTCTACCTGGCGGCCCTGGACCATGCGGGCCCGGCTTTCGCCGAGGCCGTCAGGATCCTCGCCGAGAGCGACGGAGCCGCGCTGTTCCACTGCACCGCCGGCAAGGACCGCACCGGCCTGCTGGCGCTGCTGCTGCTGGAGGTAGCGGGCGTGCCCACCGAGCAGATCGTCGAGGACTTCGCCCTGACGCACGACCGCATCGACCCGCTGCGCGAGCGCCTGCTGGCCGATGCCGAGAAGCGCGGCGTCAGCCGCCAGGAGTTCAGCCGCCTGCTGGGCGCCACGCCCGACCTGATCAACCCGGCCATCGAGCACCTGCACGGCAAGTACGGCGGCGCCGAGGCGTACCTGAAGAGTCACGGCGCCACCGACGCCACCCTGGACAAGGTCCGCGAGAAGCTGGCTGGCTGACGGCGGCGGCCTCGCCGAAGAGGCCACGCCGCATGCCCGGCGGGCACTTGAAGGGGCGTTCCTGCCGTCGCAGCGGCCCTCCTTGGCTTCTCCTCATCAGATACAGAACGACCGTTCCATAACGTGTTAGCGTTGCCGCCGTGGCCAGGCCCAGGGAGTACGACGCCAACGAAGTGATCGGCAAGGCGGTCGAGTTGTTCGGCCGCCAGGGCTACGAGGCCACCTCGGTAAGGGACCTGCTCGAGGCCACGGGCCTCTCCAGCAGCAGCCTCTACTCGGCGTTCGGCGGCAAGGAAGCGCTCTTCCTGGCAGCGCTCACGGCGCACGCGAAGTTCGAGCGCGAGCAGCTGCACGCCCAACTGATCGCCGCAGGCGGCCTGCGCGCCAACCTGCGCGCCGTCTACGACGACCTCGTCGACCAGCTGTCCACCGCCGAGCACGCCACCTCCCTCACCCTCAGGGCGGCGGTGGAGCTGGCGGACGACATGCCGTCCGTCTTCACCCTTCTCTCCGACTACCTACAGGAGCTCGTACACATGCTCGCCGACCTGCTCGAAACGGCCCAGCGGGAGGGCGAGCTGCGGCTCTCCCACCCCGCCAGCGACCTCGCCCACTACCTCCTCTTCTCCGCCTACAACCTCGGCTTCGTGGCCAGGCTCGACCGCTCGCGCGAGCGGCTCGCGGCGTACGCCGACATCGCCCTCTCGGTGCTCGACGCACCGGCACGGGAGGTTGCCCTATGAGGGCGCTCTCGCGTCTCGCGCTCCGCTTCCCGCGCGCCATCGTGGTGGCCTTCGCGCTCGTCTCGCTCGTGCTGGGCTGGGGCGCCACGCGCCTGCAGATGGACGCGTCGGTCCTCGCGCTGTTGCCCGACGGCAACGAGGTAACCGAGTTGCAGGACGAGATCGGCCGCACCTTCGGCACGAGCGCCGTGATGGTGGCCCTCGTCGAGGGCGACATCTACACGCGCGAGTCCGTCGAGGCCCTCCGCGACCTCACAGCGGCGCTGAGCAGGGCGCCTGGCGTCACCAACGTCACCAGCGCCGCCGTCGCGCAGCGCATGGAGGACGACGACGGCTTCCTGCTCATCGACGACCTGCTGCCGCCGAACGCGACCCCCGCCCAGATCGACGCCGCGCGCACCTACCTCGAGACCTCGCCCCTCTACCGCGGGGGGCTGCTGGTGGCGGAGGACGGCGGCTCGGCCAACCTGATGATCGAGGTCGACGCAGCGGCCGAGTCCGAAGCGGTGGTGGCCGGCATCCGCGCCGCGCTCGACAGCGAGTGGGAGCGGCACGGCCTGGGCGAGACGTACCTGGTCGGCGGCCAGCTGATCGACGGCGAGATGCGCCAGACGCTCGAGCGCGAGATGCCCCTGCTGGGCGGCGCCGCGGCGGCCCTGATCCTGCTGATGCTCTTCCTTAACTTCCGCAGCGTGCGCGGCGCGCTGCTGCCACTGCTGGCAGTGACCGTGGGCCTCGTCTGGTCGTTCGGGGTGCTGGGCTGGGTGGGCGAGCCGCTGAGCACCATGAGCGTCATCGCGCCCGTGGCGATCCTGGCGGTGGGCAGCTCGTTCTCGCTCCACCTGCTGGGGCGCTTCTACCAGGAGCTGGCGCACCGCGGCAAGCGTAGCGGCGGCCGCGAAGCGGCCATCGAGACGGCCCTGACGGAGACGGGGCTCGGCGTGGTGATCTCGGGGCTGGCCATCGCGGCCGCGCTCTGCACCTTCACCCTCTCGGGGATGCCCACCGTGCGCACGCTCGGACTGCTGACGGCCGGCGGGGTGCTGGGCGCCCTCGTGGCCACCATGCTGCTGCTGCCGGCCGTGCTGGCGCTGCTGCCGGCGCCCAGACGCGCCATGGACCCCGAGAGCCCGGGCGCCATCCGCGGCCTGCTGGCCGCCCTGGCGCGCCTCGTCGACCGGCGGCGCTACACCATCCTCGGCGTCAGCGCCCTGCTGCTGGTGCTGGCCATCGTGGGCGCCACGCGCATCGTGCCCAACACCGCGGTCATCGACTACTTCAACGCCGGCTCGCCGCTGCGCACCGACTACGCCCGCGTCGAGGCGGCGTTCGGCGGCTCTAGCCAGATCCAGGTGCTGGTCGAGGGCGACCTGGGCGACCCCGCCACGCTGCAAGCGATGCTCGACTTCCAGGAGGCGGCTGCCGAGATCGAGGGCGTGGGGCCCGTCACCTCGATCGCGACCATCCTGCGCGGCATCCATTACACCCTCACTGGCGAGGAGGCGCTGCCAGGCACGCGCGAAGGGATCGCTCAGGAGCTGCTCCTCTACCAGCTGTCCGGCGACCCCTCCCAGATCAGCGCCTACATGACGCTCGATTCGAGCCGTGGCCTGATCGACATCGCCACCGAATCGCTGTCCACCTCCGAGATGCGCCGCCTGCAGAACGAGGTCGAGGCCGCCGCGGCCGCCACGCTCGAGCCGCACGCCGAGCTGGCCTACACGGGCTCGTCGCTCATCCAGCTGGCCATCGAGGACGTGTTGCTGCACGACTTCCTGATCAGCTTGTCGCTGGCCATCGTGCTGGTGATCATCATCGACAGCTTCGTGCGCTCGATACGCGCCGCGCTCGTCACCATCCTGGCGCTGCTGTTCACCATCGCGCTGCAGTACGGCGCGCTCGGCTTCCTCGGCCTGCCGCTCGACCTTTCCACCATGCTGCTGGGCGCGCTGGCCATCGGGGTCGGCGACTACGCCATCCACCTGACGGTCAGGTACATGGAGGAGCGGCGCGCCGGGCAGGCGCCCGAGGCGGCGATGACCACCACGCTGCTCAGCTCCGGGCGCTCGGTGCTCTTCACGGCCCTCACGCTCGGGGCCGGCTTCGCGGCGCTGGTGTTCAGCGAGTTCGTGCCGATCCGCACCCTGGGGTCGCTGATGGCGTTCACGGTGCTCTCGGTGGGCACCGCCTCGCTGACGCTGCTGCCCGCCGCCTGCCTCGTGTTCCTGCGCAACCCCCGCGGCTCGGCCGCGCCCGCTCCTGTCGCCACCCTGAACCCGAAGCCCTGACCCCGAAGCCCTGACCCCGGAACCCTGAACCCGCCTCGACCATGAAGCCTTCGTCGACCCGACCCCCAAGGAGGTCACCGATGCCTGAAGCGACCACCGCCACGCGAACCGCTCCCCGCCGCCCCCGCGCCTTCCTGGCGCTCGCGTTCGTCACCGCCGCGCTCGTCATGGGCAGCGCCTCTGCGCAGCTCTACTCGAGCGCGCAGGAGGTCACCGACGCCATGGCTGCCAACTCGGCGCCCAGCACCAGCGTCGCCATCATGACCATGACGATCACCTCGGCCAGCGGCCACTCGCTGACGCGCCAGATGCAACTGTGGTCGGCCAACGAAGGCAAGAGCCAGCTGATCAAGTTCCTCGAGCCGGCCGACGTGCGCGGCTCGGGTTTCCTCTCGGTCGAGGAGGCGGGAACCACGCAGAGCATGATCTACCTGCCGGCGCTGGGCCGCACGCGCCGCGTGGCGGGCGGGCAGCAGCAGGACGCCTTCTTCGGCTCCGACTTCTCGTACGAAGAGATCTCGAGCCTCAGCGGCGACTTCACCGACGACTTCGAGTCGGAACTGCTGGAGATCCGCGAGGGGCCCGTCTACGTGATGGAAGCGGCCGCAACGGCGGGCTCCGATTCGAGCTACGACCGGCTCGTGTACGAGGTGCCCGAGAGCACCATGATCCCCAGCCGCGTCGAGTTCTACCGGAGCGGCGAGCTGATCAAGGTGCTCACGATCAGCGGCACCGAGCAGATCGGCGACTACGTGCTGCCCAGCGAGGTACGCATGGAGACCGGCGCCACCGGCTCGTACACCACCATCACCCAGTCCGACTTCACGCTCGACGAAGAGATCCCGGCCGAGGTCTTCACCGAGCGCTTCCTGCAGCGCTGAGCCCGAAGCCGCGCTAGCCGAGGTGACCGACATGTTCCGCCCGACCCGTTTGACCCGCACGCTGTCCGCCCTGCTGTTGGCGGCGCTCCTCAGCCTGCCCGCCGCCGCCCAGGTCTCGTACGAGTTCGGCGGCGAGCTCGCCGCCGACTTCGGCGTGGCGTTTGACGGCACCATCACGGTCGCCGCCGCCGGCGTCGACCTGCGCCTCGACGGCGAGGTGGGCTCGGGCTTCTTCCCCGACGCCATCTTCGTGATCGAGGGGCAGGCCGTCTACGACGCCGCCAGCGAGACGAGCCCGTTCACCGCCCGCCTCGGGCGCGCCTACGCCACCGTCTACCTCGGCTCCGTCGACCTGAGCGCCGGGAACATGGTGGTGTCGTGGGGCTCCACCGACGTGATCAACCCGGTGGACGTGATCAACCCGCGCGACCTCTCGTTCCCGGTGGCCGACCCGGCAAGCCAGAAGCTGGCCACCCCGATGATCCGCGCGGTGGCGCACGCCTCCGGCGGCGTCACGGTGGACGCCGTGCTCGTGCCCGTCTTCGTGCCCTCCACGCTGCCGGGCGCGCGCTGGCTGCCGGCCGACCAGCTGCCCGCCGGCCTGCCGCCTGGCGTCACGATCGTCGGCATCGCCGACCCGCTCGAGGCGCGCCCGGCGTTCGAGGTCGGCAACGTTCAGTTCGGGCTGCGCGCCACGCTCGACCTCGACCTGTTCGGCGGCGCCGACGTCAGCGCCGTCTACTACCGCGGCTTCCGGCACCAGCCGGCGTTCGACTTCGTGCCCCTGCCGGCCGGCGCGCCGGGCGCGCTGATCGTCCAGCCGCTGCTCGGCTACGACCCCGTCCAGCTGCTGGGCACCGACTTCTCGGCGGTCGTCGGGCAGTTCGTGCTGCGCGGCGAGGCCGCCTACACCTTCACCGGCGCGCCCGGCACCATCGAGCTGCCCGGCGGCGTCACGGTTCCGGCTCCCGTGGGCCCCGACACCTTCGAGGCGGTGCTCGGCGCCGAGACCAACGTGCCGGGCGGACCGTACCTGAGCTTCAACGCCATGTGGCAGCACGCAGCGCAGGTCCCCGCTACCCCTACGGCCGCAGCCACCCCTGCCAGCGACCGCTTCTCCACCGCAGTGGCAGCGACCTTCGAACCCAACGCCCGCACCGGCCTCGACTTCGCCTGGCTCCACTCCTGGAGCGACGGCAGCGGCCTGGTGCGCCCCAGCCTCAGCTACACCTTCGCCGACGGCCTCACGGGCACGGCGGAAGCCGCAATCTTCTACGGCGCAGACGGGAGCGAGTATGGAGCGTGGCGCAGCAACAGCCAGGTACGGGTGGGGGTGGCGTTCGCCTTCTGACGCAAAAGGAGCGGGTCGGTTCTCGGGTAGCCGATCCGCCCGCAGCGTTCTGTTGGCGCTCTGGCTCTGCCTGACGGCGGGCCCGATCCAGGCCCAGCCAGCTCCGGAACCCCCGGGGTCTACGGAGCCCCTCGCCCTCTGGCAGCAGGGCGACTTCGTGACGGCCTACGAGCAAGCCGCGCAGCACGGCACGGCGCGGCTGCAGACGCTGGCGGCCCGCGCAGCCACCGATCACGTAGTGTACGAACTGGCGCAGGCCGGCGCACCGCTCGACGAGCAGCTGGCCTGGCTGCGCCGCGGCGTCGGCGCCGCCGAGCGGGCGGTAGCGCTGGACGGAACGTCCGTCGACGCCCTGATCCAGCTAGCGCGCGCCAAGGGCGAGATCGCCCGCCGCTCGGGCGTGCTGCAGAACCTGAACGTGGCCACCGAGCTGAAGGAACTGTTCGACCGCGTCCTGGCGCTGGACCCCGAGAACCCAGACGCGCTGGTGGGGCTGGCGATGTGGCACCTGGAACTGGTGGAGAACGGCGTGGGCTGGCTCTACGGCGGCAGGCGCGACCAGGTGCTGCCGCTGCTCGAGCGAGGGCTGGCCGCCGCGCCGCAGCAGGTGAACCTGCACGTGGAGCACGCCGTGGCATTGCGGGCGCTGGGACAGGAAGCGCAGGCGATGGAGGCTCTGCGAAGGGCGTTGGCCCTGCCCGCCACCAGCGCCGTCGACCGCGCCGAGCAGCTTCGCGCCGAGGCGCTTCTGCGCTGACACTCGAGGCGGGTGCCGCCACGGAACAGCGTCCAGAACACAGTTCTGCACATCCGGCGGTGACGTAGCGCGTTTGACCCTATCCGTGAGCCGTGCGATACTCCACACACACCCCTAGTGCCCGCGGCCCACTGTCGTCGGCCGACTTCAGATTCAGCAGAGTCGTGTCGAGTCGCTTGCCCGGGCAGTGAAGGAGAACACGTGAAGACGCTACTTCGAGTTTTCGTTAGCGCCCTAGCCCTCTTCGGCCTCGCCTCCGCCCAAGGCTTCTACACCATGGGCACCGGCGGCGTCACCGGCGTCTACTACCCGGTGGGCGGCGCGACCGCCAAGATCATCAACGACGCCAACGTAGGCCTCCGCGTCACCGTCGAGTCCACCGGCGGCTCGGTCTTCAACGTCAAGGCCATCCAGGCCGACCAGCTCGACCTGGCGCTGGCGCAGTCCGACGTCGTCTTCCAGGCCTACAACGGCGGCGGCGAGTTCGAAGCCGCGCCCTTCGAGGAGCTGCGCACCATCATGGGCCTCCACGCCGAGCCCATGCACCTCGTGTGCAACGCCGACGCGGGCGTGTCGCAGTTCAGCGACATCGCCGGCAAGCGCGTCAACCTCGGCAACGCCGGCTCGGGGATCCTCAACACCGTGCAGCAGATGCTCGAGGTCAAGGGCATGAGCGAGGCCGACGTGCAGGCCGAGTACCTGCGTGCCGCCGAAGCGCCCGACTTCCTCCGCGACGGCCGCCTCGACTGCTTCTTCTACACCGTCGGCATCGGCGCCGCCGCCGTGCGCGACATCGCCGCCACCTCCGACGTCACCATCGTGCCGCTCGACGACGACGAGTTCCAGGGCCTCATCGACGAGTTCCCCTACTACGCCTTCGCCACCGCCCCCGCCGGCACCTACGGCGGCCAGGACGAAGACGTGACGCTGTTCGGCGTGAAGGCCCTGTTCGTGACGAGCACCGCCATGACCGACGACGAGGTGTACACCATCGTCAAGGCGATCCTCGACAACCTCGACGCGTTCCGTGCCATCCACCCGGCGCTCGCCGACCTGACCACCGAGGACTTCCTCTCGGGCCTGGGCGCCCCGCTCCACCCCGGCGCCGAGCGCGCCTACCAGGAAGCCGGCCTGCTCTGAGGTGCTGGTCGGCGCTCTGAGCCGGCCGCATCTACGAAGCTCGTAACCGAGGGGCCCCTGACCGCATCACCGGGAGGGGGCCCCGAGTCGTACCGGGACCGGGTCAGCGAGCCAGCAACCGGTCCGCGAAGGGGTGAGAATGACCGACCGAAACGACGACAGGGAGCTGGACGCGAAGGAGGCGCCCCACGCACCCGACGCCGACGCCGCCGCCGACGACCGCGTCGTCGACGACGTTCCCGTGATGGCCGCGGAGGCCCTGGAGACCTACGGCGGCCCGGGCGAGGAAGACCTCGAGGAAGACCTCCCCGAGGAAGACGAGGTCGACGGCGCCGCTCTGGCCCAGAAGCTGGTCGAGGAGGCGGAGATCGGCGGCCGCGACCCTAGCCGCGTCATGCGCTGGGTCATCTTCGCGCTGGCCATCGGCTGGTCGCTCTTCCAGCTCTCCATCGCCAGCTTCGTCGTCATGGACGCGTTCCGGGCGCGCGCCGTGCACCTGACGTTCGCCATCGTGCTCACGTTCCTGGTCTTCCCTGGGCGGCGCAAGGGTGGTGCCGAGAAGATCCCCTGGTACGACTACATAGCTGCGGTGGTGGCCGCCGCCGGCGTGATGTACCTGGTGTTCGACTACCTGGGGCTGCAGACGCGCTTCGGGATACCGCTCGAACGCGAGGTAGCGCTCGGCGTCATCACGCTCATCCTCCTGCTCGAGGCCACGCGCCGCAGCCTGGGGCCGGCCCTCGCCGTCATCGCCGGCGTCTTCCTGCTCTACGCGCTGATGGGTCCACGCGGCCTCATCCCCATCACCCTGCCCGACCTGATCGCGCACCGCGGCTACCAGCTCGACCGCCTGATCAGCCAGATGTACATCACCACCGAAGGGGTCTTCGGGGTGGCGCTGGGCGTGTCGGTGCAGTTCGTATTCCTCTTCGTGCTGTTCGGCTCGATGCTGGACAAGGCGGGGGCGGGCAAGTACTTCATCGACGTCGCCAACGCTTTCCTGGGCACCATGCGCGGCGGCTCCGCCAAGGTATCGGTCGTGGCCTCGGGCATGACCGGCATGGTGTCGGGCTCGTCGCTCGCGAACGTCGTCACCACCGGCACCTTCACCATCCCGATGATGAAGAAGGCGGGATACCCGGCCCACAAGGCGGGCGCCGTGGAGGTCGCGGTATCCACCAACGGCCAGCTGATGCCGCCGGTGATGGGCGCCGCGGCGTTCATCATGGCGGAGTTCACGGGCCTGCCATACTTCGAGATCGTGAAGGCGGCCGTGATCCCCGCCTTCCTCTCGTACCTCGCGCTCTTCTACATCGTCCACCTCGAGGCCCTGAAGCTGGGGATGAAGGGCACGCCCCGCTCGGAGCTGCCGCCGCGGCTGGCTACCTTCCTGAGCGGCATCCACTTCCTCATCCCGCTGGTGGTGCTCATCTACTTCCTGGTAGTGGCCCGCAGCTCTCCGGGCTTCGCCGTCATGTGGGCCATCGTGTCGTTGGCCGCGCTGATGCTGGTCCAGAAGCCCATCACCGCCCTGCGTCGCGGCGAACCGGCCTGGCCGGCTGCGCGCGAGGGCCTCGTCACGATCGTCCAGGGGCTGGAGTCCGGCGCGCGCAACATGGTCGGCATCGCCGTTGCCGTCGCCGCCGCCGGCATCGTGGTGGGCATCGTGAACCTCACCGGCCTGGGGCTGCGCCTGACCGAGATCATCGAGCGCGTGAGCAACGCGATCGCCTCCGCCATCATGTTCGTCGCCGGCCCGGTGGTCGACCTGGTGGGCGCCAACCCTCTCGCCTTCGGTGACGCCACGCAGTTCGGCCTCATCCTCCTGATCACCGCCGTGGCCAGCCTCGTGCTGGGCCTCGGCCTGCCGACGACCGCCAACTACATCGTCATGGCCACGCTCACGGCCCCCATCATCTTCAACCTGGGCGAGTCGTTCGGCTACGCCATCCCACTGCTGGCGGCGCACCTCTTCGTCTTCTTCTTCGGCATCCTCGCCGACGACACCCCGCCCGTAGGCCTGGCGGCCTACGCCGCAGCGGCCATCGCGCGCTCCGATCCGATCAAGACCGGCATCCAGGGGTTCACCTACGACATGCGCACGGCCATCCTGCCGTTCATGTTCGTCTTCAACACCAAGCTGCTGCTGATGGACGTCAGCGGCTGGGGCGAAGGCATCTGGATCTTCCTGAGCGCCCTGGTGGGGATGCTCGCGTTCGCGGCCGCCACCCAAGGCTGGCTGCTGATCCGGACCGCCTGGTACGAGCGGCTCATACTCCTCGTGGTGGCGTTCATGCTCATCCAACCGACCCTGGTCACCGACCTCGTCGGGATCGCACTCGTGACCCTGGTGATCCTCTCCCAGCTCTTCCGCCGTCGCCGGGGACCGGAGCAGGCCGCCGCCACCGGCGCCGCGAACGGTTAAGGAGGCACTATGTTCCAGCGCATCCTGGTCCCCGTCGACGACAACGAGATGAGCCGGCGCGCCCTGGGCGTGGCGTCCGAGCTGGCCACCACGCTCGGCGCGCACGTCACAGCGCTGCACGTCATCGAGGCTCCCCCGATCTACACGGCGCGCGTGGCCCACCAGCTGCCTGCCGGCGAGATGGAGCGCTCGCAGGACGAGTACGCCGCCGACGTCTTCGAGCGGCTGCGCCCCACCGTCACGGAGGCGCGGGTCGAGTTCCGCACGGTGCGCGCCGAGCGACGCGTGTGGCAGGAGATCGTGAGGGCGTCCCAGGACGCCGACCTGGTAGTGATAGGCACCCACGGCCGCGAAGGGGTGGTGCGCGCGGTGATGGGCTCGGTGGCCGAGCACGTGGCGCGCAACGCGCCGGTGCCGGTCATGCTCGTGCGCTGAGCGTTTGACAGTCTCATGCGGACCACCTAAGGTGGTCCGCAACATGTTGGCCACCCCGACCCGACCATCGGCGCTCTTCCTCCGAGACCTCAACCACACACCGATAGAGATCGTCCGCGGGTCCGGGGCGTACCTCTACGACACCGACGGCCGCCGCTACCTGGACGCAGCATCAGGAGCGGCGGTCGCCTCTTTGGGGCACGGCAACGCCACCATTGCCGCGGTGCTCGCCGAGCAGGCGCAGCGCCTGGCGTTCGCGCACCCGTCGAAGTTCGTGACGCCCTGGGCGAAGGAGCTGGCCGAGAAGCTGGTGGCGCGCGCCCCGGAGGGCCTGACGAAGGTGCTGCTCACGTCGGGCGGCAGCGAGTCGACGGAGACGGCGGTGAAGCTCGCGCGCCAGTACCACCTGGCGCACGGCCACCCGCAGAAGTTCAAGGTCGTGTCGCGGCGCACCTCGTACCACGGCGCCACCTTGGGCGCCCTCGCGTGGTCGGGGCAGGTGTCGCGCCGCGAGCCGTTCGCGCCGATGCTGCTGGGGCAGCCCCAGATCTCTTCGCCCGACTACTACCGCTCCACCTTCGCCACGGTGGAGGAGTTCGAGTCCGAGCGCGCGCGGGAGCTCGAGGAGGCCATCCTCGCCGAAGGCCCCGAGAACGTGGCCGCGTTCATCGCCGAGCCCATCTCCGGCTCCTCGGTCCCTGGCCTGACCCCGCGGGAAGGGTACTGGCGCCGCATCCGCGAGATCTGCGACCGCTACGACGTACTGTTCATCGCCGACGAGGTCATGAGCGGCAACGGGCGCAGCGGGCGTTGGTGGGCCATGCAGCACAGCGGTGTGGCTCCCGACATGATCGCGACCGCAAAGGGGATCGGCGCCGGCTACACGCCCCTGGGCGCCGTGCTGGTGCAGGAGCGCTTCGAGGAGCAGCTGCGCGGCTTCCCCGGCAACTTCCGCCACGGCCACACGTACGCCGGCAACCCGCTGTCGTGCGCGGTGGGCAGCAAGGTCATCGACCTGATCGAGGAGGGAGACCTGCTGACCAACGTGACGGAGCGGGGCGCGCAGCTGAAGCGCCGCCTCGAGGAGGAGCTGGGTGGCCACCCGTCGGTGGGCACCGTGCGGGGCCGGGGGCTGCTGCTGGGGGTGGAGTTCGTGGCCGACAAGGGCACGAAGGAGCCGTTCTCGCCCGAGCTGGACGTGCGTGGCCGCTTCAGCCGCGCCTGCCTGCAGCGTGGCATCTACACCTACCAGGGCGGCGGCAGCGTGGACGGGCGCCGGGGCGACCACACGCTGCTGGCCCCGCCCTTCATCGTCACCGCCGAGCAGGTCGAGGAGCTAGTGAGCGGCATGGCCGAGGCGCTCGACGGCGTCATGCGGGAGCTGGGAGCGTGAAGTTCGCCCTGACGGACCTGCCCGCCGAGCTGCTGGGGGGCGGGGTGGAGCGCCGCCGGTCGACGGGCGAGCAGCTCGAGCTGATCGTCTACGACTACCCGCCGGGCGCGGTGTTCGCCGAGCATAGCCACGAAGCGGAGCAGCTGACGATCGTGCTGACGGGAACGCTCGTGTTCCAGGTAGGCGGCGGCGAGGAGCGGCTGGAAGCCGGAGAAGCATTACTGATCCCGGGAAGCGAACCGCACGGCGCCTACGTTCCCGACGACGCAGGCGAGACCCGGACGATCAACGTTTTCACGCCCGTACGCGACCAGCTGCCAAGCGGCGCCTGAGCGCCGATCAGGTGCGGGGCCCCCGGCCGAAGAAGCGTTGCAGCGACGCGATGGCGATACCGAACGCCACGGCGGAGAAGAAGTACAGGAACGGGTTGCCGTCCGTGAGGGCGCGCCAGAAGAGGTAGCCCCCGGCGCCCAGGGCCACGAGCAGGAACAGGATCGAGCCGGCCTTCACGGGGTCCCGCCTTCCTGGCGCCCAGTGGTGCGGGCGCCTCGTAGGGAACGTAACACGCCCCGGAGGAGCGCGTTCCTGCGCTTCTCCGGGGCGTCGCTGAGGCGTTACGGGGTGCCGGTAGCCTGGGCCTTCAGCGCCCCGTCACGTGCCCCGCCGGTCAGTAGTCGCCGAGGATCGAGAACTCCCCGCGCACGTTGCCGCCGTCGTCGATGACGACGCGGACGGTCTTGGGCTCGCCGCCCTCGGTGCCGCGGTAGGTGATCACGTAGCCGCCACGGGCGGCGGCGGCCAGCGGCAGCTCGCTGAGGTCGAACACGCCCTTATCCCACTCGAAGTATTGTCCGCCGGTGCCGTCCACGCCGGCAAGCGACGCAGGGTTCACCAGGTTCGTCGCGCAGGTGAGATTCGGTGCGATGACGTGGACGACTCCGTTCCCGCGCAAGCGCGCCATCAGGGCATCGGGGGCGGGCGGCGCCCAGTTCTCGGAGCCAGCATCACTCCCGAACTCGGCTTCGAAGGTCACGTCGCTGTGCTGGCACACGTCGGTGACGAAGATCATGATGCGCTGCGCGCCGGTCCGCCACTCGAGCCCCTCGAAGGCGAACTCCAGAGCTCCCAGGCCGTTCTCCGGAACGTCGCCGCCACCGCGGGGCCTGTCACCTTCGATGAAGGTCCGGAAGTCCTCGAACTCTGCCGAGAGCTCGAAGGTCGGGCGGGCGCCCGAGTCGAATCCTGGCGGCACGTCGCCGCGCAGGGAGACTCCGCGTGTGCCGTCGGCGGCCTGCGTATCGTAGGAGTCACCGAAGGTGACTGCGCCGACGCGTACGTCGAGGCCGCCGTCCTCGAGGTAGTTGGCGAACTCGACGATCGACGCCTGCACGGCCGCTAGCCCGCTGGCCATGCTGCCGGTGGTGTCGAACACGAACGCCACGTCGGCCGCCGCGCGGGTGCCGCCCGTGCCGATACGCTCGACGGTCATCCCCTTGACGACGCCGTCCTCGACCACGGTGAAGGCCGATGGCGGAAGGGAGTCGACCGAGGCGGTGCCGAGGGCCGCAGCTGCGATCTCCGGCAGCGCGAAGCCGGCGACGTTGATGTCGTAGAGCCCTTCGCCCTTCGAGCTGGCGGCGATGGAGCCGGACGTGGCGATGGTCGGGTCGGTGATGGTCGGCGGCGGCGGGGTGCCCGGGTCGGCGTACGGGTCGACTGCCGTTCTCGGACTGCCGCAGGCAGCCAGCAGCGAGAGGGTGGCCAGGATGGTCAGGGATCGTAGGAACGTAAGCTTCATGTTTCTCCTTCTGAGGCTGGCGGGCCGGGTCGGCCGCCCAGGGCCGTTGCGGATACCGCTCAGCGGCGCCCTGCTCCGACCTGTCTCGTGCTTCGACCGTAGGGCTTGCCCTGTCAAAAGGCCGTCAAAGCCCCGTCGCAGCGGGAACCTGATACCGTCTGCTGGTGACCACCGGCACCGCGCGCAGATCCACCCTCGGGGGGCTCAACCTCGCCTTCCTGCTGATGGCGGCACACGCCACCAACGACGCCTTCACGAACGTGCTGCCGGCGTTCCTGCCGACGTTGCAGCTGCGCTTCGGTGTGGGCGAGGCGGTGCTGGCCACGTTCGTCGCTGTCGTGTCGCTGTCGGCCAACGTGATGCAGGCGTTCCTAGGGGCGCTGGCCGACCGCTGGGGCCGGCGGCGCAGCGCGGCGCTGGGGCTGATGGGCGGCTCGGTGCTGATGAGCTTCATCGCGGTGGCGCCCAACTCGGCCACGCTGCTGCTGATACTCGCGGTGGGCGGGCTCGGCTCGGCGCTCTTCCACCCGGCGGCCGTCTCGCTCGTCAGCGGCGCGGGGGCCAGGCGCAGCCTAGCGGTCGGGCTCTTCGCCGCGGGCGGCCCCATCGGCGCCGCCCTGATGCCCATCGTGGCGCTGGCCATCATCCGCGACCACGGCCCGCAGTACGTGCCCTACCTGGGTGTGCTCGGCATAGTCCTGGGCCTGGCGCTCTTCTACTTCACTCCGCGCCAGGAGCCGCCGGCGCGAGCCACGCGCCCCAAGGCGTTCGACCTGACGCTCTTCAGAGGGCCGGTCGGGCTGCTGGCGCTGGCGGCCACCTTCCGGGCCATCGCCTTCGTCAGCTTCAGCAACGCCATGCCACTCTTCCTCAGCAACGCCCGCGGCTTCGCGCCCGACGCAGCCATCATCGGCGCCACGCTGGCGCTGTACGCCGCCGGTGGCTCGGCCGGCGGGCTGCTGGCCGGTGCGCTCGAGGGCCGCTTCGGCCGCCGGCGGCTGGTGGTCGGATCGATGCTGCTGGCACTGCCTATCACGGCGGCGGTGCTCTACGTGGCGCCGGGCTCGGCCCTCTTCTGGCTGCTGGTGACGCTGGCCGGCGTCACGACGAACGCGCCGATCCCGCTGCTGGTGGTCAGCGCGCAGGAGCTGGCGCCGCACGCCGTCGCCACGGCCTCTGGGATGCTGATGGGTTTCACCTGGGGCACGGCGGGCGTGCTCTACATCGGCTTCGGCGGCCTGCAGGAAGCCATAGGGCTGCAGCCGGCGCTGCTGCTGTCGTTCGCCTTCCTGGTGCCGGCGGCGTGGCTGGCGCGGCGCGTGCTGAAGCAGAACGCCGCAGCGCTCAGCGGCTGAACGGCCAGACACTGAACGATCGGACGCTTAACGACCAGACATGAACGACCAGACGCTGAACGACCAGACGCTGAACGACCAGACATGAAGGCGCCCGGAAGCTGCCTCCCGGGCGCTGTTCTAAGGGGTAAGAAGAATCTAATGCCCCTACATGAGAGCCGACGACGAACCTGTCACAAGTAGATGAGGCGCCGGCCCGCGCAATGGTTGGAAGCGCCTATTATCGACTTCCCTTATATAAGCACCTGGTAATATACGGTCCAACGGAGGCGCAGGAGTATCCGCGCGTCCGGACGGGAGCCCAGCATGGCGAAAGAGTTGAAGGATCACCTGGCCACCATGACGCGCCGCGTCGTGCACGGCGAACGCGACGGCAAGCCCGCCGCCACCGTGTTCGCCGAGCGCGTCTATCCCACCAGCCCGGACGACCTCTGGGACGCCCTCACCCGGGCCGAGCGCCTGGGACGCTGGTTCCTGCCCGTGAGCGGTGACCTGCGCGAGGGCGGCCGCTACCAGTTCGAGGGGAACGCCGGCGGCCTCATCGAGGAGTGCGACCGGCCGAACCGCATCGTGGCCACCTGGGAGTTCGGCGGCGGCGTCAGCTGGCTGACGCTCTCGCTGGCGCCCGTGGCGGACGGCACACGCCTCGAGCTGCGCCACGAGGCCCTCGACATGCCTGGGTTCGCCGAGGTGTACGGCCCCGGCGCAGTAGGCGTGGGCTGGGACCTGGGCTTCATGGGCCTGGCCCTACACCTGCAGGAACCGCAGGCAGAGGTGGCGTCCGAGTTCGTAGGGGCGTGGGCCACGTCGGACGAGGCGAAGGAGCTCTACCGCACGTCCGCACGGGCGTGGGCGCGCGCCGACATCGCAGCCGGCATCCCCGAGCAGCAGGCGTTGGCTGCTGCCGAGCAGACGCGCGCCTTCTACTCGGGAGAGTTGCAGCCCATGGGGGCGCCGGGCGCCGCTGATGAAGGTGGGCCCACTGAAGGTGCGCCCACCGGCGCGCCTGATGGCGGGGCGGAAGCGTAGGTAGAGGGGGATGCATCCGTTCGAGGTCCTGGCCGACCCCGTCAGGCGCCGCATCGTAGAGGTGCTGGCCGAAGGCGAGCGCGCTTCGGGCGAAGTGGTAGGCATCATCGGCCCCGAGTTCGGCATCAGTCAGCCCGCCGTCTCGCGGCAACTGGGGGTGCTACGTGACGGCGGGTTCGCCCGTGTGCGCGTGGACGGCCAGCGGCGCATCTACCGCCTCGACCCCGCTCCGCTTCAGGAAGTGGACGCCTGGCTCGCCCACTACCGCGCATTCTGGGAGCAGGCGCTGGACGACCTGGCATCGGAGATCGACCGAGGCCTGGAGCAGCGGCGGCGGACCGACTAGGCAGGTCCTGCTCGTTCACGAGCCGGAGGCGCCGGAGGGCCCGAAAGGATCCGCCCGGGAACACGAACGTTCCCGGGCGGACGCTGACGCTCTCGGATCAGTGGCCTTCGTGTCCGCCTTCGCCGGGGGCTCCCGGGCCGGCCTTGGCCTCGACGCTGATCTCGCCCCAGGAGACGCTGCCCGACGCGACGATGTTGTCGGGGTTCAGCGCCTGGTCGTTCAACACCGTTCCGGCCGCGCCGTAGGTGCCTTCGGGCCCGAAGTCGTCGGAGGCCTTCATGGCGGGGCCGCTCGCTTCGCCCACCACGATCCGCATCACCATGCCGTAGCTCTCGTGCGGGCCGCACCAGACGTCGTACACGCCGGGGACGTCGAAGGTGTACTCCCAAGTGGAGCCGACGGGGATCATGGGCGAGGAGAAGGGCTCTACCCCGTCCGGCACCCGTTGCGGCTTGCCCTGGAGCGGGTGGTAGGCGGTCACGGTGTGGTGCGGCGAGGCGGCCACGAAGCGGACCGTGTCGCCGGGTTCGATGTAGAGCCCGGTCGGCTCGAAGTAGAACTCCGGGATGGGCTGCCCCTCGACGGGCGCGATGATCAGCTCCACCTCGTGGGTGGTCTGCGCCAGCGCAGCCGTGGCTACGAGCGAGATCAAGATGGCGGCGAGTCTCTTCATGTCAGCCTCCTGTTTCTTCCGTTCGCGAAGTATCGTCCGGCGACCCGCTCCAGGCCCGCTCTTCCCTTCGCTCGAAGTGCTCGACCAGCTCGCGGTAGGTGCCGAACTGCTCGGCCGTTCCGCGAGCCAGGTCGTACACCCGAACCTTCCGGCGTCCGTCTCTGATCAGGACGCGAACGATGAAACTGGCCAGGAGCTGTTCACCGGACACGCCCGATGGTAGGGCCAAGACGTTCCATCGCCGTTCCACGGTGTGTTGAAGAGCTTCAGTCGGGCTGGCCGACGGGGCTCGGTGCGCGGAGGCGGCTCAGAACCCTCGCCGCCAGCTCGCGCGCTCCGCCCGCCACGTCGCCGTCCAACTCCGAGCCCGCGTGCCCGGTGCCGCCGCCGGTACCGGCGAGCCTCGCCACGATCTCGGTCGCAGCGCTTCTGATGTTCTCTTCGCTGTTCTCCGCCAAGCGCGCGACCGCACGCGCGACGCGCAGGGAGACGGCCGGCTGAGCTTCCTCGTAACAGAGCGCCAAGGTCACGAGGCACCCCAGAAGGTCGCTCCACGAGTCGGCCGCCAGCGCAGACTCGAGGGCGCCTATGGCCTGCTGCCGGGCGGTGACGGCATCGCCGCGGGAGAGCAGCGCCCGGCTCAGGTGACTGCGGGCGTAGGCGACGCCCGCTTCGTCGTCGAGCTCCAGGAAGATCTCGAGCGACTCGGAGAGGCGGCGTACGGACGCTTCCCTGTCGCCCTGGCCATGCGCCAAGGTGCCCAGGTTGTGAAGCACGTTGGCGACCCCCGGCCTGTCGCCGATCCGCTGGCGCAGCGCCAGGCTGCGCTGGTAACGCTCGCGGGCGAGCTCGACCTCTCCTCTGCTGCTCGCCAGCGCGCCCAGGTTGTTCTGCAGCACCGCCTCGCGCTGGAGGTAACCCAGCTCGGCCGCGAGGGCGGCCGCCTCCTCCCACAGCCTCTCGGCCTCCAGGAACTCCTGCAGGTCGAAACTCGTGGCCCCGAGGTTGATCTTCACGTCGACGATGCCGTCCTGGTTGCTCGCGCGCCGGTGCGCCCGCAGGCTCTCCCGGTAGTGCCTCGCCGCCGTCCTCAGGTCGCCGTCGCGGCTGTTGATGAGGTTGGCGTAGACGTTGTGGCCCGCTCCCAGGAGGTACTGGTCGTCGGCTCGGCTTGCGAACTCCAGCACCTGCTCCAGGCAGCGTGCCGCTTCCTCGTGCGCGCCTCGCGAGAGCTGTATCACGCCCATGATCTGGCGGCCCTGGGCCAGCTCGCGCGCTTCGCCCCACCTCTCCAGCAGCGCCAGCCCTTCGCGCGCGAGGGAGAGGGCGAGGCGGCCGCGGCCGAGCACGCGTTCGTGCTGCGCGCGCCGCAGGAGCAGGTTCCCTCGCACAGCACTTGGCCGGGGACCGGCTTCGTCCGACTCCCTCGCCGCGAGCACGGCGGCGGCGCGGCCGAACGTCTCCGCCGCCGTGGCGTACCTGCCGCGGTAGTAGAGGTAGAAGTCGAGCGCCTCGAGGGCGGCGTCCAGGAGCTCCGCGTCGCCTCTTCCAGCGGCGTGCTCCCACGCCGCTTCCAGGTTGCCGTAGTCGGCGGCGATCGCGGCGAGGGCGTCCCTGAGGCCCCCGCCTACGAGGTCCGGCAGCAGCCGGCCGAGCCGCTCGCAGTAGTGGCGGGCGTGGGCGGCATCGAGTTCGGCGGCCACGTCCACCTTCGTCATCGCGTAACGCCGCACGAGCTCGTGGAGCACGTAACGGTCGTCGCCGGCTCGCCGCACCAGGGTGCGGCGCAGCAGGTTCAGCAGGACTTCCAGGTCGCAGCCCGCCACCGCCCTGGCCGCCTCCATGTCGAAGCCCGACCTGAAGACCGCGAGCCTAGGGAGCACCTCGCGCTCGCGCGCGCTGAGTCGCTCCCAGGTGTAATCGAACACCTGCCATAGCGTGCGGTGCCGCTCCGGCACGTCGCGGCCCGTGGCCCGGAGGAGCTCGGCGCCGCCCTCGCGCTCGAGCTCTCCGAGAAGCCCCTTCGGACCGAGGAGGCCGCTCCAGCTCGCGACCAGCTCGATGGCGAGCGGCAGCCCCTCCAGGCGCCGGCAGATCTCCGCGACGCTGGCCAGGTTGTCGCGGCTGGGCGTAAGGCCCGGAGCGACCCGGGCAGCGCGCTGCATGAAGAGCTGGACCGACTCGAACCGCTCCAGATCGTGGGCGTCGTGCCCCTGCGGCACCTCCAGGCCCGTCAGCTCGAGCAGCCGCTCGCCAGCGATCCTCAGGGCCTCTCGGGAGGTGACGAGCACCGTCACGTGCGGGGCCCGGTTCAGCACCCTGCCGACCAGGGGCGCGGCCTCGATCACATCCTCGAAGTTGTCCAGGACGAGCAGCAGCTCCTTCCGGCCCAGGGCCGCCACGAGCGCCGCCTCGGCCTCTTCCCCCTCCCACGCCAGCCCGAGAGACTCGAGCAGGCGCGGGCCCACGCTGCCCGCGGTCTCGCCAGCGAACGAGACGAAGGCGACGCCGTCGGCGAAACTGCTGCCCGCCTCCTCGGCGACCGCCAGCGCCAGCCTCGTCTTGCCGCTGCCGCCGAGCCCCACGATGTTCAGCAGGCGTTCGCGCCTCTCCTGCACCAGCCTGGTGGCCAGCTGGAGTTCCGCGTCGCGTCCCACGAGCTCGGATGAGGGCACGGGCAGCGCGGCGACCGCCCTGCGGTCCTGACCGGCGGCGGGCCGCGGCTCTCCTTTACGCACCGCGTCCGCGAGCGCTTGCGTGGTCTCCAGGGGCACGCCTCCGACCTCGTCGGCCAGCTGCAACTGGAAGCGCTCGAAGGCCGCCAGCGCCGCGCCACGCTTCCCTAGCCGCGAGAGCGCCAGCATGTAGCGTTGCAGGATCTCCTCGTCGTAGGGATCGGCCGCCAGCGCTGCCTCCAGCAGCGGGACAGCGTCGGCGTAGTTGCCCGCCGCTTCGAGTTGCGCAACCCGGCCGGCGACGCACCGGAGCCAACCCGCCGTCAACGCCGCCCGCTCTACCGCCACCCACTCGGCGACGCCTGGTGCGCCGCTCAGCTCCCACCCGGCCAGGAACTCGCCCCCGTACTCGGCCAGCGCGCTCTCCCACCGCCCGCCCTGCAGGGCGGCGCGGAACCTGCTCAGGTCGCTGTCGACCTGCCAGCGCAGGGCGTCGCCCTGGGCCTCGATCCCCGCGGCCCACGGCAGGCGTCGCGCCCTGAACACGAGCTTGCGCACGTAAGCCAGGGCGTCGGCCTCGGGCATGTCGGGCCGGTAAAGGAACGTCAGCTCGCGGCGGCTCACCCA
>CAZVCT010000041.1:0-3708 GCA_964625655.1 uncultured bacterium
AGCGAGTCGTCGCACGGCTCCCAGCTCGCCACGTTCTGCCAGTCGTAGGGGCCGTAGTAGCCGTACAGGGAGATGGCGCCGCTGACCGACGTGTCGGCCTCCTCGAAGCCCGGCTGGAAGCGCGGGTCGTTCTGCGATAGGGCGCAGATGCTGGCGATGTGGGCGCCGGCCGAACCGCCGGCCACGAAGATCGCGTCGGGGTCCGCGCCGTACTCGTGCGCGTGGTCGCGCATCCAGGCGATAGCGCGCTTCGCGTCGATCTGGTTCGCCGGGTACGCGGCCTGGCGCCTCAGGCGGTAGTTGGCGCTGACGCACACCCACCCCTGGCTGGCCAGGTGATGCAGTAGCGCCCGGCCCTCGCGGCGCTTGTCGCCGTTGCGGAACGCGCCGCCGTGCCAGTAGATCAGCACGGGCGCGCCTTGCGGCCTCGACCGGAGCAGGTAGATGTCGAGCAGGTGGGCGCGTCCGGCGTCGCCGTACGGAACGTCGGGCACCAGCTCCACCTCGGCGGGCAGGGAGGGGAAGGGGAAGGCGAGGAGGCGCGCGTAGGGAGGACGCCGCCGGGCGCCCTCAGTCAGCTCGGGCGGCAGGTGTCTGCGCCAGTTCGGCCCCAATGCCTCGTCGAACGCTCGCGCGAGCGCCGGTCTGGCTCGCCGCCCGCGCGCGGCGATGGTCGCCAGAAGTACCAGCCCTAGGGCGGCTGCTACCAGCGTTGCCCACGTGACGACGGTCGAGCCGCCCGCTACGAGCGCGAGGATGGCCGCGGCCAGCACCGCGCACGAGAACAGGAAGGGCTGCTCGCTGACGAGGGTCGTCAGGAAGAACGTGATCCAGCCAAGCGGCCGGCTGTTGGGTGGCGGCAGCACGGCCAGCAGCGAGCAAGCCGCGACCACCAGGACCAGGGCAAGCAGGAGAAACGACATGACCGAACGATAGTTGGGGCATCAGCCGGCGCCTGCGGCCAACGCACATGCCCGCGGCCCTCACAAGGAGAGTTCGATGCCCACGCCTAACGTGAAGGCGCGCCTGAGCGGCGCCACCGTGCCCTCGAAGCGCGCGGCCCACGTAGGATTGAGCGGCACGCGCAAGCCCGCCAGCACGGTCGGCGTCACGTAGAGCGAGCCGCCCGCGGCGGGAGCATCCCAGCCCAGCACGGCGCCGGCGCCGAAGTAGGGCTGCAGCATGTCGTGGCTCACGAAGATGCCCGTGGCCGTCAGGCCAACCGCGGGCCGCTCCGAGAAGTTCAGCGCGGTGATCACGTCGAGCCGCGCGGCGAACTCGACGGGCCCCTCGAAGGTCTCGTAGGTGGCGAACGGCACGGACGCCGTGACGCTCAGGTCGGGCCAGCCGCCCGTGAAGGGAAGCAGCGTGACGCCAACGGACGGCGAGGCGCTGGCCGTGGTTAAGGCGGCAAGCAGCGCGAAGGCGAGGAACTGCTTCCTTACGTGGGTGAGAGAGCGCATGACCATGTCGCTAAGCAAGGTACACGCCCGCCCATCATGGCGTCCACCTGGCCATCACCGGGTGCCGAGCGCGTTACTGTCGGAGGGACATGCCAGAGATCGTCGATCCTACCCCGCTTCCCCGCTACTTCAGTGCCGCACTGCAGGAGTGGGCGGCGTCCCAGCCCCTCCTCGCCACCGTCGTGATCGCCGTGGCGCTGGCCATCCTGGCCTACCTGGGGTTCGTGCTGACGCGCCGCATCCTCATCGCTTCGCTGCACCGCCTGACCACCAACAGTAGCAACACGTGGGACGACGCCCTGAAGGGCCGACGCTTCTTCTACCGTCTGTCGCACTTCGTGCCGCTACTGATCGTGCGCGCGGGGCTGCCGTACCTGCCCGCGTTGCCGGACGTCATCGCGACGGGCCTGCAGCGCGTGGTGGGGGTGCTGATGGCCGTGGCGGTCGCGCGCGCCATCGCCTCGCTGGTGAACGCCTTCGGCGACATCTACGCCCGCACGCCGCAAGCCACGCAGCGCCCCATCAAGGGCTACCTGCAGGTCATCACGCTCGTGGTCTACCTGATGGTGGCGATCGTGTCGCTGGCCATCCTCGTCGACCGCGACCCGCTGGTCATCCTTACAGGCTTCGGCGCTGCTTCCGCCGTCCTGCTGCTGATCTTCCAGAACACCATCCTGAGTCTCGTGGCGGGCATCCAGCTGACGAACAACGACCTGATCCGCGTGGGCGACTGGATCGAGATGCCCGAGATGAACGCCGACGGCGACGTGGTCGAGATCGCTTTGAACAACGTCACGGTGCAGAACTGGGACAAGACCCTCACGATCATCCCGACGCACAACTTCCTCGGCAAGCCGTTCAAGAACTGGCGTGGCATGCAGGCCTCGGGTGGACGGCGCATCAAGCGCAGCCTCGACCTGGACATCACCACGGTGCGCTTCCTGGAAGAGGAAGACATCCAGCGCCTGGAGCGCTTCGCGGTGCTGAGACCCTACTTCTCGGAGAAGCAGGCCGACATCGAGGCGTGGCGCGAGGAGCACCCGGCCTCGAAGGAGAACCCGGTCAACTCGCGGCGGCTGACGAACATTGGGACTTTCCGCGCGTACGTGGCGCGTTACTTGCAGGAGCACCCCCTGATCTCGAAGGACATGACCTTCCTGGTGCGCCAGCTGCAGCCGGAAGCGTCGGGCCTGCCGCTCGAGATCTACGTCTTCGTGGCGGACACGCGCTGGGCCATCTACGAGGGCGTGCAGGCAGACATCTTCGACCACCTGATCGCCATCCTGCCAGAGTTCGGCCTGCGCCTCTTCCAGGCGCCCAGCGGGCACGACCTGCGGGCGTTGGCGGCGCTGGGCGCGCCGCCCGCGGAGGGCGACGCGCAAGGAGACGCGCGGGGTGGCAACCAGCTGGAGGCCCCGGCGACGGCCTGAAGTCTCAGCGGCTCGTTACGGCACCGGCTCCGCTGTTCGAGCGCCCTGCGGCCTTGAACAGCAGGCCGGAGGCGATGAACAGCCCCATGAAGAACACGTTCAGCGCGACCAGCTCCATCGGCGGGCTCCAGGGGCGCCCGAGGCCGGCGACGAGAGCGACCAGCAGCACGAGCGCTTGGGCGAGGGCCATGGCGAACAGGGCGTTCGACATGCCGTCGGGCCGCAGGCGGGCGAGGGCAGCGCCCAGCGCTCCTACGCCGATCACGCCGAAGTACATGGAGTTCCAGGGGTCGCCGTCCGCGCCGATGATGCCTACCCCCAGGCTCAACCACACGAGCAGGGCTACACCAGCGAGCGCCAAGCCCGCTGCCGTTCGGTAATGGTTGGACCTGGTCATATCGGTTCGCTCCTGAGCGCTTATGAAGAGAATTAGTTGAACAACCTTAGAAAGATGTGATTCCCTGCTTCCACTGTGCACCGCGCGCCGCCGCCGCGCAATAGCGTTCGTACGGCCAACGAGATGGACGTGTGCAACGGAAGAGGGACGTGGTGTATTCGCTCAACCGAACTGAGTATCCTCGAGACGTGGAGCGAGCTGAGTCGGTGAACGAGTTCCTCACCCGCCTCGTGCCGTTCGGGTTCTCGGGCGCGGCGCTGCTCGCCCGTGATGGGAAGGTCCTGCTGAACGAAGGCTACGGGCTGGCCGACCGGAGGCGAGGGGTGCCCAACGGCCGCGAGACCGTTTTCAGTCTCGGCTCCGTGACCAAGCAGTTCACGGCCGCCGCCATCCTCATGCTGGAGGAGGCCGGGAAGCT
>CAZVCT010000041.1:3808-21578 GCA_964625655.1 uncultured bacterium
TGACCAAGCAGTTCACGGCCGCCGCCATCCTCATGCTGGAGGAGGCCGGGAAGCTTGACTCCACGCAGCCCATGTCGGCGTACCTTCCCGACGTTCCGGCCGACAAGGCCGGGGTCACACTGCATCATCTTCTCACCCATAGCGGTGGCCTGGTCGACTACCTCGCCGGCGACTACGACCCGCTCTCCAGGGACGAGGCCCTGCGAATCGCCCTGGAGGCGCCCCTACGCTTCGAACCCGGCGCGCGTTACGAGTACTCGAACGCGGGCTACACCCTCCTGGCGGCGATCATCGAGCTCGTTTCGGGCGAGGAGTACGAGAGCTTCCTGCGGGAGAACCTCTTCGAGCCTGCGGGCATGGAGTCGACGGGTTACCGCCTTCCAGATTGGGACGGTCGGGTCGTGGCGCGCTTCCATGCGGACGACGTCGACAACGGCACGAACCTCGAGAAGCCGTTCCCCTCCTGGGCGCTGATGGGCAACGGCGAGATGCTCACCACTACGCTCGACATGTTCCTCTGGCATCAGGCGTTGATGGGTGACGAGCTCTTCTCGGTGGAAGCGAAGCGAAGGCTCTACCGGCCGTTCCTGAACGACTACGCCTACGGTTGGCGGGTTACGGAAGGCGACCGCGGCCGGGTGGCCGAGCACGGCGGCGCGTCGTCGTGGGGCAGCTGCGCCTACTATCGCCGTTACCTCGACGCCGACGTGATGTTCATCCTCTTCTGCAACCAGGTCCACGATGGCGTGTTCCTCCCCGGAGCCATTAGGGAGCAGGTCGCGGCGCTGGCGTTCGGCGAACCCGTCGAGTTCCCGCCTGCCGTGCCCGAGGTCGCGACCACCGAAATGGAACGCCTCGCTGGCAACCGACAACTGCGCGACGGTGGCGAAGTGAACCTCACCCCGCGCGCTACCTTCGTACGGCTCGCGCCGCTCGATCAGCGCGCGCTCGATGCGATCTTGCCTACGGGTGACATCGACGCCGCGGAACTCGGGCGGCAGGCGCTCGGGATCGTCAAGGCGGCGTCCCGGGGCGACTTCGAACCGCTGACCGCGGCTCGTCCGGCGGGCCGGCCGCTCGCGGGCACGCAGCGCGTGGCGCAGGAGTTCTGCCGCGGGGCTCCTGAGGCCACCTTCGTGCTGGTGGGCACCGTGCCCTCCACCCACGTCCCGAACGCGTTAGACACGCTGGTGACTACGGCCGCTGGTGAAGCGACCCTGCTGATCGTGTGGCGGGACGGGAAGATCTTCGGCTGCGGGATGCTGGACGGCGACGGCCGCGGAGGCTTGAGCGTGCGGTGCGTGCCCGTGAGCGGAACCGAGCTGCTGGGTTATCACGCCGGCAGTGGGCGAGCCATCCGGGTCGTTCTCGCTGACGCCTCGGGATAGGAGCAGGTGCCCGTAGCCAGCGGCACGGCGGTATCGAGGCAAAAAAATAACGCGCTTCTCGCGCGTTCGATAGTCAATATTATATGGGTTTATGCGCTATTCGTCAAGATGATGCAGCGTCGCGGTCGTTTGGCCCGCCGTGGGCACCGAAGCGGTGCCTCGAACCGCATGGCTAGAGTAGGGGATGGCGGTTCGACGGTTGACTCGTGAAGAACTGGGATGGCTCGACGAGAAGCTCGAGGAGTACGACGCGGCGCACCTGCCCAAGGGCCCGGGCGGGGAGGTGCAGATCGGTATCGAGCTCGACGGGCGTCTCGTGGCCGCGCTGGACGGTCAGATCACGGTGGGGGAGATCTTCTACCTGTCTTCGCTCTACGTCGAGCCCGAGTTCCGGGGCAGGGGCTTGGGCAGGCAGCTGATCGAGGAGATGGAGAGGGAAGCCGCAGCGCTCGGCGCCAGCATGATCCGGCTGGATAGCTTCTCGTACCAGGGCGGTGAGTTCTACGCGCGGCTCGGTTACGAGCTGGTAGGTAGTTACGAGATCGGGGACGGGATCGAGGAGCGCTTCTACCTGAAGCGGCTCTGACGGCGCCCTGGGCGTATCATCCGCTCGTGCCCGACCCGGTTCTGCCTGAACGGTTAGCGGTCGAGGTGGCGCGGCTGGCCGACGAACTACGCCTGGCCGGGGACAGCGACCGTGCAGCGAACGAGAAGCGCTACCTGAAGAGCGAACTCGAGCATTATGGCGTTCCCGTGCCGCGTATCAGGCGCGCTGTGAAGGAGATGGCCGAACGCGCCGGCGAGCCGAGCCGGTCGGAGCTGGTGGCGCTGGCTGATGGGTTGTGGCGCTCCGGCGTGCACGAACTGCGCATGGCTGCGGTCGAAGCCCTGGTGCTGGGCAGGGACCGCCTCACGGTAGAAGACGTGCCGTTCCTCGAGCGGCTGGTCCGTGAAGCGGGCACCTGGGCGCTCGTCGACCCGCTCGCCATCCAGGTGCTGGGACCGGTCATCGGCCGGGACGGCGCTGCGCGGGGACGGCTGCTTCCGGGCTGGGTGAGAGACGGGGACTTCTGGGTGCGGCGCTCGGCACTTCTGGCCCTCCTGCTGCCGGTGCGTTCCGGTGACGTGGAAGCATTCGCGGAGTTCACGGCCCTGGCGGATCAGCTGCTCGAAGACAGGCAGTTCTTCGTCGCGAAGGCGATCGGCTGGGTGCTGCGCGAGGGCACGAAGCGGCTCCCGGACGAGGTGTTCCGTTGGCTGCTGCCCAGAGCCGGCCGCGCTACGCGCCTGACGGTCCGGGAAGCCGCCAAGAACTTGGCGCCAGAACGGAAGGAGGCGCTCCTACAGGCACAGGCTAAGTGACCCTGGCTAGCAGAAGCGCCTCTGAGAGACGACCGAGTTCGGCTATGACACTACCGGCGAACGCCTACCGTCTGTCTACTGAAGGCCGCCGAACAGGATGCTCTCCGCTTCCGCGCGCTTCTCGCGCTCGGAGCGTTGCCCACCCTGGTGATCACTCCGTTGCCCACCCCGCTCGTCGCGCCGGACCGGCAGCGCGGGGGCCAGCGATTCCGGATCGAAGAGCGGCACGGCCGCGGCCGTGACGGCAGGCGCCTCGCCGCCGTGCAGAGCCACGCGCGCGGCTCCCGAACGTTCGGTAGCCAGTGCGTCGCCGCGCTCCACCGCGTCGGCGCCGGCGTAGGCGCCGCGCTCGTCCACGTACCCCTCCCACTCCCAGGCGAGGTCGGCTGCCTGCGCGTACGGGTCGCGCCAGACGAAGCGGCGTTGCGAGGCGGGGAAGCGCTCCAGTGCCGCGCGCAGGGCGCGCTGCCGGCGTTCGCGCTGCGGCCAGATGCTCTCCTGGCGGCCGATGCGCGAGGGGGCAGCGAGCTCGACCGTCAGGCGCTCGATGGGGCGCCCCTCGGCGTGGCTGTCGTGCAGCGCGAAGAGCGCCTGCTGCCGGATGTGACGCGCCTGCTGCAGCGGGCGTTTCGCGAGGCGGCTGGCGCGCTGCTTGCCGCCGGGCGTGGTGGCGGTGAGAGTGAGGCGCCGCGCGGCGCGGCCTTCCAGCGCGCGCTCGAGCTCGACGGAGAGGCGGTCGAGCGCCGTGAGGAGCTCGTGCGGTTCCAGCACCGGCTCGGTGAAGGTGAGGGAGCGCCGCACCGTTTCGGGCTGGTGGAAGGGCCGCAGGTCGGTGCGCCTCGGGCCGTGAAGGTAGGGCATCAGCGCGTTGCCCTCTTCGCCCAGGTAGGAGCGCAGCTGCGGGGCGCTCCAGCGCGCCAGGTCGCCGGCCGTGGCCAGGCCCAGCCACTGCAGGCGCGTCAGGTTCGATTCCGAGAGCCCGACGCCCTTCAGGAAACGCAGGGGCAGGCGGTCGATGAAGGCGTTGGCTTCGAGCGAGGAGACCTCGCGCGCGCAGCCGGGGCGGGCGGTGAGGGCCGCCAACGCAGCCGTCTCGCAGTCGTCGGCGAGGCCGACGGGGATGTCGTAATGCTGCGCGAGCTCGAGCGCCTCGTGGGCGTCGATGCGGGCGAACGCGCGGCCGCGGCCGTTGGACTCGATCCAGGGGGTGTAGTCGTTCAGTTCCTGGAGGACGGTGGACCAGGCGTGCTCGAGGTCGGGCTCGGTGTAGTTCACGACCTCGAGGCTGCCGACGCGCATGCGCGCGCCGTCGAGGCGCATGCCCGGGGTGATGCCGTGCCGGCGGGCGGCGACGTTGGCGTGCAGCACGTGCTGCTCGTCCACCACCACCAGCGGCACGCGCTTGCGGTGCGGCTCGGAGCGTTCCGCCAGGTAGAGCGGGAACGGGAAGAAGCTGAGGGCCGCGATCATGACTCCGCCCCCTTGCTGTTCAGCAGGGCGTGCCAGGAAGCGAGCGAGAGCGCCCGGTACGGCAGGGGCGGACGCATGACGGGTGGGCGGCCGGGCCGCGCGGGGCGGCGCCGGGGCAGCGTGCCACCTGGGCGCGCGGGATGGCTGGTGTCGACCGGCTGGCGGGCCGGTTCGGCGTGAACGTGATGCGGTGTTAGCATGCGGTGTACCTGGGTAGGACCGCGTTAGCGGACCACTTTCGGGGCGACGTGAGGGACGCATTCTTCTGCTTGGCGGCGGTGGGTGCGTCCTTCTCGTACTTTCTGGCTGTTCAAGACGTGAGTGAGGTCGTGCCAGGAAACGCCTCGGTTCCCGGGTTACTCACCCCCTTCCAGTAGGAGTTCTTGGACCACGTCGCCGCGGAGCAGGCCGCGGAAGACGCCATCGATGTGGATCTCTTCAGCTGGTACTACCAGCGTGGGGAAGGATTCGTTGTGGGGCCGCAGGCGGTACTCGCGCGGGCGCAGGGTGCCGGACGGCCAGTCGAGGTACTTCAGGGTGGTTTCGTCTTCGCCTACCCGCACGGCGCAGATCTCGCCGGAGCGTTGCGGCTCGCTGCGGTGCAGCAGGACCATGTCGCCGTCCTCGATGCGGTCTGCCATCGAGTTGCCGCGCACGCGCAGCGCGAACTGGTCGGGGCGGCCGCGCAGCGCCAGGTGCCCGTCGGGGGCCGGGTAGGTGCCGACCGGGAGGCCAGCGGCGATTTCGCCGAAGACCGGGACGCCGTAGGCGCCGCCCAGCAGGGTGATCACGGGGCTGCGGCCGGGCCCGCGCGTCTCGACGGTGAGTTTCCCCTTCGCTTCGAGCGCCTTCAGGTGCTCGCGGAGGGTGGGGTAGGTGATGTCGAAGCTGCGTGCCAGCGCCGTCAGCTCGGGCAGCGTGCCGGTACGCTCGAAAGCGCCCTGCAGGGCCTCGAAGATCTGTTGTTGACGACGGGGAAGACGTGGCACGGTGGGCTCCTTTCCTTACCCTTAGATACTAACCCTTAAAAACTAAGGGTAGGTTCAGGATAGGGGCCGGGAGGCCGGCTGTCAAGCGTCCCTATGGGTGGGTGCGACGGCTGGATGTTGGCCCCCGCTTCTCTCCTATCCTCCCAGGGCTGCGCTCAAGACCAGTACCTGTGCAGCCAACGAAGGTAGTAGGGCACGTAACCCGGCCGCCAGCCCGGCACCGTGCCCTCCCAGATCCTCAAGCGCGCGTCGAAGACCACGGCGCGATGCGCGAGGGCGACCCTGATCGCGTCGTCCAGCAGTCCAGCTGCTCCGCGTGCTCCTAAAGCCTCCAGGTACCGGAGCCACAGCCGTGCTACGGCGTCGGGGTGCGCGTTCCGGACCGGCAAGCTGGCGCGACTTGGATGCGACAGCCACGCGAAGAACCAGCCCGCGTCCGTGAACGGATGAGCCGTTCCTGCCTCGTGCCAATCGAACAGGAACACGCCTCGCGATCCCACCAGGGCGTTCATCGGGTGAGCGTCGCCATGCGTCAGGCAGAGAGGTAGCCCCAGATCGGCTATCCGGCTGTGAGCGAATTCGAGCTTTGGTACGAGGCCCGCGAGCCCTTCTATCGCATCCTCCCGTAAGCCCCAGTTCTCGAGAGCCCTGCCGTCGAGGAGCAGTTCGCTGATCTGGGGAGGCAAGTGTGCGAACTCGTAAGTAGGCGCTCCCAAGTCTTCCAGCGCGTCGGGTGCCTCACCTCGGTGGAGGAGCGCCAACTCCGTGACGGCCTTCTCCCACGCCATCATGTCGTCGCTCTCGGCCAGGTGGATGCCCGCGGCCCGCGTGAGTAGAAGGGCCCGCTCCTCGTCGACGGCGAGCACCTTGGGCAGAGAGCCGGGACGCCACCGCGCCAACTGCTGCGTCACCAGCGCTTCGTACGGGGTCTCGGTCGCCTTCAGGTACACCCCGCCCTTGCTGGTGGGCGCGTGCACCACGCAGCCCAGATCGTAGGTGCTCACTTGCGCGAGCTCGCCCTTGAGTTCCTCCCCGTTCGACGCCAGTTGCTCCCTGAGCCACCGGAGCGTACGGGCGTACCAGCCAGCCTGCTGCCAGGGGCGGGCGCGTGGTAGCTGCGGCGCCACGACGTCGCCTGTCCGGTAGTGACGCTCGTCTCCACCGCTCGCCTCGAGGAGGATGGTCACCTCCGCGCGCCCCGCACTCAGTCCGCCGTCGTGCAGCACGAAGGCCTGCTCCCCCCAGCGCTCTCGGGCGTACGCGCGAAGGAACGGCAGGGACACCTCCTCGCGGCGCCAGATCTCACGGGTCAAGTACGACGCGCCAGCCCCACCTGGACGCACGAGGAAGACGTCGGCGCTCACGAGTTGTTCGGAACTGCGGGGCACGGCACTCCAGGATAGGCCAAAGGTCGCTGCCCGGACCGGGGCCGGCGAAGGCCCGCCGACTCTGTGACGAGAATGCTCGGAACCGTGCCAGAGGCCGCTATCTATGAGTCCGTGCGTCCTGAAAGGGGAACAACAATGGACACCAAGGATTACGGCCCGCAGCCCTACGTCGTCAACATCGAGGACATCACCAAGGAGAACGACAAGTTCCGCGTCGCCAAGTGGACCGGCGATCACATGCAGCTGACGCTGATGTCGATCCCCGTAGGCGGCGAGATCGGCCTCGAGAAGCACGACGGCATCGACCAGTTCCTGCGCATCGAGGCGGGCGACGCCAAGGTGATGATGGGGCGGGAGAAGGACAACCTCGACCAGACGTTCGACGCCGGGGACGACTTCATCGTCATGGTGCCCTCGGGCTGGTGGCACAACATCCTCAACGTCGGCGAGACGCCCCTGAAGGTCTACTCGCTCTACGCGCCGCCCGAGCACGACCACGGCACCATCCACGAGACGTTCGAAGAGTCGGAAGCGGCCCACGACCACTGAGCCAGGAGGTACAGATGTCGGACGAGAAGCAGTCCAAGCAGCGCCCACCCCAGAAGCAGGAACACCAGCCCGGCAGCGAAGAGAAGATGGATCCGCCACCCAAGTACGAGGGCAAGAACTACCGCCCGGGCGGCAAGCTAGAGGGGAAGAAGGCGCTCATCACCGGCGGTGACAGCGGCATCGGGCGCGCCGTCGCCATCCACTTCGCGAAGGAGGGCGCCGACGTCGCCATCGTCTACCTGGACGAGACGGAAGACGCCGAGATCACGGCCGAAGCCGTCGAGCGCGAGGGGCGCCGCTGCGTGCGCATCGCCGGCGACATCGGCGACGCCGCCTTCTGCCGCGAGGCCGTGAAGCGCACGGTTGACGAGCTGGGCGGCCTGGACGTCCTGGTGAACAACGCGGCCGAGCAGCACGCCGCCGAGAAGCTCCAGGACATCTCCGACGAGCAGATGGAGCGAACCTTCCGCACCAACATCTTCTCGATGTTCTACCTGACCAAAGCTGCGCTAGACCAGATGAAGGAGGGTGCCAGCATCATCAACACCACCTCCATCACGGCCTTCCGCGGCAACCCGACGCTGATGGACTACGCCTCGACCAAGGGAGCCATCCTGGCGTTCACCCGCTCGCTGGCGATGAACCTGGCCGACAAGGGCATCCGCGTCAACGGCGTGGCGCCCGGACCCATCTGGACGCCGCTGATCCCCGCCAGCTTCGACGAGGAGAAGGTCTCGAAGTTCGGCGCCGACCAGCCCATGAAGCGCGCCGGCCAGCCCGAGGAGGTGGCGCCCGCCTACGTCTACCTGGCGTCGCAGGACTCGAGCTACGTGACGGGTCAGACGATCCACGTCAACGGCGGGGACATCGTCGGCGGCTGACAGACCGAGCCATCGGCGGGCCGAACCGCTGGAGGGCTGTCCGGGCGACTCTGTGCCGGTCAGCCCTGCGTCGGCTCCGACTCAGCCGCGGCGCTCGAGCACGAGCAGCATCACCTCGTGTCGCAACGACGTCAGCTCCGACTCGTCCTGGTCGGCAACGAGGTAGGCGCGCGCCCGCTCGGGCAGCGCCAGCACGAAGCGCTCCACGGCTTCGGCGTGTTCAGCCGGCGTCCGGCCCTCGGGCGGGGTGCGCTCGGCCCATTCGCGGAACGCCTTCACGCGCCAGAAGCGCTCCAGGTGCACGGCCTCCAGGCCGGCGCCGGCCGCTTCGCTCACCCACCACGCGACCGGGTACGACAGCACATGGGCGGGATCGCGCACGCGCTCGACCTCGTTCATCGCCGCGTTCAGCTCGGCGTCCTCGGGCGCCACGTTGTCGATGAGGACGAAGACGCCCCCAGGCCGCAGGACCCGCGCCACCTCGCGCACGAACGCGCTCGGATCTGGGAAGTGGTGTGCGGCGATGCGGCACGTGACCAGGTCGAAGCTGGCGTCGCCGAAGGGCAGTGCCCCGGCGTCGGCCTCCTGGAACGCCACCTCGTGGCTCGGCGCCTGCTCGCGCGCGAAGTCCGCCGCGGCTTCGAGCATCTCGGGCGTCAGGTCGGCGGCCGTCACCCGCGCCCCGGCGCGCGCCAGCGCCAGGGCCACGTGGCCGCCGCCGGTGGCGACGTCGAGCGCGTCCCGGCCTTCGAGGCCGCTGAGGCGCCCCTCGGCCAGCGTCACGAGGCTCTCCAGGTCAGAGCCTTGGCTGTGCCCTGCGCTGGTGACGTAGGCCTGGGCGGCGGCCGAGAAGGTACGGCGCGCGGCCTCGCGGATCTCGTCGGCGGAACGTTCCGGGGTCGTCGGTCGGTTCGTCATGGGGTTGGGCCTCCGCCTTCAGTCTGCGGAGGCCCAACGTGACGCGCCAGGTCGGGAATCAGGTAGTGGTTTGGCCGAGGATCAGGAGCGGTCGCGAGGATCCAGCACGTCGCGCAGCCCGTCGCCCAGCAGGTTGATCCCGAGCACCGTCACGAAGATCGCCATGCCCGGGTAGAGCGACAGCCACGGCGCCGACTGCATGTAGCCGGTGCCGATCCGCAGCGTCGACCCCCACGACGGCGTGGGCGGCTGCACCCCCAGCCCCAGGAACGACAGCGCCGTCTCGGCCAGGATGGCGGCCGCGATGGCGATCGACGTCTGCACCAGGAGCGGGCCGATCATGTTCGGGAAGACGTGCTTCAGCATCACCTTGCCGGACGAGTTCCCCAGCGCCCTCGCCGCCTCGACGAACTCCTGCTCCCTGAGGCTCAGCGCCTGGGCCCGCGCCAGCCTGATGAACGCCGGGGCGCTCCCGATGCCGATGGCCAGCATCGCCGTGGTGAGGTTGCCGCCCAGCGCCGCCGCCAACGCCAGCGCCAGCACGATGGTGGGGAAGGCGATCATCGCGTCGGCCAGGCGCATGATCACGACCTGGTCGATCCAGCCGCGCATGTAGCCCGACAGCAGGCCGAGCGGCACGCCGATGCCGACGGCGATCAGCACCGCCACCAGGCCCGCCCGGATGGAGGCGCGGGCGCCGTAGATGAGCCGCGACAGCAGGTCGCGCCCCACCTCGTCCGTGCCGAGCAGGTACTGCTGGCTGGGCGCCTGGAGGATCGACAGGAAGTCGGGCTTGGTGGGGTCGTACGGCGCCAGCTGCGGAGCGAAGAGCGCGACGATGAGCACCCCCACCACGATCACCAGACCGGTCACGGCCAGCGGGCGCCGCATGAACTGACGAACCGTCCTGCGCCAGGTCATGCGTACCGGATCCTGGGGTCGAGGAAGCTGTAGGAGATGTCCGTAAGCAGGTTGACCACGATCACCACGAGCGAGAACAGGACCATCAGGCTCTGCATCATCACGAAGTCGGACCTCAGGAAGGCGCTGTATATCAGCCGCCCGAAGCCGGGGATGGCGAACAGGGTGTCGATGACCACCACACCGCCCATCAGCCCCGAGAACTCGAGGCCGATGAGCGTGAAGAGCGGGATCAGCGCGTTGCGCAGGGCGTGCCGCAGGTTGACGGCGGCCTCGGAGGCGCCCTTGGCGCGCGCCGTGCGCACGAAGTCGCTGTTGATCACCTCTAGCATGCTGCCCCGCGTCATGCGCATGAAGATCCCGATGGGCCGCAGCGCCAGCGCGGTCGCGGGGAGGATCGAGTGGTGGATGCTGGCCCACGGGTCCTCCGCGAAGCGCACGAAGCCCGACGAGGGGAACCAGCCGAGCTGCAGTGCAGCGAAGTACATGAGCAGGATCCCCGCCCAGAACGCGGGGATGGAGATCGACGACAGCGCGAGGATGGAACCTACCGCGTCGAGGAAGCCGCCCCGCCGCACGGCGGATAGGATGCCGAGCGGCACGCCGACCGAGATCGAGATGATCAGCGACACGAGTGCGATCTGGAGCGTTACGGGGAAAGCGAAAGATACCGCCCGGGTGACGGGCGTGTTGTCTACGAGCGACCGGCCGAGGTCGCCCGTGAATATGCCACCGAGCCACGTCAGGTACTGGACGTGCACGGGCCGGTTCAGGCCCATGCGCTCGCGCAGGACCGCCCGCGACTGCGGCGTGGCCTCGTCGCCGAGGATCGCGAGGGTGGGGTCGCCGGGCAGCAGCTGCATGACCGAGAACACCGCCACGGTGATGAAGATGATGATCGGGATGGTCGTGATGATGCGGTTGAGGAGGAAGCTGAGCATGCGACTCCAGGGAAGACGTTAGATACAGGAACGGCGTCAAAGAAGGTGGGCGGCCCAGATCGGGCCACCCACCCAGGGCTGGCGGTCAGCCGGTACTCAGTCGTTGACCCACACGGACTCGAAGCGCATCATCCCGTCGGCGATGTGCTGGTAGTTCTGCAGACGGTCGCGGTACGCCTTGATCTCCGCCGAGTGGTAGAGGAAGAGGTAGGGCATGTCGAGCATCATCTCGTCGGCAGCGGCGCGGTAGAGGTCGCGGCGCTCGTCGATGTCGCTGACGGCGCGGGCGCGCGTGAGCAGATCGTCGATGGTGGCGTTGTTCAGCTGGGCGAAGTTGGTGCTGTTCGAGGTGAACCAGGGGAAGGCGCTGAGGTCGGGGTCGTTACGCGGCGTCAGCGAGATCCAGGCCGCCGTGTAGTTGCCCTCGCCGGCGCGGGCCAGGATCTGACCGAACTCGGTAGGGCGCGCGTTGAGCTGGATGCCGAACTCGGCGCACATCGCCTGCACGAGCGTCACGATGCGCGTGTTCTGCTCGTCGGCGGCGTACAGCACGTCGAACGAGAAGCCGTCCGGCGTGCCGGCCAGCTCGAGGAGCTCGCGCACCTTCTCGGGGTCGCGCTGCGGGATGCGCTCGTCGTCGGTATCGGTCACGAAGGTGGCCGGCGAGAACGGGCTGTAGGCGGCCACGGCGCCGCCGCTCGCGAACACGGTGTTGATGATCACGTCGCGGTCCACGCAGTAGTTGAGGGCCTGGCGGTGGTACGGGTTGCCGAGCGCCTCGGACTGGGTGTTCATGTACATGCTCGAGTAGCCGAGCCCCGGGACGGAGGCCACGACCACGCCGGGGTAGGTCTGCAGCTCGGCGAGGTCCTTGCCCGGGATCGTGTAGATCATGTCGAGCGAGCCCGACTTGAGGTTGATGACGCGCGACTCGCCGTCCACGAACGGACGCACGACGATCTGGTCGAGGTACGGGAGGCCTTCGCGGAAGTAGTCGTCGTTGCGCACGAGCAGCACGCGGTCGTCACGGATGTGGTCCACGAACTTGAACGGGCCGGCGCCGATGAGGTGCTGCGTGAAGTCCTCGCCGTAGGCCTCGACGGCCGTGGGGGAGACGACCATGCCGCTCCAGGAGGCGAGCGCGGGCAGGAACGCCGCGTACGGCTGGCTGAGGCGCACCACGAAGGTGTGCTCGTCGGCCGCTTCGTACGACTCTACGAAGCTCAGCTCGGAGGCGCGCGGAGAGCCCGTGTCGGGGTTCTTTATGCGGTCGAAGTTATAAACGAGCGCTTCGGCGTTGACGGGCGTGCCGTCGTGGAAGCGGGCGTTCTGCACGAGGTTGAAGGTGTAGGTGATGCCGTCGTCCGAGATCTCCCACGACTCGGCGAGGCCGGGGGCGGGCACGAAGTCGAGGTTCATCTCCACGATGGTGGCGAAGACGTTGTGGAGGATGTTGCGTGCCGATGCGGCGTTCGTGATGTGCGGGTCGAGGTTGGGCGGGTCGTCCGTAACAGCGACGGTGACGCTGCCACCGTAGCGGGGCTCCTGCGCGCTGGCGCTGAAGATCAGGCCGAACGCGAGGACCGCTGCGAGAACGGAGAGCATGAAGCGGCGGGTGGTCATTGTTCCTCCTATAGGTCGACGACGCGTAAGGCGGAACCGGGGCCGCTACCGACCTCCGAACCGCGAACGCTGATCCACGACTACCCGCAGCAGCCTTCTCAGGAGCAGAGGGTTATTTGTGGGTTGCAGGATTATACATTAGGCGCCCGAACTAGCCAAACCCGGTCCCAGGGCCGGCCGTCCCCTAAGTACCCTAGCGCTGGGCCGTCCCCGCGCGGGTCCGCGCCTCCTGGTCGCCGACGCGCCTCGAGCCCGAGAAGCCGCGGCGGCGCACGGGCCAGGCGGAGGACGTCCGCTGCTGAGCGGCTTTATAGTACTGGTACGTCAAAACGGAACGAACCAGGAGCCGCGATGAAGTACTTGCTCACGTCAGGCGGTATCACCAACCCGTCCATCCACCGTGCCCTGGTCGACTTGCTCGGCAAGCCGATCGATGAGTGCAACGCCCTCTGCATCCCGACCGCGATGTACGGCCATCCCTGGGCTGGCCCAGGCGAGCTGGTCTGGGAGTTCGTCGCCGGCAAGAGCGAGGACCGCATGTGCGCCCTGGAGTGGAAGTCACTGGGCTTGCTCGAGCTGACCGCCCTGCCAAGCATCGACGAAGGCAACTGGCTGCCGAAGGTGCTGGCGGCCGACGTTCTGTTGGCCTCGGGCGGCGACTCGCTCTACCTGGCCCACTGGATCAAGCGCTCCGGGCTGGCCGACCACCTGCCTTCGCTCACGGACACCGTCTGGGTAGGGCTAAGCGCCGGCAGCATGGTCATGACACCGCGGATAGGGCAGGAGTTCGTCGCCTGGAAGCCCGAATCGGGTGACGACACCGCTCTCGGGCACGTGGACTTCTCGATCTTCCCGCACCTCGACAGTCCGGAGCTACCCTCGAACACGCTCGCCACTGCGGAGAGATGGGCAGCCCGTCTGCCGAACCCGTGCTACGTCATGGATGACGCGTCCGCGATCGTCGTCGACGGCGCGTCCGTAGAGATGGTCTCCGAAGGGAAGTGGCAGCTGCTCCCAGCGCAGGACTGAGCTGTCCGGATCGACGCGGACCCCCATAGTCCGAGCGCACGAGCCGAGGCTTCAGGCGTCGCTTAGCACGAGCTCGTTGCAGTTCAGGCGCGCGGTGCGTTCCAGGACCTTCACGACGCGAGCATGCGCCTTCTCGACCGCTTCACGTAGGCTGCTGCCCCCGAGCAGCGCGCTGGTGACGCCTGCGGTGAACAGGTCGCCGGTGCCCTTCGCGGCGTGGGCGATGCGCTCCCACGTCACCACCTCGTGAGCGCTCTCCGTGACTAGCACGATGCGCGCACCCGCCCCGTCCTCCTGCGGCGCCGCGCTCGTGACCACCACCCACTCCGTGCGCCCGCGCAGGAGCACCCGAGCAGCCGCCACCGTGTCGGCCACGGTGGCCAGCGGCCGGCCGACGATCTGCTCGAACTCGAAGGCGTTGGGCGTGAGCCCGGTGGCCAGCGGCGCGAGCCCCTCCCGCAGCGCGCCCGGCAGCTGCGGGTTCACGTACAGGCCGCTGTCGAAGTCGCCCATCACCGGATCGAGGATCACCTTCAGCTCGGGCTTCTCGCGAACCGCGCGCTCGAGCCACGTGGCCAGCGCCGCTGCCTGCCCGGGCGAGCCGAGGTAGCCGATCAGCACGGCGCGCGCATGCTTCATGACGCGCCTCTCGTCCAGGGCGCGCAGGTAGCCCTCGAACCAGTCGAGGGGAACGGCGCCGCCGGCGAGCGTGTCGTAGTGCGGCGTGTTGCTGAGCAGCACGGTGGGTACGGGCACCACGTTCAGGCCCGACGCCTGCAGGGTCGGCACCGCCACGCTGTTCCCCACGCAGCCGTACACCACCTGCGACTGGATGGAGACGACGTCCACCGGGACGGGCTCGAGCGAGCCTGGGTCGAACTCCAGCGCGCGCTCCGGCTCGATACCGCTCACGCGCCCGCAGCCGAGCCGGCGGGCCAGTAGTGGCTGTCGGGTAGCTCGCGCGCCCCGAAGATCGACTGGCCTACGCGCACGAGCGTGGCGCCCTCCTCGATGGCCATCTCGAAGTCGCCCGACATGCCCATCGACAGCTCGGCGAAGCTGAGGCCGTCCGGCGCCTCCTGCAGCAGGCGCTCCTGCAGTTCGCGCATGCGCACGAAGCAGGTGCGCACCCGCTCCATGTCGCTCGAGAAGAGCGCCAGCGTCATGAGGCCCTTCACGCGCAGGCGCGGGAAGTCGGGCAGCTCCTTCACGAAGGCGGGGACTTCCTCGGGCGGCAGGCCGAACTTGCTCTCCTCGCCCGAGCTGTTCACCTGCACGAAGACGTCGAGGGTGCGGTCCTCGATCTCGAGGCGCCGCTCCAAGGTCTCGGCCAGGCGGACGGTGTGGAGCGCTTGGAACTCGCTCGCGAAGCGCGCCACGTAGCGCGCCTTGTTGCGCTGCAGGTGGCCGATTACCGCCCACTTCAGGTCGGTCAGGTCGGCCATCGCCTCGGCCTTCTGTTGCGCCTCCTGCACCTTGTTCTCGCCCAGGAAACGGCAGCCGGCCTCGTACGCGAGCCGCAGGCGCTCCTCGGGCACCGTCTTGCTCACGGGCAGCAGCCTCACCTCGCTCGGGTCGCGCCCGGCCCGGCGCGCGGCGGCGTCGATGCGGGCCCGCACGGCTGCCAGGTTCGCGCGGATCTCCTCGAGGGTGGCGGCGGTCGGGGTCTCGGACGGGTCAAGGGGGGTACTGGCGTCGGTCACTGCCCCCAAGGATAGCCCTTGTGGGCGGAGCGGCACCGCCACGAGTAGAGGCCCGTCGTAGGACGGGCCTCGGCTCATCGCTCCGCCGCCGGGCGGAGCGGGTCGGTTCCGGCGGGTTGGCCTAGAGCAGTGGCAGAAGGCCGTCGGGGACGATATCCGTCGAGCCTCCGGTGCTCCCGATGAGCCCGAACATCAGGCTATCGACCCCGACGAGCTCGGAGGGGATGCCGAAGCTGAGCACCCGGTCGTCAACGGACGGCGTGACGCGGACAAGCGCGGCTTCGGGATCGCAGAGGTCGCTGGACGTGGAGTCCAGCAGGCTGAAGGTCCCGTCCTCGTTGGAGGGCAGCGCCGCCATAACGAGCGACGTCGACACCTCTCCCGCAGCCGGGTCGAAGAGATCGACACCGGGGAGGAACACCAGGAACCCTATCAGCTCCGGCAGCCCGACGAGCTGTTGGGGGCGCAAGGCCATGGAGCCGAGTGCGTGCACCGGTTCGCCGCCCGAGCAGGTTCCTGGGTCGTAGGCCGGCAGAGTGAATCCGGAGGCGGCCTCCAGTTCGAAGAGGGTCGTGGTCCGGTCGGCATCGAGCGTCCATGAGGTACGCACCGCGTCGATGGGGCTCTCGTCAACCTGCTGGGGGACGAGCCCACCGGCGACACCGGCGACACCGGCGTCACCCAGGGGATCGAGCATGGTGACGAACATGACGGAGTCGCTGAGACCCCCTGGATCGGTGACCGTGAGCCGCAGGAAGTGGAAGTCGGCATCGGGGCGCGTGATCACGAACGTACCGCCGTCCGCCACGCCTACAACAGGCTCCGGCTCGGGGGCTTCCTCGCCGTACATGGGGATGCTCCACGCTTCCCAGGCGTAGCTGAGCTCGTCCCCGTCGGGGTCGGTGCTGGTGGATCCGTACGTGACGACGCGTGAGCCGTCGCCGTACGCCTGGCCGGCGAACTCGACGCTCGCGGTGGGGGCGCGGTTCGGCTGCGGCTCCTCGGTGGGCGCGGCGACGCAGTTGACGGCTCCCTCGACGACGGTGACGCTGCCGTCGGGGCGGACGAGGCGCAGGTCGCTCACGCCCGGCTGGAAGGCCCCGGTCGGCACCGCGACGCGGATGCGGTCGCCGGCTTCGACGGTGACGCGGCCGGCGGGCGCCAGCGTGATGGTGCGGCTGCTCGGGTCGATCAGCTCCGCGGTCACGGAGACGCCGCAGAACTCGGCGCGCGTGCCATCACCGCCGGGGTACTGGAAGAAGTTCGCGCCGTCGACGACGAAGCTCTCGGTGTCGACGGTCAGCTCGCTGGGGGAGACGCCCGTGACGGTCGTTCGCGGCATGGTCGCATTGGGGCCGCTGCAGGCCGCCAAGGCAAGGCTCACGAGCGCTGCGAGGGGGAAGAGTACGGAACGGCGCATCAGTTGCCTCCGAAGGTGAAGGTGACGCCCGCGCCGAGGCTGAGGCGCGCGCCGAAGGGGTTCCCGGCCACGACGACCTCGCTGAAAACGGCCAAGCCGCCCACGAGCGGGAACTTCATGCCGGCGAGGGCGTGGCCGCTGACGAGCGGGCTGGCGAGCGGCTCGGAGGCGAACGAGATGCCGACGCCGGCGCCCAGGTAGCGCAGGACTTCGCTGGTGGCAGGTCGGCCGCGCAGCAGGTAGGTGGCGCTGATGGCGGGCAGGCCGGCGAAGGCGTAGGCGACGTCGGCGCGGGCAGCATGCTGCACGTCGTTCAGTTCGAACATGGGCACGACGGCGTTGAGGCCGACGGAGAGACCGTCGAGGGGGTAGGTGACGATTCCGACCTCGAAGCCTTGGGCGAACGAGGGCGATGCGGCACCCAGGATCAGGGCGAGGACGGTGAGGCGGACGGACGTTCTGATTCGACGCAACTTCATTCTCCCGACGAACTACGAGACGTAAGGCGGCAAGCCGTGCCGGCGGGCGGCGGGTAGCGTCCCGTGGCCTGGCTTTGCGGATCGTCGGCAGCGACCGGTCAGTTCCGGGGGGTAACTGCCGAGACGGGAGAAAATATCTGGCAGCGGGTCACGGGAGACTTACACCTGCGGGCCGGGCGGTGAACTCGTTCAGCGTAGTCCACGTTCGCAGGCTGGGACTTCGACGACGTGTGGACGCTGGAGGAGGGCGTCGGCTACGCAGACCTCCGAACGAACCCGCGCTAGCTCGGCGCCTACGGCGCCATCCGGGCGATGGTGGCGAGGAAGGGGGCGAGCAGTCCGGGGTCGAACTGCTTGCCGCCCTGCCTCGTCAGCTCCTCGAGCGCCTGCTCGCGGGTCCACGCCCGCTTGTAGGGCCTGTCACTGGTTAGGGCGTCGTAGACGTCCACCAGGCTGAACATCCGGGCCAACAGCGGGATCTCCTCGCCACCGATGGCGTCCGGGTAGCCGTAGCCGTCCCACCGCTCGTGGTGGCTGCGGATGACGGCGCGCGTAGCGGGGGGCAGGAACGGGATGTCGCGTGTCATGTCGCTTCCGTAGAGCGTATGCCGCCGGACGACGGCGAACTCCTCGTCCGTGAGTTGGGCGGGCTTGAGGAGGATCGTGTCGGGCACGGCGATCTTCCCGATGTCGTGCAGGTACGCGCCCC
>CAZVCT010000042.1:0-17843 GCA_964625655.1 uncultured bacterium
GCGGTCGACCTCACGGAGCGCGAGCGGGCCCGCCTGGAAGCGCGCCTTCTGCGCGTGGAGGAAGCGCTCATGGAGGCCTACGCCACGCGCCTTCCCGTAGCGGCCCCTAGTTACAGGGTGCTGGAACGTGGCGCCGTTCTCTACGCCGACCTGCTACCTCCCACCGCGGGCGCCGGCGTGCGGCTGGCGGTGGTGGCGCCCGTCTTGAGCGCCCCGCAACGCACCCAGTCTGGCGGCGCAGCGCAGCAGGAGGAGGCCGGCCTCGCTGCCGTGGCGGCAGCCGCAATCGAAGCGCTGGCGGCCGGCGCGCCGGCCGAGCGCGCCCTGCAGGGCTGCGCCGCCGGCTGGGTCGAGGTGCTGCTGCTGGAGCAGCAGGCGAAGGATGCGGGAGCCATCGGCCACCTGCGCCTCGTGGAGCGCGGCGACGCCTGCCTGCTGCCGCAAGCCCGCGCCCGCCTCGTGAACGCCGCCGCGCACCTGGCCTTCACCCGCCTGGGCGCCCAGGCCGTTCAGCTGCACCACGCCGCTCCCCTACCAGGCACGCTGCTGAGCCAGGCGGGCGACGGCTGGTGGTCGCTGGGCCTGGGCGACTTCCTGGCCGCCGAAGGGTGGCGGCGGTGAGGGGCGAACCTGGATCCGCCGGGCGCGCCTGGCGGGTGCCGCTGGTCCTGCTGGGCCTCGGGCTGCTGCTGAACCTCGTTCCCTGGCCGCCTTCCGTGGCAGAACCGCTCTACCTGGGGCTGTTCCATCCGGCCTGGTCGGCCTTCACCTCGCGCCTGGTCGACCTGACCGGCGTCAGCCTGAGCGGGCTGCTGGTGGTGGCGCTGGTGGCCGTCCCGCTCCTGCTGCTCGCCTGGGGCGGGTCTAGCGCTGGCCGCCGCGCGCTGCGCATCTGGGGTCACGCAGCCCTGACGCTGCTGCTGCTCTTCCCCTTCACGTTCGGCCTGGGTTACCGCATGGCGCCGCTCGAGCAGCGCGCCGGCGTCGGCAGCGTGGAGCTGACCGCCAGCTTGCGGGCCGAGATCGCGCAGCAGGTCCTGGAGCTCATGCGCTCGGCCGTCGCCAGCGGGCGTGTCGACTCGCGCCAGCTGGCGGCGCCCGAGACCGTGGCGGCCGCCTCGCGCTGCGTCGCTGCGGAGGCGGCCGCCCTGCGGGGCAGCGCAGCACCCGCCCTGCCCGAGCGGATCAAGCACCTGCCCGCTGGGCTGCTGCTGCGTTTCGGCTTCGCGGGCGTGGTGTCGCCCTGGCTGCTCGAGCCGCACGTGGACGCCGGACTGCCGCCTGCCGCCGAGCTGGCGGTGGCGCTCCACGAGTTCGCGCACGCGGCTGGCTTCGCACCCGAGGCCGAGGCCGAGGCCGTGGGGCTGCTGGCGGGCTTGGGCTGCGACGACGAGCGGGTGGCGTACGCCGCCGCGTTGCGCCTGGCCGGCGGACTGGCCGCCGCGCTGCCGCCCGAGCAGCGCGCCGCGTTCGTCGACGCCTGGCCCGAGCGCGCCGTGAACGACCAGCGGGCGGCCGCGTTGGCGACCGCCCGCTTCAGAAGCCGTGCACTGGCCCCTGGGTTCGAGGCCGCCTACGACCTCTACCTGCGGAGTCAGGGCGAAGCCCTGGGCCTGCTGGAGTACGACCGCGGCACCGACCTGGCGCTGCGCCTGCTGGTGGCCCGCGGCGGCTAGCGTGGTGTTCCGAGTGCGCTGCTCAGCGTGTGCTGGTCAGCACGCGCTGGTCAGCACGCTCCGGTCAGTGCGCGCTGGTCAGCGCGCTTCGTCGGCCGGCAGCCCGTCGGCGGCCACGCCGCCAGCTTCCACGCCCAGGTTGCGCCTGATGAGGGCGTCGACGTCGGGGTCGCGTCCCATGAAGTCGCGGAAGAGCTTGGCGGCGTCCTCGCTGTCGCCCTTCGACAGGATCTTCGCGACGAAGTCGCGGCCCGTGTCGGGGTTGAAGATCCCCTCGGCCTTGAAGCGCCCGAAGGCGTCGGCGTCGAGCACCTCGCTCCACTTGTAGCTGTAGTAGCCGGCGGCGTAGCCACCCGAGAAGATGTGGGTGAAGCGCGTCAGCCGCTCGCCGCGCGCGAACTCGGGGCGGACGTCGAGGGGCGCCAGCACCTGACGTGCGAACTCGAGCGGATCCTCCTCGGAAGCGGGATCGAAGTCGCGGTGCAGCGCCAGGTCTACGGTGCCGAACGACAGCTGGCGCATCTGGCCGATGGCGCCGTGGAAGGTGCGGCTGCGCTTGAGCCGCTGGAACAGCTCGTCCGGCAGCGTCTCGCCCGTCTCGAAGTGGCGCGCGAACAGGTCGAGCGCCTGCTTCTCCCAGGTCCAGTTCTCCATGATCTGGCTGGGCAGCTCGACGAAGTCCCAGGGCACGCTCATGCTGCTGCGGGCCTTGATGGGCACGCGCGACACGAGGTGGTGCAGCAGGTGACCCCACTCGTGGAAGACCGTCTCGACCTCGGAGTGCGTCAGCAGCGCCGGCGCGCCCTCCTCGGGGGCGGTGAAGTTGCACGCGATGATGCCGACGTGCGGCTCGAAGCCCGACTCGGTGGGGCCGCCCGTCACGAGGCCGTTCATCCAGGCGCCGTCGCGCTTGGACTCGCGGGGGTACCAGTCGGCGTAGACGGAGCCCAGGAAGGTGCCGTCCTCGTGGTGCAGGTGGAAGACCTCGACCTGGGGGTGCCAGGTGGGCACGCCCGACACGGGCTCGACGCGCACGCCGAAGAGGCGCTGGGTGAGGTCGAACAGCCCCTCGACCACCCGCGGGAGCGGGAAGTAGGGGCGCAGGGCCTCCTCGTCGACGTCGTAGCGGGCCATGCGCAGCTTCTCGGAGGCGTAGGCGACGTCCCACGGCTGCAGGTCGGCAAGCCCCAGCTCGGTGGCCGCGAAGCGCTCGAGCTCCGCCACCTCGCGGTCGAAGTGCGGGCGCGTCTTCTCGGCCAGCTCGGCTGCGAACGCCGCGGCGTTGGCGCCCGAGCCGATCATGCGCAGCTCGGTCTGGTAGTCGGCGAAGTCCTGGAAGCCCAGCACGTTCGCAGCTTCCCTGCGCGCTCGGAGGATCGCGCGGATCAGGTCGCGGTTGTCGTGCGGCTCCGAGCCGCCGATGCTCAGGAACGCCTCGTACATGGTGCGGCGCAGCTCGCGGTCGTCGACGTACTTGATGAACGGCAGGTACGAGGGCGCCTGGAGCGTGAAGCGGAAGCCTTCCTGGCCCTTGGCCTCGGCGGCGGCGCGGGCGCGGCGCTTGGCGCTGGCTGGGAGTCCGGCGAGCCGCTCTTCGTCTTCTATCACGAGCTCGAAGGCGTTGGTGGCGTCCAGTACGTTCTCGGCGAAGCGGGTCGAGAGCCTGGCCAGCTCGACCTTCAGGCGCTCTACCTCCTTGCGCTCGGCCTCCGGCAGGTCGGCGCCGGAGCGGCGGAACTCGGCCAGGGTGATGTCCAGGTTGCGGCGGGCGACTCCCCCTAGAGCCCGGCCCGCGTCGCTGTCGGCGAAGCGCTTCAGCACGCTCCACACGCGCTGGTCGGACGAGAGGCGCGCGAAGAAGGAGACGACCTCGGGCTGCACCTCGTTGAAGGCGGCGCGCAGCTCGGGGGTGTTGACGACGGACGTCAGGTGGCGCGCCAGGGTGAAGGGGCGTGCCAGCTCCTCCTGGAGCGCGTCGAGCGCTCCGACACTGTCGTCGTAGGTCAGGTCGTCGCGCTCGGCGGCGGCTTTGATCTGCTGCAGCCGCTCGTCAGCCCGCGCCAGCGCGCGGCGCAGACCGGGCACGACGTGGCTCGCGTCGATCCGGTCGAACGGGACGACGAACTCGGTGGACAGAAGCGGGTTCGACCGCTGGGGGTCGGAATGGTGATCGTCAGGCACAAGGGCTCCTCGCTGAGCGACTGCCAGCGCAGCCGACCCAGTCAGATGGACAGGTCGATGGACGGGCCGATGGACGGGCCGATGGACGGGTCGTCGAACTGGTCGATGAAGGTAGAGGCTGGGCCTTCATGTGGAGCCGATTCTACCCAGCGACGTGGGCGGCGCCTGTCGACCCCGAGACCGCGGTTCCTACTCGCTCCGCTCGCACGTCCGAGACCCTCGGACCTGGACTCCGGGAACCTACGCGAACGCGGGCACGTACTCGGCCGGCACGGGGCGGCTGAACAGGAAGCCCTGCCCGTCGTCGCAGCGAAGCTGCCTGAGGAGGCTGTTCTGCGCCTTCGTCTCGATGCCTTCGGCCGTCACTCGCAGCCGCAGGCTCTTGCCGAGCGCGATGATGGCGCGCAGCAGATCGACTTCCTCGGGCCCGTCGGTCGAGTCGAGCTGGCTCACGAAGCTGCGGTCGATCTTGAGGCCGTCAAGCGGCAGGCCGCGAAGCTGCGTCAGCGACGAGTGCGCCACCCCGAAGTCGTCGAGAGCGACGTGCACGCCCATGGAGCGCACCTCGCGCAGGGTGCCGGCAGCCGCGTCGAGGGTCGCCTGGCCGGTGCGTTCGCTGATCTCGAGCTCGAGCAGGCCGGGGTGGAGGTCGTAGCGCGACAGCCTGCTCTGCACCTGGCGCGTCAGCTCGCCGCTGGCGAGAGCCGTCGGGCTGACGTTCACGGCCACGCGCTTGGGGGCGCGCAGCTTCTGCCAGCGCAGGGCCTGACGGCAGGCGCGCTCCAGCACCCACTCGAACAGCTCTGGGCCCAGCTGGGCCTCCTCGACGAGCGGCACGAAATCCGCAGGCCGGAGGAGCCCCCTGGTCGGATGACCCCAGCGCACCAGCGCCTCGACGGAATGGATGGCGCCGTCATCCAGTTGCACGCGCGGCTGGTAGTGCAGCAGGAGCTGGTCTTCCGACAGGGCGCGCCTGAGTTCGCCCTCCAGCGCCAGCTTGGAGCGCATGCCTGCGTCCTGCTTCTCGTCGAAGAACCTGAAGCCGCCCCGGTGGCTCTGCTTGGCGCGCTTCAGCGCCTCGGCGGCGCGCTGGAGGATGACGCCCGGCGCGCGCACGCTGGCCGGCGGCACGTCGACCCCCAGCGTGGCCGAGAGCTCGAGCGTCAGGGTGCCGTCCTGGTAGTGCTCACGCACGGCGTCGAGCGCCTTGCCGAGCGCGGGCAGCGCGGCGTTCTCGCTGGGCAGGTCGCAGAGCAGCACCGCGAAGCTGTCGGGCCCGAAGCGCGCCAGCGTGTCGGTGCGCCTGAGGGTGCGGCGCAGGCGCCGGGCTACCTCGATGATCAGCCGCTCGCCGTGGCGCTGGCTGAAGGTGCGCTCGACGAAGCGGAAGTGGTCCAGGTCGAGCAGCACCACCGCAACGAAGGTGTCGTTGCGGCGCGCCTGCAGGAGCGCCTGCTGGAGGCGGTCCTCGAGCAGGTGCGCGTTCGGAAGGCCCGTAAGGGAGTCGACGTGATGAACGCGCCACGCGTCGGCCGCCTCGCGCTTGGCCGCTCGCTCCGCCTCTTCACGCTCCTCCGCTTCCCCGTCGTGTTGCCCGCTCGCCTCGGCCGCGTCCGTGGCTTCCGTGGCGGAAGCCGAACCTGCCGCGCCGTCGGCCGCACGCTCCGGCGCCCTAGCCACGAGCTCCGCCTCGGGGGCCCGCTCGGGCGTTGGCTTCCGTTCCGGCGCCTGGGGCGCGTCGTCGGACGCCGTCAGTGCTAGCACCGGCGCCCCTGCCGGCCTAACCAGGACGGTCGTTGCTGATTGTTCGGTGATCAAGCGCTGCATGGGCGTGGGCACGGCTCCTGTTCGGTCTGACGGGGAGTTGCGTCCTCGCGGCCACCCGGGGCTCCCGACCCCAGGCCTGCCGCCGCTCCCCGGCCGCCTCGGTACTTGTCCGAGGCCTCCTCGATCCTCTTCCGAACCGCAACGTAACAGGCCGCCTGCCGGTTCCGTATGACATTTCCCGCTGAACGTGCAGGTGTGGCGAACGCCACGCGCCGCGCCTGCGTTCCGCTCGCGTCACGGCGGCGTGCCCCGCGCGCCCACGGGCAGCGTTTCCAGCCCGACCCGGGGTTCTGCGGTCCGGTGCTAGATTCGGTGTGAGATGGAGGCACGGATGCCCAGAGCAGTACATCGTCACGACGTCGTGATCATCGGCGGCGGCCCCGCGGGCCTCACCGCAGGGATCTACACGGGCCGCGCCGACCTCGACACCGTGATCGTCGAGAAGGCCCTGCCCGGCGGCCAGATCGCCCAGACCGAAGAGGTCGAGAACTTCCCCGGCTTCCCGGAGCCGGTCAGCGGCGCAGAGCTGTCGCAGCGGATGGTCGCGCAGGCCGAGCGCTTCGGGGCTCGCATCGTCATGGACGACATCAGCGCCATCGCCCGCCATCCCGAGGGCGGCTTCCTCGTGTCGGGGTACGAGGCCGACTACCACGCCAGCTCCGTGATCATCGCCACCGGCGCCAACCCGCGCCTCCTGGGCGTTCCGGGCGAGAACGAGCTGTTCGGACGCGGCGTCTCGACGTGCGCCACCTGCGACGGCTTCTTCTACCGCGGCAAGGAGGTCGTGGTGGTGGGCGGCGGCGACGCTGCCGTCGAAGAGGGCGCGTTCCTGACCAAGTTCGCCTCGAAGGTGACGGTCGTGCACCGGCGCGACGAGCTGCGGGCCAACCAGGCCGCCCAGCAGCGCGCCTTCGCGAACCCCAAGATGGAGTTCGTCTGGGACACCGTCGTCACCGAGATCGTCGGCGACATGGGACTCGTGAAGGGCGTCAGGACGCTCGGCGTGAAGAGCGGCGAGGAAGGGTTCATCCCAGCCGACGGCGTCTTCGTCTACATCGGACACGTGCCCAACACGGGCTACCTGGAGGGGTTCGTCGAGCTCGGGCCCACCGGCTACGTGGCCGTGGAGGGCGAGGTCTTCACGAACGTGCCCGGCGTCTTCGCCGCGGGCGACGTCTCCGACGAGATCTACCGCCAGCTCTCGACCTCGGTGGGCGCCGGCACGCGCGCCGCGATGATGGCCGAGAAGTGGCTGGTCGAGGAAGGCATTCCGCCGGTGGAGCGCGAGGACCGCGCGAGCGCGGTGCTTTCCGCCGTCCCGGCTACGGGCGCCAGCGCCGACTGATCGATCACCTTCCTGCCGTGCGGTTCAGTCGCGCGGCAGGAAGTCGTATATCAGCATGACGCTCTCGAAGAACGCCACCAGGTGGTGGCCATCGCTCCAGTGCGGGGTGCCGAACGCCGCGCGCCAGCTTCGCGCTCCGGCGCCCTCGGCCATCGGCGCCACCGTCAGGCGCACGAAGGGGCCGTCCGCCGTCGCGCTCCAGGCGTCGGCCTCGACGGCGCCTTCGGGCGCTTCGGCGACCCGCACCCCTTCCGGCAGCCCGGGCAGCGCCTCGGCGTCGATGCCGAGGTAGGCGAGCGGACCCGAGGGCGTCATACCCGAGCTCGGCAGGCCGAGCCCCAAGAGCTCGACGCCGTCGGTCAGCTCGGGCGCCATGCGCTCCACCACCACGAGGTGGGGAACGCCCGCCGGACCGCGGTACTGCGCCCCCTCGACGACGGACGTCTCGACGCCCAGCCGCTCGGCCATCAGGCTCACGAGGGACGAGCGGTAACCGTCGCGCACCTCCTCGCTGTCCTCCTGCCAGGTCTCGGGCCACAGCGGCATGTCGCGCACCCAGAGGCGGGCGCCGCCGGGCTCCTCGGCCAGCTGCCAGGCGCGGACCCGCTCGACGGCTCCGGCGCCGATCACGTGGTAGACGGCCGGCGTCAGCGGAGAGCGCTGCTGGGTGCGTACGACTAGCTCTTCCCCGTACTCCAGCAGCCTGACGTCCAGACCCGTCACCGGCAGCTCCAGCAGCAGGCGCGGCGCCAGGGGCGTGACGCCGCTCGGGATCGCCTCGGCCAGCGCCGGCACGGGCTGCCCGCCCGCCACCTCCGGCATCGCCTCGGCGTAGCGCAGGGCAGCGGGCCGGTTGGCGAAGGCGCCTACCCGCACGCGGAAGACGTCGCCCTGCGTCGAGGTCGAGCGCACCACGTAGGCCGGGAAGCCCTCGCGCAGCAGCTCTCCCTGGATGCCGAGCGCCGCGTCGCGGTCGGACAGCGCCACCACCTGAACGGTGTACGAGATCGACTGGGCGGCGGCCGGCAGCGACGCGCCGCAGACGAACAGGGCGAAGGCCAGGGCCGCGGCGCGTTGCCACCGCCCGGCTGCCCGCCGCTGCGGCGGCGTCACGCTAGAAGTCCTTCCGCTCGAAGAGCACCACTGCGAGCGCCGCGAACAGCGCGGCGTACAGCGCGATCAGCGCCACCACCCACACCACCGGGGCGCCGGGCGTGGCGTAGGCGTTCAGCTGTGTGGTCAGCAGGTACGGCTCGAGCCGCGGGAAGACCACCAGCAGCTGCATGAAGATCAGCGTCGCCAGGGTGGCCAGGGCGCCGCCGGCCGCGTTCATGAACGCCACGGTGAACAGCAGCGAGAGCATGGCGATGGGCACGAGCGCCAGCGCCGCCAGCAGGTAGGAGCGCACGATCTCGCCCAGCGCCGCCCCTGCCGTCAGCATCCCCTCGCCCAGCAGCCCCGCTTCGCCCAGGCCGGTGCCGCCGAAGAACGAGCCGAAGCCGAACGGGATGCCGGCCACAAGCGAGGCGAGCAGGAACACGAACAGCATCAGGAACGGGTAGGCGCCGACGACGAGCAGCTTCGCGGCCAGCCAGTTCGGACGCGTCACGGGCCGCAGCAGGATGGTGGGCAGGGTGCCGTGGGCTATCTCGGTGCCCAACAGCTCGGCGGCGGTGATGGCCACCAGCAGCGGAAGCAGGAACTGCATGGACGACAGCAGGCTGAGCGCGGGCACCTGGAAGCCCGACACTAGGTAGAAGCCGTAGACCTCGAAGATGCCGGGGGCGTACGCCCACAGCCAGGGGAACACCACGAGAAGCGCCAACCCGAAGCGCACGCTCGTCAGGCGCCAGAGCTTGCCCAGCTCCATCCGCAGAAGGGTGCCGATCACGCGGCGCTCCCGTCGTCGGGGCCGAAGCCCGCATCGGAGTGGCCGCCCGTGGTGCGCAGAGGCCCACGCGTGCGCGCGGCGCCGACTCGTTCGCGGTAGTAGGCGCGCAGGTCGAAGACGTCGCGGTTCATCTCGAGCACGCCCACGCCGGCGCGCGCCAGGACGGTGCTGACGTAGCCCAGTTCATGGCTGTCGCGGGGGATGAAGACGAGCTCGGGCCCCCTGGCGGAGACGTGCGTCACCAGTTCGGGCTCCTCTTCCAGCGCCCGCAGGCCGGCAGCGACGTCGGTGACGCGCACGCGGAAGCGCTCACGGCGGTCGAGCAGGTTCACCTCGTCGATCAGGGCGCCCTCCTCCAGGATGGCCACGCGCGTGCAGTAGGCGACGACCTCGTCGAGGTGGTGCGTCGACAGCAGCACGGCCGTGCCCTCCTCGGCGGACCTGCGCAGCACCGAGTGCACCAGGTGCAGGCTGAGCGGGTCCATCCCGCTGGCCGGCTCGTCGAGGATGAGCACCTTGGGCCGGGTCAGCACCGCCGCCGCGACGCCCAGGCGCTGCCGCATGCCGAGGCTGTAGACGCCCACCTTCCGCTCGGCCGCGTCATCGAGTTCCATCATGCCCAGCACCTCGTCGATACGGCCCGGTTCGACGCCGCCGGCCAGCTCGGCGTGCAGCCGTAGGTTGGCGCGGCCCGTCAGGTAGGGGTAGAAGGCGGCCGGCGCCTCGACGACGGCGCCCATGTCGCGGCGCACGGACGGGTGCTGGTGCGGGTTCCTGCCCAGGATGCGCACCTCGCCGCTGGTGGGGAACGCGAGGCCCGCCACGAGGCGGATCACGGTCGTCTTCCCGGCCCCGTTGGGGCCCACGAGCGCGTACACCTCGCCGGGGTTGACGGTGAAGGTCAGGTCGCGCACCACCGAGCGGGTGCCGTAGGTTTTCGTAAGGGCGGCCGTTGCTATCGCCGGGGTAGACATGCTTCTCCTCGCGGCAGTCTATGGCTCGTGACGCCGCGCAGCGATAACATTCTTCATCCGGGGCCGGGGGGCAGTCGCCGAGGCACCTCGACCTCGGCGCGCTGCTCCAGCAGCAGCCGGTCGAGCACGTGGTCTACGCAGCGCTCCACCGCCTTGTCGAAGTCGCTCGCCTCGATCACGCGCACGCCCTCGCGCTGCGCCTGCTCGCGGATGTACTCCTGCAGGATGCGGATCTCCTGGAAATGGTCGAGGTAGTTGCGCTGCGAACGCAGCTTGCCCGTCTGGCCCTCGCGCGCGGCGAAGTGCTTGAGGTGGTCTTCCTCGTCCTCGACGCTGAGCACGATGGGCACGACGGTGGCGCCTTCGATGGCGTGCGCGGGCGCCACGCCCGGCACGAGCTGCACGCCCTCCATGACGATCGAGGTGGCCTCGTAGACGTTGCGCTCGACGATGGCCGTCAGCGCGGGCTTCAGCTGGTTCACCTGGGCGAGGAAGCCGCGCAGCACGCGCATCCGCTCGGGCTGCGCCGTCTCGCGCTCCACGGGCAGCAGCTCGGCGCGCCACGCCTCGTACGTCGAGGCGTGCAGCACGGGGCTCAGCTCGGGCCCGATCAGCGAGCGCAGCGCCTGCCGAACGCTGTCGGTCGAGACGATGCGCGGTACCCCTATGCGGTAGCCGACCTCGCTGGCGAGCGCCGACTTGCCCACGCCCGGGGCGCCGCCGAACAGCACCACCAACGGCTTGTCGCGCCTCCTGGCCTGCCGCATCATCAGGTAGCGCTGCGCGAACTCCTCGCCGGCTTCGCGCTCGAGCAGCTGGTAGACCTGCCCCCGCACCTCGTCGCGCTTCACGACCGTGGCGTCGGCGGCGTAGAAGGCCGTCTCGACGCGCTTGGCGAGGTTGTGCGACAGCTCGGGCGACAGGCCGATCGCCATCAGCGACTGCGCCAGGATGCCGCGCGAGTACGGCAGCGTGGCGCCCCCCGTCTCGGTGACGCGCAGCTCGAACGAGGTGGAGGTCAGCATCTCGTAGCGCAGGCGCACGTCGCGGCCGAAGCGCCCCTCGAGGATGAGGGCCACGCGCCGCGCGAGCTCGTCGCGGTCGATGCGCTCGAGGCCCTCGCTGCGTATCCCCTGTTCCACCTGCAGCGCCACGACGTGTGCCTCCTTGAAGTCGAGGCCGACCTTCTCGAGCGACGACGTCAGCCGGCGGCGCGCCAGCGGCTCGCCCTCGTCGCCCACCAGTAACGGCACGAAGGGCGGCGTCTGACGCTGGAAGCGCTCCGCGACCTCGTCGCTCACGCGCTTGCGCAGTCCGGCCGTGAGCCGCTCCATCAACTCGTCGAGGCTCACCTCTTTGGCGGCGCCGTCCTTGCCGGCTACGGTGCGCAGGTGCTTCTCGACCTCGCGCGCCAGGGTCATGGCGTCGTCGGTCGGCACGCCGGCGCTCTGCAGCGCCTCGACCACCGAGCCCGCGCTGTAGGGGTAACGCTCGTCGCCGCGCACGACGGTGAGGTCGCGGAGCTTCACGCGAGCCCCGTTCCCCGGCGTGTGCGTTGGCCCGCAGCGGCGCAGCTCATCGCGGCTCGAACGGGTCCGTGGCGCCCGCCCCCTCCGGTCCGTAGGCGACCTCGAGCAGGTCTCTAACGACGTTGCCCGTGAAGCCCCAGATCAGGTACTCGCCCCACGGGTAGGAGTAGAGCAGGCGCCGGTAGCGCTTCAGCTCGGCGACGCGGGTCTCGGGCTCGACCTCCGCCAGCTCGCGCAGCGGCACCGTGAAGTAGGCGTCGACCTCGCCGGGGTTCAGCGTCAACTGCTGCGGCCAGGGCACGCGCGCCACGAAGGGCGTGGCCACGTAGCCGGCGGGCGAGGGATGGTCGGACAGGCGGCCCAGCACCTGCTCTTCGCTCACCTCGAGGCCCACCTCCTCGGCCGTCTCGCGCAGCGCCGCCTCGAGGTGGCTCTCGCCCGCGTCGAGGCGCCCGCCAGGGAAGGCGATCTCGCCGGCGTGGCTCTTGAGGTCGGCGGCGCGCACCGTCAACAGCAGCTCGACGCCCTCCGGTCCATCGAGCAGCGGCACGAGCACGGCGGCCGGCCTGAAGCCCTCGATCTCGAGGCGGCGCGGCTCGCCGGCCTTCAGCCGCCTTTCCAGCTCGTCGAAGCGCGTCGTGGCCTGGCTCAGCATCGCGGACCGTCCCCGGGCACGTGGGTCAGTGGCGTTGGTGAGCGGTTCAGCATGCGTTCCATGCTACCAGGGGCACCCGGCGCCGTCCGCTCAGGCGGGCGTCCTGGCCCTAGGAACGCGGACTGATGAACGCCCAGTGCCGCCCCGTGCGGCCGGCGTCGCGCCGGTAGCTGTAGAACGTCTCGGGTTCGCAGTGGGTGCAGCGCTCCAGGTCGTGGATCGAGGCGGGCCTCACGCCCTCGCGCTCGAGCAGCCACCGGTTGGCGGCGGCGATGTCGAGCCGGAAACGCCCGGGCTCGGCGTCGGGCCACGCCACGTCCTGTGGGAAACCCGCGTCGGCGAAGCGTTCCACCACCTCGGCGCCGACCTGGTAGCAGGCGCCGGCCACGCCTGGTCCAAACGCCACGGTCAGCTGGTCGGGGCGGCTGCCGTAGCGCTCCTTCATCTCTTGCACGACGCGCGCGGCCAGCCCAGCCACCGTTCCCCGCCAGCCGCAGTGCGCGGCGCCGACGGCGCCGGTCGCGGGATCGAAGAACAGCACGGGCAGGCAGTCGGCCACGCTCACCACCAGCAGGGTGCTCGGGTCGTCGGTGACGGCCGCGTCCGCTTCCTCGGTGAACCAGCTGGGCGCGCCGTGAAGCACCCTGTTGCCGTGCACCTGGTCGAAGGCGCAGACCTGCGAACGGTCGAAGCCGAGCTCGTTCAGGAGCAGGTCGCGGTTCGCCTCCACCCGCTCGCGCTCGTCGCCGGAGCTGAGGCCCAGGTTGAGGCTCCGGAACGGGGCGTCCGACACGCCGCCGTGACGGGTGGTGAAGCCGTGCAGCACGGGCAGGCCGCCGGTGACGAAGCGCGCCGCGGCGCCAGCGCCGGCAGCGGCGGCGTCCGCGGGCGGCACCCGGCTCATGCGCGCGGGTCCTCGTCCGCTGCGGCGGTCCTGCTTCCGTCTTCCCCCTCGGCCTCCGCCAGGCGCTCGCCCGCGCGCACGGGGGCGTCCAGGCGGTTCTGCGGCGGCGGGAAGGGGCAGCTGTAGCCCTCGGCGTAGGCGCAGTAGGGGTGGTAGGCGTAGTTGAAGTCGAGCGTCAGGCTGCCGGCCTCGCCCAGCACGGGGTCCATGTAGCGCCCCGCGCCGTACGTCTCGGGCCCCGAGGTGGCGTCGCGGAACGGCACGAACAGGCGCGGGCCGTCGGGCGCGTCCACCGGCGCGAAGAGCGTCAGGCTCGCCGGGCGCCCTTCCAGCTCGAAGTGCGCGGTGCCGTAGACGACGAACTCGCGCTCCTCGCCCGAGCTGGTGGCCAGCCTCACGCTGCTCGGCTCGGCTGGGCGCTCCACCTCGGTGGCCACGCGCAGCGTGGGCTGCTCGGGGTAGTAGGCGAGCCCGTCGAACCTAGCGGAGCCGTACAGGGGCGAGTTGCGGTTCTCGCGCATGTAGCGGTCCTTCTCGGCTCGCCAGCGCGCGAGCGGGTTGGCCTGGGGCAGCTTGGAAGACATCAGTAGTTCCTGGCCGTCACTTCGAGGTCGGTGACGCCGTTCAGCCACTCGGTGGTGGCGTGAACCGCGCCCCGCACGGTCGGGGTGATGAGCGGGTCGCCGAACGTCTCGAGGCGCACGATCACCTCGTCAGGGGTGCGCTGCTGCGCCAGAACGAGCAGCTGCTGGCGCAGGTCGGGCTCCTCGATCGTGGCGCGCACGAGCCAGCGGCCGGCGCCCTCCTCGCCGCCCGTCACTACGGCCAGCTCGTGAAGGACGACGTGGCCCGAGGCGTACTCGGTCACGATCTTGCTGAACGGCGCCGACTCCGGCAGCCGCCCGCGCAGAAGGGCATGGGGCATGATGGTCGGCCTTTCCCAGGTCTCGGTAGGGGGCGCAGCCGCGTCGTTGCGGCGGAAGACGACGTAGTGTAGCGGCTTCCCCTGCTCGCGCCATTTGAGGGCGTACTTGGTCTCGAAGACGTCGTCGGGCGCCGGGGGCCTGAGCGTCTCGTAGAGGCCGGACTCGGCCCCCTCGGCGAGCGCGAACTCGAGGTAGTCGGGGTGGTCGGTGGCCAGGCGCAGCTCACCGCCCGGCTTGAGGCGCGAGCCGGCCAGTTCGAAGAAGGCGCGCTGCAGGAGGCGGTGCTTGGCGTGGCGCTCCTTCGGCCAGGGGCAGGGGAAGTTGACCACGACGACGTCGACGCTGCCAGGCGCGAACAGCTGGCGCAGCGCGACGTGGGCGCCGCTCTTGGCGAGCCGCACGTTGTCGACGCCTTCGCGCTTCACGCGGCGAAGCGCGCGCTGCAGGCTGCCGGACGACACCTCGAGCCCCACGAAGCGGCTGTCGGGCTCGGCCAGCGCGCGGCGCACGGTGAAGCGGCCGTCGCCGAAGCCGACTTCCACCACGAGGGGGCCGCTGCGGCCGAAGAGCTCTTCCCAGGGCGCGGGGAACGGCAGCGTGCGCCAGGCGAGGAGCGGGGAAGCGGACGCGGGGGTGGCCTGCGAAGCGGTGTCGTTGGAGTTGGGATCGGTCATGGTTCGGGCCGCCCAGGGTGGCCAGGCGGGCTGCTACAAGGTAACCCCGGCACGCCAGGCGAAGGGTCAGGTGGGGTCGGTGACGGGACGCACCAGCAGCGTCTCGTTGACGCTCAGGTCGGCGCGCACCAGGGTGTCGCGCGTCAGCTCGAGGTATGGGCCCAAGCCCTCCAGGCGCCGCACCTCGAAGAGCGTCACCCCTCCCCCGCTGCGGCGGCACGCCACCTCCTCGATCTCGACGCCCAGCACCTTCTCCCAGGCCGTCAGGATGCTGACGTCCACACCCACCACTCCTGGTGGCAGCCGGCGGCTGGTGAGGCGCGTGACGAGGCGCGCCGTCCGTGCGCGGCGGTTCTGCAGCTTCAGGACGCCTGTCCGTACGAGGCGTTCGCACACGACGCGCATCTCGTCCGGGTCTCGGCCCAGGTTCATGGCGATGCGGGTGATGGTGCGGTGCCCGTCGACCTGGCTCATCAGCGCCAGCTCTTCGTTGTTGAGGGCGAACTCCTTCTGCTCGCCCGGCACGCTCTCGGGCACGGCGGGCACCGCGTCGCGCGCCACGACGATGCCGCCGAACGGGTTGCCCGAGCGCGGCGTGCGGCCGCGGTCCAGCTCGTCGAGGCGCCGCATGGCTTCCAGTACGAGGTTCTCGGTGCCCACGTCGAGCGTCTTCTGCGGGCTCGGCAGGCCGAGGCGGAACTCGAAGGCGCCCTGCTCGTCGGCGAAGAGGGTGTAGACGGCGTCCTCGCCCACCAGCTCGCCGAACTCGGCGTGGACGGCCCTGCCGCGGTCGAAGTAGATGCGGGCGCGCCCCACCGGGTGCTCGACGGTCAGGCGGCCCGTGCGGCGCGCCGCCGCCAGCAGCTGGAACAGGTCGACCAGCGAGAAGAGACCGAGAGTGCCCGTCACGGACGCCATCGTACCCTCAGTGGCCGTGCCGGTGGAACGCCCGGATGATGGGAGTGCCGCCCAGCACGCGCATCGGCCCGTGCGGCGCGTGTGGGGGCCGGTATACTGCGCCAGTGCCGAAACGCCTTCCCTTAGCGCTCCTGCGAGAGACCGTCGGTCTCTACCCGTTGGGCGTGGCGGCCATCTGCCTGCTCCTGTCCATAGACCTGCTCAGCGTCCTCGCGCGCTTCCTCGTCGAGCAGGGCGCCTCGGTGCAGGACGTGCTGCTGCTCATCGTCTACCGGCTGCCGTGGTTCCTGCACCTGGCCCTGCCCGTCGCCGTCGTCTTCGCGATCCTCCTGGCGGGGGGCCGGATGGCGAAGGACTCGGAGCTGAAGGCCGCTTACGCGCTGGGTGTGCCTCCCTCGGCCATGCTCACGCCGCTCGTCCTCTTCGGGCTGGCGGTAGGCGCCCTGTCGCTCGTCAACAACGGCTACCTCGAGGCGCGCGGCGAGGCCGCGTACCAGGAGCGCATCGACGCGTTCATCTACGCCCGGCCGCCCGCCGAGCTGCAACTGAACGCCGCCTACCGTATCGGCGACGACATCTTCTTCTCCTCGCGCGTGCGCTCGGTAGAGGGCGACGCCACCCTCGCCAACCTCGAGGGGATCGTGGTGATCGAGGAAGACGGGACCCTCTACGCTGCGCGCGACGGCCGCTGGGATTCGGCTACCCGCAGCTGGACGCTCAACGACGCCGAGGTCACGCGTGAGGGCGCGGCGCCCGTGCACGGGGGCCAGATCACGTTGCCCTTCGTGCTCGAGGCGACTCCAAGCGAGACGCTGACCCGCGCCGCCGAGCTGCCTCTCGACCAGCTGGTCCAGAACCTGAACGTCGTGGCCGCTGCCGGCGGCGACGTCTCGGAGCTGCGCTTCAGCCTTCACCGGCGCCTGGCGGACGCCTTCAGCGCTGCGATCTTCGCCGTCTTCGCGGGCGCCATCGCCCTGCGGGTACGCGGCCGCGCGGCGGGCTTCGCCTGGACGATCGTGCTGCTCGTGGGCTTCTGGGCGCTCTGGGTGCTGTCGGGCAACCTCTTCGAGACCGGCGCGGTGACGGCTCTGGTGGCCGCCTGGCTGACGCCCGCCCTGGCGGCGGTCGGGGCCGGCATCCTCACCTGGCGGACGCTGATCGCATGACGCGCTGGGGCCGCTACCTGATCCGCGAGACCCTGCCGCTGCTGGCCGCGGGGCTCGTGACGCTGATCCTGCTGCTGCTGCTCTACTTCCTGCTCGACGTGCTGGCCGACGTGTTGGCGCGCGGCGCCCCGGTCGCACTCGTGGCGCGCTACCTGCTCTACAAGCTGCCCACCGCCGCCGGGCCCGGCCTGCCGCTGGCGCTGCTGTTCGCCTCGCTCCTCACCCTCACGCGGCTGGGGCAGGACGGCGAGATCAAGGCTGCTCTGCTGTCGGGCGTAGGCCCACGCCACTTCGTGCTCCCGTTCCTCGTGCTGGGCCTCGCCGTGAGCGCGGTCGCCCTCGTGAACAACGAGCTCCTCGTACCGTGGGGCGAGCGGCGCGCGGCGGAGGTGGAGAAGGACATCCTCCTGCTCTCGCCCGAGACGATCGTGCAGCAGGGGTCGTTCTTCGAGGACGCCCTGGGAAGGAGCATCTTCATCGGCGAGGTGACCCAGCAGGGCGAGTTCAGGGACGTCACGGTCATCGCGCCCGGCGGCGCCTCGGGCCCCCGCGAGATCCTGCGCGCGGGCGTCGGGCGACCCGACCCGGCAGCGGGCGTCTGGCGCCTGGAGGACATAGGCTTCCGCGTGCTGCGCGAGGGCCGGCTCACGCTCGACTTCCAGGGCGAACGCGCGGTGCTGCCGGTGCGCGGCCTGACGGCCCGCAGCCCCGCCACGCCCGACCTCGCGTACCTGCCGTTGCGCGAGCTGCTGGCCAGGTTGCGCATCGACCCCGGTACCCCCAAGCCGGCCGAATGGACGGCGCTGCACCGGAAGGCCGCCGAGCCGCTCGCGGCGACCGCCTTCGCCCTCTTCGCGGTGGCGGTCGGCCTCTTCACGTTCCGGCGCGGCGCGCAGCTGGGCTTCGTGGCCGTCCTCTTCCTCACGTTCGTCTACTACGCCACCTGGAGCGTCAGCAAGCTGCTGGGTGCCCAGGGGACGCTGCCCGCGTGGCTGGCGGCGTGGCTGCCGGTGGGGCTCTACCTGGTAGCGGCTGGGGCGCTGCTGGTGGCCGCCCGGAGACGCTGAGGTGACGCCGGCAGTGGTGACGCCAGCAGCGCGGACGCCCGCAGCGCGGACGCCCGCAGCGCGGACGCCCGCTGTGCGGTCACCCGCAGCTTGGACCCCCAAAGCGCGGA
>CAZVCT010000042.1:17943-20932 GCA_964625655.1 uncultured bacterium
GCAGCGCGGACGCCCGCTGTGCGGTCACCCGCAGCTTGGACCCCCAAAGCGCGGACCGCCGTGCTGGCGCTGGTCGCTCTGCTGGCCTGCGCCCTCGCTCCGTTCGCAGCCGCCGCGCGCATCGGCATCGACGCCAGCGAGGACCCCGACAGCCGCCTCGAGATCCGCACCGTCACGCTGCCCGGCGGCGAAGAGGTGCAGCTGTACGTGCTGATCGGCGAGGGGCTGCGGCTCACCATCGACGACGACGTCCTGGAGGCCGACCACGTCGAGGTCGACCTGACGGAACGCCTCGTGCGCGTCATCGGCTTCGGGCGCTACACCTCGGGCACCGAGACGGTGGAGGGCGACGGCCTGATCATCGACCTGCGCGACGAGAGCTTCGCGGGCGACGACGTCCTGATCGTCACGGAAGCCATCGACGTGCGGGGCGACCGCGCCAGCCGCGTGCCTGGCCTGATCCGCGTGGCGATGGGGCAGTTCAGCCCCTGCACCCGCTGCGGGCAGGACATCGAGGACTACGGCTTCGAGGCCGACCGCCTCGAGATCTACCCAGGCGACCGCCTGGTGGCCTACGACGTCACGGTGCTCATCCGGGGCGCGGCCATCATGACCCTGCCGATCATGGTGCTGCCCATCGGCCCCCAGGACCGCCAGCCGCGCTTCGAGCTCGTCACGGGCACCGCCACCGACCGGGCACGCATCACCCTGGGGTGGCCGTACGTGGCGGGCCCTGACGCGTACGGCGACGTGGGCATCCGCTACTACGCCGACGTGCAGCCCGGCGCCTCGGGCATCGGTGACGCGCTGCTGGGCGGCGCGGTGCTGCGCAGCTACGTGGGCGGCTTCGTCGACCACCGCTTCTACACCGAACGCGGCAAGGGCAACTTCCACGTCGACTACACCCCGTCGTTCCACACGCCTACGGGGCCCACCGAGCGGCTCTTCGTCGTGCGGTTCGCGTACGCCGACGAGGAAGTGGTGGGCCCGCCGCGCACGACGGTGCTCGTCGAGCGCGACGATGCGCGCCGCCTGCGCCTCTGGGAGGCGACCCTCGTCCATCAGGCAGTAACGCAGGGCCTGCGCGGCACGTTCAGCAGCCAGGTCTACCTGGACCTCGACCCGTCCGACGCCGTGACCACCCCGAGCTACGCGGGCCGCACCGTGCCGCTCATGACGATCTCGCGGCTGCAGCTGGAGCCCGAGGACCTGCGGAGCGTGGACCTGGGCGTACTGCGGATCGAGCGGCTGCTGCTGGACCTGGGGGTCTTCGAGGACCGCAGCAACAGCATCAACCGCTCGGCTGCGCTAACGCCCGTCATCACGGCGGGCCGGGTGGTGGAGGGGCACACGCTTTCTCTGCTGCCGCTGCCGCTCTGGAGCGGCGCCTCCGTCGAGGGCCGCACCGCGTTCACGGGCTACTACTACACGACGGCAGAGCGCCAGGTGGAGTGGCTCTCGAGCGTCACCGCCCGGCAGCGCTTCTGGGACGTCGGGAACCTGTCGCTGACCTTCACGCGCGACGTGCGCGAGGGCGAGACGCCGTTCCGCTTCGACCTCTTCCCCTACCGCAGCCGCACCGACCTGCGCAGCGCCCTGCGCCTCGACCCGTGGCCGTGGCTGCGTTTCGAGCAGACGGGCGGCTACGTCTTCGTCGACGACCGCAACCCGGGCGAAGTTGGGTGGCTGCCGCTCGTCAGCACCGCCACGATCCTCGGCGACCTCGACTGGTTCACCCTGACGCTGCGCAACGAGTACGACCTCGAGGAGGGCGATCCGGGCTCGCTCGAGGCGACCGCCCTGCTGCGCACGCGGGGCACGTTCTCGGCCAGCCTCGAGGTGACCCACGCGCAGGACCTCTCCGTCCGCCCCGACCGCCTGACGGGCGCGCCGCGCGACACGACGCAGACGTCCGTGGAGGCCACGGCGGGCGTCACGGGCGTGGTGGAACTGAGCGTCAGCACCGCCTACCGCTACGATCCGCCGCTGCCCGCGCCGGGCGAGCCGCTCGACCACTTCGACGACCTGAGCGTGCGCCTGACGCTGGGTACGCTGCGCCACGACGACGCGGTGCCGGGCCTGGCGGTGACGTACGCGCGCGACTTAGATGCAGGACGCGTGAGCGCCTTCGAGGTGGCCGCCGCCGCGACGCTCGGGCCGCTCCAGTTCGACGCGTCGGAACGCATCTCGCTGCCCACGGGCCGCCTGGCGCGCAGCCAGCTGCGCCTCGCGTGGCCCGGCGTGGCGGCCGTGCAGGCGGACGGCCTCATGTGGCTGCCGACCGAGTGGCTCGGCCTGCCGCAGCCCGACCCCTACGTGCGCAACCTCTCCTTCACCATCGAGGAGGCGCCGGAGCGCGGCAGCGCGAACTGGCAGGTGCGGTTCACGACGCGCATCGACCCGGCGCTGGGCGAGCCCGGCGGCTACGGCTACAGGAACTCGACTCTCACCGGCCGGGTGCTGCTGAACGACCAGGTGGTGGGACCCGTGCGCTTCAGCGTCGACGGCTTCGCGGAACTGCTGTGGCAGGACGACGTACAACCCTCCACCTACCTGCGGCGCGCCAACCTGCGCTTCGGAGTGGACGTCTACGAGCGGGTCGGCCTGCAGGGCACGATCGGCTACAGCGGCCAGTACGACCTGGCGGCTGCCGAGGTGACCAGCGGCCGCCTCAGCCTGCAGGAGGTGGCGTTGGTAGTGCGCCCGATCGACAGCCTCTACCTGGGCGCGGTCGTCACCGACGTCTGGGACCTGACGGGTAACGATCCGAACCAGCCCGCCTTCAACCTGCAGCCCACTTTCGTGGTGGTGTGGAACCGTTGCTGCTGGGCTCTGTACGGCTCCTGGAACACGGCCAACGGCGCGCTGTCCATAACCCTCACCACGCCCGGCGCCGATCAGGGCGTGGGGAACGTGTTCGATACCGGCTGGATCATCCCCCGGAGGCAGCCATGAAGAAATTCGGCACTCTTATGACAGTGCTGTTGGG
>CAZVCT010000043.1:0-11014 GCA_964625655.1 uncultured bacterium
GAAGGTCGACCACGGCCTCGAGAATTCGAACCCGGACCTGTTGCGGGCGGTGGCGGAGACCGGCCGGCGCTACCTGGCCGCCAACATGTCGGTCGCCAGCCACGAGCCCGACTGCTGGGCCTGCGGCATCGTTCACCCGATGGACCCAACCGTCTTCCTCGTGCCGCGCTGGCCCACCAACCTGTTCGTCTCGGTCTCGACGCCCGAGGCGATCGTGCAGGCCTACAACCAGGTCTACGGCCCGGGCGGCAGCCAGCCGCTCTTCCCCACCCCGGTGACGTACGAGCAGTACCTGGACATCGAGTCGGACATCGCCCTGACGCACCTCATGTCGGGCTCGCCCTACCCGCACTACTTCCACATCGCCAACGTGCACGAGTACGAGCCTGGACGCAGCGTGCTGACGGACTGGACGCGGGTGCTGCTGACCAAGTACGCCGCGCTGATGAACCTGCCGCTCATGACGCTCGAGTGGGACGACACCGGCGCCTACGTCGAGCAGCGCACGCGCTTCACGAACGCCGGCCTGAGCGGCACCTGGAACCGCACCACGAACACGATCACCGTGCGCTCGGCGAACGGCGGACCAGCCTTCTTCACGGGCGCCTCGTTCGGCCCCGGGGCCACCGACATCCGCTACGGCGGACAGCTCATCTCGCAGCGCGACTTCGGGGCCGGCGAGAGCGTAAGCTTCCGCCCGGGCGATCCGGGCGACCCCGGCGGACCAGGCGACCCGGGCGGACCAGGCGACCCGGGCGACCCCGGCACGCCGGAGACGTTCGAACTGCAGGTGAACGTGGAGGGCGAGGGGAGCGTGACGGGCGCGGGCACCTACGCGGCCGGCGCCACCGCCACGCTGACCGCCGTTCCCGCCGACGGATGGAGCTTCACCAGCTGGTCGGGCGACCTGACCGGCTCGACCAACCCAGCCACCACCGTGATGAGCTCCGCTCGAGCCGTCACCGCACGTTTCGACCCTCAGGAGCCGCCGACGGACCCGAACCCGCCAACCGACCCGAACCCACCCACCGACCCGAACCCACCCACCGACCCGCCGACCGATCCGGACCCGCCTACCGACCCGCCCGGCGACCCAACGACCGCGTTTCACACCGTCTCGCTGAACGTCTTCGGAAGGGGCATCGGGTTCGCGCTGATCACGCCGGGCGGCCACGCCTGCCTCGACACGTGCGAGGCGGAGTTCGAGGCGGGAACGGTGGTCACCATCACGCCCGTACCGCTGTTCGGCGCCACCTTCGACGGCTTCTCCGGCGCCTGCGACGGCGGCACCTGCAGCCTCGTGGTGGAACGAGACATCGCGATCGGAGCGCGGTTCGCGCTCGGAGAGTAGCAGAGAGCATGCGCATCCTACTGTCGACCGAGGGCACCTACCCCTCCTCCATCGGCGGCGTCAGCAACTGGTGTGACCAACTGATCAGGGGCATGAGCGAGCACGACTTCCACGTGCTCGAGGTGACCGGGCCGCTGCCCACGACGCCGGCGTACCGACTGCCCGTCAACGTCACCGGCATGAGCTCGGTGCGCCTCTGGACACGCGGCAGCGGCGCCCTGGCCAGCCACGACGGCTCCACCGTGCGCCACTTCGACACGGGCCTCGAGCAGTTCCTGCGCTTCACCGAGGGCGACCTGGAGGCGTTCACCGGGGGGCTCCTGCGCCTCGGCACGCTCGGCTCGCGGGTCGACCTGTGGCCCCTCTTCGACCGGCCGGTCGTATGGGAGCAGGTGCGCGAAGCCATGCTGCGCCTGCGCGGCGAGGCGCCGCCCCTCGCGGAGGTGGCGCTGGCGGTGAACTGGCTGAAGGGCACCCTGGCGCCGCTGCTGTCGATACCGGCGCCCACCGACGAGGCGCACACGACCTCCAACGGGCTCTCGGCCATCCCCGCCTGGCTCTCGGCCAAGGCGCACGGGATCCCGCTGATGCTCACCGAGCATGGGCTGTACCTGCGCGAGCGCTACCTGAGCCTCACGGCCGAAGGGAACCCGCCTGGCCTCAAGCTGCTGCGCGCCCGCTTCTACCGGGCGCTGGCGCGGACCATGTACCGCCACGCCGACCTGATCGTGTCGGTCAGCGAGTTCAACCGCGCCTGGCAGATCGAGCTGGGAGCGGCGCCCGAGCGCACCCGCGTCGTCTACAACGGCGTGGCGCCCGAGGCGTTCCCGCCACCCGGCGACGCCCTGAACGCGTACCCGACCATCACCTGGGTCGGGCGCATCGACCCGATCAAGGACCTCGAGACCCTCATCCGCTCCTTCGTCCAGGCGCGGAAACCCGTACCCACCGCCAGGCTGCGGCTCTTCGGCCCCGTGCCGCGCGGGAACGAGCGTTACGGCGCGCGCGTGAAGAGCCTCGTGCACCGGCTGCGCCTGGACGACGCCATAACCTTCGAAGGCCCCGTCTCGCCGGTCCACCGCGCCTACCACGCGGGCGACGTCGTGGCCCTCTCCAGCATCTCCGAAGGCTTCCCGTACGTGGCCATCGAGGCCATGATGTGCGCCCGGCCCGTGGTGGCCACCATGGTGGGCGGCGTCGGCGAAGCCGTAGGCGCCTTCGGGCGCATGGTGGCGCCCCGCAACCCGGAACAGCTGGGCGACGCGCTGGCCGAGCTGCTCGCCGACGCGCCGCTGCGCAGGGAACTCGGCAACGGCGCACGCGAGCGCGCGCTCTCCCTCTTCACCCTGGCGCGCATGAACGACGCCTACCGCGGCCTGTACGCCGAGCTGTCGGGTCAGGCGCGGGTCGAGGTGGCTGCGTGAGCCAGAGGCTGGTCTACAAGCCACCGGAGTACGTGGCGCCCCATGTGATCGACAGCGGCTGGAAGCGGAAGGAGAGACGCAGCCGCGACCCCATCGATCGCCTGAGCCGTTCCCTGAACGGCCTCTGCGTCGAAGCCACCGACCCCTACGAGATCGTGGCGCACCTGGAAGCGCTCGGCTACAACAGCGAGCAGGCGCTCGCGGGCCTCGGAGTCGACAGCCACTTCGAGCTGGCGCACGAGCTCTTCGAACGCACCCCGCGGCTGCCGGAGCACAAGCGGGTCCGACCGAACCACGCCGCGGAGCGGTTCACGCCCCTGGCGATGGGCCTGGCGTTCGCGGTCACCTTCCTGCTGGGCGCCTACGACAGCACCGAAGTGCTGCTGCCGGCCATCGTCGTGCTCGTGTGGTCGCAGGCGGGCGCCGCGCTGCTGTCGCGCGCTCGGGGCGAGATGGCGCCAGAACGACATTCGGAACTCGTCTCCCTGATCCTGTGGTTCGGGGTTCTCGCCGTCGGCGCCGCCTGGTTGCCGCTGCGCTTCGGCATCGACGCGCTGGCGCCGGTCGTGGTCTGGCTCGTCGTCGCCGCCCTGCTCTGGTCGAACCTGCCGTGGCTGGCCCTGGCCCTGCCGACGGTGGTCGGAGCCGGACTGGCGATCGACGCCCTGCAGGCGACCCATACACCCATGCCGCACCTGCTGGCGCTGGCGGCCGGAGCGGCCTTCTGCCTGCCCATCCTCGTGCGCCCGGCCTGGCGCGCGCTGGGGTGGCTGCGCCTTCGCTTGGGAACCGCTTGGTACCCGCTGCTCTACGGCGTGGGGCAGGGGGTGTTGATTGTCGCGCTGCTCCGCGACCAGCCGGCCGGGGCGAACATCGTGCCCGGCGCCGTTCTGCTGCTGGGCATCCTGCTCCTGTCGCAATCGTGGTACGTGGCACTGAAGGTTCAGCTGACCGAGCGGCTCTGGCGCGACACCGACCCTGCCCACTACGCCCCGCGGGCCCAGGGCGCGCTGCTTCTGTACGTGGCTGCCTACCTCGTGCCGACGGCCTTCGGGCTGTTCGTCGAGCTGGACGCTGCGGCGCAACCGTGGCTCTACCACTGGCACGCCTTCGCGCTCTTCGGCCTCTGCCTGGCGTTGGCCGTCGTCTCGTTCAGCCTCGGCGTACCTGCCGTCCCGGGGGTCGTCTTCCTGCTGGCAGCCGTGGCGGCGCTGGCGGGCGTGCCGTTCCTTCCGCTCGCGGCGCTCACCGCCGCCGCGCAGCTGCTGCTGGTGCTGTGGACGCTCCGGCACGTGGAGCGGTATGCCGTCTACCTGTTGTAGCCACGGACGACTGTTCGTCTACTACGGGCAAGGCGGCGTCGACGTCCTCGAGCGCTTCGAAAGGGTGGTGCTGCAACCGACGCGCTACTCGCCGGCAGAGCTCGAGCGCCTCCGGCAGGCCGGCACGCGGCCTCTCGCCTACCTCTCACTGACGGAAGACACGGGCCCCGAAGCGCCCTGGCAGCGCCCCAGCCGGAACCCCGCTTGGGGCGGGCGTTACGTCGACGTGGGGCATCCCGGCTGGCGCGCCCACGTGGCGCGGCAGGCGAACGCGGCGCTCGCGAGGGGCTTCACCGGCCTCTTCCTGGACACGCTCGAGCCGCCGCCCGGCCATCCCGAGGACGCGGCCGCCCTCCTGGAGCTGGTGGCCGAACTGCGCCGGCTGGTGGACGGAGCCGGGGCGAGCGCGGTCGGCACGACGGACGCTAGCGTTCCGGGGCCTGGCTACCTGCTCGCCAACCGCGGCCTGACGCTTCACAGGCAGCTGGCGCCGCTCGTGGACGCCTTCCTCTTCGAGGCCTACTCGACGACCTGGGAGGACGGCTACCGCAGCCTGGGACCGGCGCAACTGCAGGAGAACGTGAAGTGGCTGGGCGCCCTGCAGGCGACCGGCCGTCAGCTGTATCTGCTCGACTACGCGAACCGGCCGCAGCTCGCGGCGTTCGCCGCGTCGCGTGCGGCGACGCAGGGGCTGCCGTTGCAGGTGACGAACCGCGAGGTCAGCTGCCTGCCGGACCGCTGAGGTCGGCAGGCGGGCCGAGGCGAGGTTCGAGCGAAGGCCGCTTCCTCAGCGGCACGCTTCCCGGTAGACCCCCAGGTTCAGCTCCTTGCGCAGGAAGTCGAAGTTCAAAGCGTTGGTGGTGGGGCAGAAGGCGTCGAGCGGGTGGCCGTACTCCACGCCCAGCACGGCCTTGCCGGCCTCCACGAACGGCGAAAGCATGTGGCACTCGTTCCACGTGAAACACTCCTCGTTGATCGCGAAGTCGAAGTCGTCGACGAGGTCCTTCACCTGTTCGAGGTCGTTCTTCAGGGCGATCGCCAACCCGCGCTCGTGCGCGGCGTTCGCCAGGAAGCGGTTGTACGCGAGCTGGTCGTCGTAGGAGATCGGGAAGCCGGTGCGGTTCGAGTAGCCGTCGACGTTGTCGGGCTCGACGGCGTCGCAGCCCTTCTCGGCTGCCATGTCGAGGCGTTCCAGCATGATCGGCCCCAGCGCGTCCAGCTGGCGCACGTCGAGCCACAGCTCGTCCCAGCCGTCCATCTTGCTGCCCTTGACGGAGCTCGGGAAGGCGTCCGCATCAGGGCGCCAGTCCTCGAAGCTGCCGGCGCTGAAGTAGCAGATGACCTTCTTCCCTCTGTCGTGGAGCTCGGCGATGGTGCTCGCGGACGTGCCGTGCAGGTCGATGTCGAAGACCTCGACGTCGACGTCCATGTCGAGCCTGCCCGTCAGCTGCCACTGCCAGCTGGTGCCCGGCTTGGGCTGCCAGATCCCGGAAGGCTGCCCGGTGCCCGGCTCCTGCGGCCCATCGGGCCCAGGCTGCTGCAGCTCCACGTCGGAGCCCGACCCCAAGCCGCCCGCGGTCGAGCAAGCGACCGTCAGCACGCCCATCAGAGTGACCGCCAGCATCATGTTCATAACGGCTACGGACTTGCGGATCCGGGGCCTCCCCGGAAGATCTTGTTGCGACATAAGCTCCAACCCCACTTCTCGTGGGCCGGATGGTGCAGCGAGTCTACTTAGCCGAGCAGGGGAAGAAGCAAGGAAGGGCCGCGCTCTCGGACCGGTTGCGCCACTCGCTCCACCCGGCCCAGGCGCCCAGATACAGGACGGGTTTCATAGCAGTCACGAGGGGCTCGCCCCCGTCGAACTAAAGATTCGGACCGAACGGCATGAGAACCGTGAGCGGCACCATGGTTGTGACGACCATCACGCGACGTTTCGCATGACCGGTTTAGCCGATTCATGCCAACCGTGCAGCGCTCTGGTAAACTCGCGCGGAAGCCGGAACGCGATGCACGTATGTATATCGTCTCGAGCTTCGGGGGGCGGTTTCGTTTACCGCTCGGAACCTGCGGGCCGAACGGATCCATCACAGCCTGCAGTGACTTACCGGCGTTTCACGCCTGGAACGGTGAGAAGAGTGGAGAACGAACCGGAACTTACGTTGCGCGATCTGATCGCGCTTCTCAGACGCGGCCTGTTGCTGGCCCTGGGCGTCGCCGTGGGGGCGGCCGCGCTGACCTACTTCCTCAGCTCGCGCACCACCCCCGAGTACGACGCCACCGCCACGTTGCTAGCCAGCCGTCCCAACTCGAACCTGCAGGGCAACTTCGGCGTGAACCTGGTGACGGCGCCCGTCATCGACATCAGCGCCTACCAGGCGGCAACCAAGAGCCACTTGGTCCTGGCCAACGCCCTGCAGCGCATGGGCGAGGCCAACCCGAGCCCGAGGACCGTCGACGACTTCGCCGACCAGATAACGGTGCGCGTCGAGACGGCTTCGCAGTCGAGCCTCCTGCGCCTCACGGTGCGCGACACCGACCCGGACACCGCCGCCGACGCGGCCAACGCCGTGGCGGCCGCCATGCTCGCCTGGGACGAGGGGCGCGCCACCAACAACCTCCAGGTCATCGTCGACACCCTGGAAACGCAGATCGCGGCGCTGGATGCCGAGATCGCGCTTTCCCAGCTCGCCGAGCCGGCCGTCCCCGAAGTGATCGAAGGGTTGCAGAGCCTGCGCGCCGAGCGCGCGCTGCAGCTCAACTCGGCACGCGCCCTGCGTACCTCGGCAGTGGGCCTGCTCGAGGTGCTCGAACCCGCCATCCCGCCCATGTCTCCCTCCGCTCCGCGCCCGGTGCGCAACGCCGCGCTGGCGTTCGTGCTCGGCCTGTTCCTCGTCTACGGCCTCGTGCTGCTGCGCGACGCGCTCGACACCCGCTTCCGCGGCGGCGACGACCTGACCCGCGTCACCAACCTGCCGGTCATCGGCGAGTTCCCGCGCCTGCAGAACGGCGTCATCCACCTGCCGCGCGAGGCGACCAGCTACCTGCGCACGAACGTCCTCTTCGCCACCGCCACCGATCACCCGAAGATCCTGCTGGTGACGAGCGCGGGCCCGAGCGAGGGCAAGAGCTCCGTCTCCCTCGGCCTGGCCGAGAGCCTGGCGCGCAACGACTACCGCACGCTGCTGATCGACGCCGACATGCGCAAACCGCAGCTCTTCAAGCGCCTGGGCCTGGTTCCCACGCCCGAGCTGAAGGCGAACACTCTCGCCGAGCACCTGAAGGACCCCAAGCGCCCCGTGAAGCCGCTGCAGATCGACCTGGGCGGCGCCGCGCTCGACATCATCCCCACGTTCGCCGCCGCCGAGGCGCCCACCGAACTGCTGTCGCGCTCGTTCGCCAGCCTGCTGCGCGACGTCAGCGAGCACTACGACGCCATCGTCATCGACTCGCCGCCCGTGCTGCCCGTGGCCGACAGCATGACCATGGCGCCGCACACCACCGGCGTGGTCTACGCCGTCAGCATGCCCGACGCCGACCGGCGCTCCGTCAGCGCGGCCATCGGGCTGCTCGAGCGCATCGGCGTAAGGATGCTGGGCATCGCGCTCACGAACATCGAGCCGGGCCGCGGCGGGCGCTCCGAGACCGGTTACGGTTACGGATACGGCTACGGATACGGCAGCAAGGAGATGGCCACTCCGACCACCTCCACCGCTCGCCAGGGCGAACGCCGCGAACCCGGGCACGATCGCCGCGCACAAGCAAGCGGAGAGGCCGCCACCGGTGACGGCCAGTCCGCGGAGAAGAGGGTAGAAGCCTAACCATGCCAGAGAACCCCAGTAACGCCAGCCCTTCCTACGTGCTCGGCACCAAGCTGCTGAGCCGAACGCTGTTCCTGCTGGTCGTCCTGGGGGTGTTCGTGTGCGCCGGCGCGCAGCAGGTCGTGCTGCCGCCCGGCTTCGTGGCCGAGCCGTACGTGACGAACGTCGACGGCCCCGTGGACATGGCCTTCAGCCAGGACGGGCGCCTGTTCATCGCCGAGAAGTCGGGCGGCGTGCGCGTCGCCTTGGACGGCGAACTGCTCGAAGAGCCGTTCCTCGACATCCGCGACGAGGTGAACCAGCTGGGCGACCGCGGCCTGACGGGCCTGGCCCTGCACCCGCGCTTCCCTGACGTCCCCTACGTCTACCTGTCCTACACGTACGACCCGCCCGAGGTCCAGGCGCTGACCGGCGCCGCCGGGCCGGACGGCGAGGGCACGCGCGTATCGCGCATCGTGCGCGTCACGGCCGACCCCGCCGCCGACCACCTGCGCGCCCTGCCCGACTCCGAGTTCGTGCTGGTGGGCGGCAACAGCACCTTCGAGCACATGGGCGACCCCGCCATCCGCTACCCCGACGAGCCGTCCTGCGGCTTCCAGGCCGGCTACGTGCAGGACTGCCTGCCCGCCGACGAGCACTCGCACACGAGCGGCCGCGTCCGCTTCGGGCCCGACGGCGCCCTGTACGTGGGCAGCGGCGACGGCGCCGACTACGTCTCGCCGCGGCCGTACCACGTGCGCACGCTGAGCCTCGACTCGCTGGCCGGCAAGCTGCTCCGCATCGACCCGATCACGGGCGAGGGGCTGCCCGACAACCCCTTCTTCGACGGCGACCCGAACAGCAACCGCTCGAAGGTGCTGTCGTACGGCCTGCGCAACCCCTACAGCTTCACCTTCCACCCGGAAACCTGGGAGCCCGTGATGGGCGAGGCAGGCTGGGCGACCTGGGAGATGGTCAAGGTAGGCGCCGGCCTCAACTTCGGCTGGCCCTGCTACGAGGGCGGCAACGCCGAGCTGCTCGAGCAGCCCACGTTCGCCGTCGAGCAGCCGCTCTGCCAGGACGTGTACGCGGGCCTCGAGGGCGACATCACCCCACCCGCCTTCGCCTACAACCGCGAGGGCACGGGCGGCGCCATCACCGTCGGCGACGTCTACCTGGGCGAGCGCCTGCCCGCCGAGTACCACGGCGCGCTGTTCATCACCGACTACTACCAGGGCTGGATCCGCATCGTGCAGCTGAACGAGGAGGGCGAACCGGGCGTCATGGAGGACTTCGCCGAGGTCCCCTTCCCCGTCCTGATCACCACCGGGCCCGACGACCAGCTCTACTACCTGAACGTCTGGGGCCGCGAGATCGTGCGGCTGCGCTACACGGGCGGCTCCGAAGCTGCCGAGGGCGCGGCCACCGCCGGCGCGCCCGTGGTGGTGGCCGACGTCTCGCCGCTGTTCGGCCGGGCGCCGCTGCAGGTGAGCGTCGACGCGTCGCGCAGCTACGACCCCGCCGGCTCGGACCTGGAGTTCGAGGTCGAGTTCGGCGCCGAGTACACCTCGCCGTTCCCCGACGGCAGCTGGATCTTCTTCGACGGCGACCACATCGTCAGGATCACGGCCACCAACGAGGCGGGCGTCTCCAGCACCGCCGAGTACGTCGTGCGCGTCGGCGCGGACGGCCCCCGCGCCGTCATCGAGGCGCCTGCGGCCGGCGCCCTCTACAGCACCGGCGACGTGATCGAGTACGCCGGGCGGGGCGAGGACGCGGACGGGCAGCCGCTCGAGGGTGAGGCCCTCAGGTGGCAGCTGCGCGTGCACACGGCTGACGGCGTGAACCCCGAGGGCCTGCCCCCGGCCGCCTCCGGCTCCGAAGGCGCCTTCTACGCCGCCGACCGTGGCGAAGAGTTCCTGGAACTGTGCCTGACGGCCGTGGACGCCCAGGGCGCCTTCGCCACCACCTGCACGGAGCTGCAGCGAGAAGAGTGACCGCGCCCCATCCGGGGTGCTTGCGAACGAGGCCCGAGGAGCGCCGGTGAAGACGAGCGAGAGCGTCGCGGTGGTCGTGTGCACGTACACGCGTGCACGGCTCGGCCTGCTGCGCGCGGCGTTGGCCTCGCTGCGCGCCCAGGAGGGCGTGAAGCCCGAGGTGGTGGTCGTCGTGGACGGCGCCCCCGAGCTGGAGGCAGAGCTGCGGGCCGACCCCGACCTGGCCTTCGCCAACGTGGTGGCCAACTCCGGCCCCCGGGGCCTGTCGTCGGCGCGCAACTCGGGCATCGACGCCAGCAGCGCCGACCTCATCGCCTTCCTCGACGACGACGCCGTGGCGGAGCCCGACTGGCTGCGGCTGCAGGTGGCGGCGTTCGAAGACCCGAAGGTGATGGTGACGGGCGGGACGGTGCTGCCGGCCCTGGCGGCCGAGCGCCCCGCCTGGTGGCCCGAGGAGTTCGACTGGACCATCGGCTGCTCGTACCCGGGGCAGCTGCCGGGGTACGGGACGCCGCAGGGGGCCGCGGACGCCGTGCCCGTGCGCAACGTCATCGGCGCCAGCATGGTCTTCCGCCGCAGCGCCATAAGCGCCGTGGGCCCCTTCTCCACCGGCCTGGGCCGCGTGGACGCCATCCCGCTGGGCGGCGAGGAGACCGAGATCTGCATCCGGGTGGGGCAGGCGTTCGGCGCCGGCGCCGTCGTGCTGGTACCGCGCTCCGTGGTGCATCACCACGTGCCGCAAGGACGCCTGACCGCCCGCTACCTGCTGAGCCGCTGCTACGCCGAGGGGCTGTCGAAGGCGGTCCTGTCGCGGTTGGTGCGCTCGTCGGCCGGCCTGTCGAGCGAGGCGGCGTACCTGACGCGCACGCTGCCCGTCGCTGCGGCGCGCCACCTGCGGGCGGTGCTGAGCGGCGACGTGTGGGGCCTCGCGCGCGTCGGCGCCCTGGGGGTGGCCACGGCCGCCACGGGCCTCGGCTGGCTGCGGGGGCGGTTCGCGCCAGCGGCGCCGGAGGGAGGCTCGTGAGGGCGGCCGCCAAGGCGCGGCGCCTGCGGCTGCGGCCAGGAGTGCGGATGCGGCCGGGGCTGCGGGTGCGGCCGTTCGCCACGCTGGCCCTGGGGC